>JAGODZ010000031.1 GCA_017997975.1 Rhodoferax sp.
TGCCTAAAAAGGCCGTCTTTGGGGGTTTGGGCACGTGAAAACGCAGGAAACGAAGAAATTGGGGAAATCTTCGTCAAGGAAAATGGCCATCTGTCATTGGGGAACAGAGGTTTTCGGTCAGGCACTAACTAAGAAGCGCTGAAAAATTTCCCTTGCCGGTAACAGCGACCACCAACCTCTGCGTAGCCCGAGTAGCCGCCACATAAAACACCCGCGCCGCTTCCTTTTCGTCCTCGCCCGGCCCCGGCATGTGCCCCACGCCGGGTAGCGCCACCACGGGGAACTCCAGGCCTTTGCTGACTTTCATGGTCATGACTTTGATTTTGTTGCTGGTGGGGTCGTAGTCACCGGGGCCTAGGCGGTTTTCGACCGGCATCTTGCGTTGGGCCAAGGTGCGGGCGCAGAGGTCGCGGGTTTTGGCGTCAAAGCACAGCACCGCCATGTCGCCCCAGGCAAAACCTTCTTGGTGGGCTTGGCTCAGGTGGTCGGCTATGGCCGCGGCTTCGTCTTTCAAGGTGGGCAGGCGGATGATGAGGGGCGCTTGGCCTTCGCGGCCGCAGCTGATGGGTTGGATCAGGGGGATGCCGTCGTCGTCTTTGTCGTCCGCCGTGAGCAGGTCTTTGGCGATGAGGTTGGCGGTTTGCAGGATTTGCTTGGTGTTGCGGTAGTTGATTTTGAGGATGGTGGTGCGGCCCTGCGCTTGCACGCCCACGCTTTTGAAGCTGAACTGTTTGCTGCGGGCGCGCTCGTAAATGCTTTGCGCATCGTCATAGAGCAGCAGCAGGCTGTGGGTGGTGGGGTCCACCATTTGGGTCACCAGTTTGAGCCACTCGGGAGCAAAGTCGTGGCCTTCGTCGATGAGGATGGCTTGGTATTGGCCGCTGGGGATGTGTTTGCGGTCGACGGCGCGGATGACGCCGTTCACCATCTCGTCAAACAGATTTGGGCCTTGGGGCAGGGTTTGTCCATAGGTGACCAGTTGCTGGCGGCACCATTTGTGAAAATGCCGCACGTGCACCCGGTCGCTTAAGGATTTGGCGGCCATCACGCTGTGCAGCTTCACGCCGAGCGGCTCGTTAAAGCAGAGGATGAGGATGGGTTTGCTGCTGGGCGTGCTGGCTTGGGCCAGGTATTCGGCGCGGTAGCCCAGAATCATGGTTTTGCCGGAACCGGCCACGCCGTGGATGACGCGGTGGCCGTCGCCCAGTGAGCGGGCCAACTGCTCTTGCTGCAGGTCCATCACCCGCATGATGTCGGGCAGTTCGGCCTCGGGGTCGTTGTCGTCAAACAAGTCGCCGGTGGTTTGCACGCGCACTTGGGGGAACATGACCCAGCGCACACGGTCGATTTGCGGCAGGCTTAAAGCGCCGCGCATGCCGTAGGGGAACATGCCCCAGAGTTGGCTTTGCAGGTCTTCGGCGTCCACGGTCTCTAGCATTTCGTCTTTGCAGAGCACGCGGTGGGGCTCGATGGCGTGGTGCAGCTCGCCGTCCGTAAACTGTTTGCGCGTCATGTTGGGCAAGACCACGCCGTAGCTCCACGGAAAAGCCAGCTTGCCCGCGTGGGGGCCGCCTGCCTGCACCAGTGGTTTGTCGCGCTCCAGCGCGTTGACCACTTGGTGCGTGTATTGGCGCGCTTGCTCCAGCGGGTTGATGACGGTTTTGGGGCCGTTCTCACCCATGATGTCCCAGTGCTGTTTGTCGGCGCGAAGGATGGTGTTGCGACCCCAGTCTTTCACCTCCAGCACCAACATACCGCGACTGGGGTGCAGCACGCAAAAGTCGGGGTGGGCGTTTTTGGGGCCCATGGGCACGTCGTACCAAAGCAGGTAGTCGTCGTCGAGTTTTTGCTCCAGCCGCTCGGCCAGGCGTTTTTCGCCCGAGGTCATGCGCGATGTACAGGCGCCGAGCGCCGGTATGAGGGTAGCCATGGTGTTGATCCCGTCCCTGAGATTTGCAGTGTGGTCATTATGGGCCACGCCTGACAGGGCGTTACAGGCAGTTCAACAGGGGGGGGGGTTAACCAACACTGAAGAGAGGGGCTGATGCCGTCTATATGGCGGCAAGTGCGCTCACCTGTCCGTTGCACAGGCGGTGAAGCTAAGCGGGGAGTGGCGGCGCAGTGGCCGCCGTTGATGCAGGGGCGCTATTAAACCTTGGTGACGGGGCGGTGCAGTACGCAGATTTTGTTGTGGTCGGGGTCGCGCAGGTAGGCCAAGTAGAGCGCCATGCCACTGCTGTCGCGCAGGCCTGGGGGCTCTTCGCAAGCGGTGCCACCATGGGCCAGGCCGGCAGCATGGAAGGCGTCGGCCTGCTCCCGCGTTTTGGCAAGAAAGCCGACGGTGCTGCCGTTGCCGTGCGTGGCGGGCTCGCCATTGATGGGGGTGGAGATGGCAAAGGTGCCGGTGGCACTGCGATAGAAATAGCGCTGGCCATTGGCCACGCCGGGGGCAATGCCAATGGCGCCTAAGGCGGCGTCATAAAACTTGCGCGACGCTTCAAGATCACTGACACCAACAAACACGTGACTGAACATAACCTTCTCCGTTGAGGCCCAAGGGGGGCGAGTTTGATCCGAGTGCATGGTAGTTGAAGGCACTCTGTGCCGGGTGAGGCGTTTGAATTTCCACACGTTTTAACGGTCCATCCCATGAACACCCTGCGCAAGCAGCTATCAATGGTGTAGCAATCGGGTCGGCCGCTCTGGGGTTGACTGGGCAGCCCCGCGCCTGACTGCAGCCATTGCCAAACCTAAAATTCACGCTGAGCGCTTCATCAGCGTGACTGCTCCCCCTTCATTTACCCCCTCATGTCATGAAAAAACACACCGCCTCTGCCCTGATGGCACTCGCCCTGTTCGCCCTTCCCGTGGCGGCGCAGCCCGTGTCTTTTGGGCTGATTGGCGACATGCCTTACAGCGCTTGGGAGCGTCGAAATTTACCGTTGTTAATTGAGCAGATGGACGGGGAGGATTTGGCGTTTGTGACGCACAACGGCGACATCAAGGGCGGTGGTACGGTGTGCAGCGACGCGGTGTTTGAAGACATTCTGAGCGTGTTCCAAGCGTCAAAAACGCCCTTGGTTTATGTGCCTGGTGACAACGAATGGACCGATTGCCACCGCCGAAGCAACGGGCGCTACGACCCACAAGAGCGGTTGGAGACGTTGCGCTCGTTGTTTTTTAAGGGCGACCACGCACTGGGCCAGCGCCCGCTGCGGCTCACCCGCCAAAGCGATGACCCGGCGTTTGCACGCTACCGAGAAAACGTGCGCTGGGAGATGGGCGGCGCGCTGTTTGTGGGGCTGAACCTGCCCGGCAGCGACAACAATTTTGATGGCACCACGCCCCACAGCGGGCCGGTGCGCGAGTTTGTGCAACGCAGTGCCGCCAACCGGGCTTGGCTGGCGCAGGCCTTTGGCGTGGCACGGGCCAAGAACAGTGCGGGGGTGATGGTGGTCATGCAAGCCAACCCGCAGTTTGACGAAGCCAACGCAGGCCGACCGACCCCCGGCTACCGAGATTTTCTAGAGCAACTGCGCCAAGAAACCCAAGCTTTTGCCGGCCAAGTGGTGCTGGTGCATGGCGACACCCATTGGCACCAAATCAACCAACCCATGCTGGACCCCACAACCCGGCGCGTGGTGAAGAACTTCACCCGCGTGGAGACCTTTGGCTACCCGTTTTTCGGCTGGGTCAAGGCCACCGTGGATGTGGCTGACCCCAAAGTCTTCCGGTTTGAAGCCCGGCCCTGGCGGGCGGGCTCATCCCAATAGGATCAAGCTGCTGGGTTAAGCCGTGCTGGCGCCCAACGCTTCCCAGCGTTCCAGCGCAGCCATCAACTCATCGTCAATCGCGGCGCTGCGGGTGGCCAGTTTCATGGCCCGGGCGTTGTCCACAGCGTAAAGGCTGCCGTCGGCCAGGGCCTCGCTGATTTCTTTTTGCTCGGACTCCAACGCGCTGATCGTCTCAGGCAGCGCTTCCAGCTCACGTTGCTCTTTGAAGCTGAGTTTGCGGGCTTTGCCAGCCGGGGCTGCGGCCACAGGGGTTTGGGGCACGGCGGCTTGAGCCGGTGTTTGCTGCTGTTTTGATAGCTGTTCACGCTCGTAGTTAAAGGCTTGCGCCCCTTTTTGACCCTTGCTTTCTGCAATTTCTCGCGAGCGCTTGGTTTGCAGCAACCAGTCTTCCACGCCGCCTTCAAACTCGCGCCAGCGGGCGTCGCCTTCCCAGGCAATGGTGCTGGTGACGACGTTGTCCAAGAAGGTGCGGTCGTGGCTGACCAGAAACACCGTGCCTTCGTAGTTTTGCAACAGCTCTTCAAGCAACTCCAGCGTGTCGATATCGAGGTCGTTGGTGGGCTCGTCCAGCACCAGCACATTGGCGGGGCGGGCAAACAGGCGCGCCAGCAGCAAGCGGTTGCGCTCGCCACCGCTTAAGGAGCGCACCGGCGAGTTGGCCCGCGCGGGGGAGAACAAAAAGTCGCCCAAGTAGCTCTTGACGTGCTGCTTGCGGTTGCCAATCTCGATCCACTCGCTGCCGGGGCTGATGAAGTCTTCCAGCGTGGCGTCCAGATCCAGCGCGTTGCGCATCTGGTCAAAGTAGGCAACCTGAATGTTGGCACCTTGGCGCACGGTGCCCCAGGCGCTTTCGCCAGGGCCGGGTGTGGGGGCGTTGGCGGGTGCGGGATCGGGGGCCAGTTGGCCCAGAATCAGTTTCAGCAGGGTGGTTTTGCCTGCGCCGTTGGGGCCCAGCAGACCGACCTTGTCGCCGCGCAGAATCACGCTGGAGAAGTCCCGCACGATGGCGCGATCGCCAAAGGTTTTCGACACATGGGTCAACTCCGCTACCAGCTTGCCGCTGACGGCACCACTGGCCACGTCCAGCTTGACGCTGCCCACGGCTTCACGGCGGGCTTCGCGGGTGGCGCGCAGCACGTCGAGCTGGTTAATACGGCCCTGCGCCTTGGTGCGACGCGCTTCCACGCCTTTGCGAATCCAAATTTCTTCTTGCGCCAACAGCTTGTCAGCGCGGGCGTTGATGACCGCCTCTTGCGCGGCTTGCTCTTCTTTTTGCACCAAGTAGGCCGCAAAGTTACCGGGATAAGACAGCAGCTTGCCCCGGTCCAGCTCCACGATGCGGGTGGCCACGTTGTCCAAGAAGGAGCGGTCGTGGGTGATGGTGATGATGGAGCCCTTGAAATCCACCAGCAGGCCCTCTAACCACTCAATGGAGTCCAAGTCCAAGTGGTTGGTGGGCTCGTCGAGCAAGAGCACGTCGGGTTGGGTCACCAGCGCTTGCGCCAAGGCCACGCGCTTTTTGGTGCCGCCAGAGAGGGTGCTGACGATGGCGTCAGGGTCCAGGTGCAGGCGCTGCAGGGTCTCGTTGACCCGCTGTTCCCAGTTCCAGCCGTCCAGCGCTTCGATCTCGCTTTGCATGGCGTCGAGGTCGCCGTGGCCCTGACAATATTCCTCAATCAGGTCGATCACCCTTGATAGGCCTGCGCGAACAGCTATGAAAACAGTAGCATCCGCGTCGAGTTGAGGTTCTTGGGCGACGTAGGCAATGCGAATGCCGCTTTGCACCTGCACGGTGCCGTCGTCGGGTTTGTCCAGCCCGCCCAATATTTTGAGCATGGAGGACTTGCCCGCGCCGTTGCGGCCAATCAGCCCCACGCGCTCCTGGGTTTCAAGGGAAAAACCAGCGTGGTCGAGCAGGGCGACGTGCCCAAATGCCAGCTGGGCGTCAAGTAATGTGATGAGTGCCATGTGGCGCGCATTATCCCTTGCTTGGGCGCGGGCGCGGTGGACGCTTATTCGGGAAAGAGTTCTGGACTCGCCTTGACGATCATCTTCAGGTGCTCAAAACACCGCGCATCAATGGCGGTGCCCACCGTCTCGGCCATGATGGCGAGCGTCTTGTCCACGGGAATGGCTCCTCGGTAAGGCCGCACGGCGGTGATGGCATCAAAGATGTCGGCGGTGGTGATGATGCGGGTTTCCAGCGCAATGTCGGCGGCTTGCAGGCCGAGCGGGTAGCCCTTGCCATCCAGCCGCTCGTGGTGGGCTGACGACACGCTGGCGAGCTCTTCAAAGATGTGGATGCGTCCGAGAATGGTCTGGGTGTAAGACGCATGTCGCCTGACCGCTACCCACTCAGCGTCGTCCAACTTGCCGGGTTTGTCCAGAATGGTGTTGCTCACGCCCAGCTTGCCCACATCGTGCAAGAGCGCACCACGCTTGAGCCATCGCCGGCGCGGCTCGGGCAGGCCCAGCGATTCGGCGAGCAGCGCGGTGTAGAGGCCGACACGGGCGCTGTGACCGGCCGTGTAAGGGCTTTTGGCGTCCACCACTTTGCCAAAGGCTTCGGCGATTTCGTCGAGGTAATCTTCATCCAGTGCGGTTTCCTGATCGCCTGGCTCCATGGCAAACACCCGCGACTCAACCTCCAACGAGTTCAGTGTGGTCCAGAAGGTGTTGTCTTCAGCCACCGCCACAAAGGTGTCCACCAAATGGGGGTCAAACCACTTGCCGCTGCGCTGGCGAATCTCGCTCAACGCCGCATCCCGGCCATTGGAGGCGTTGATGAGGTCAATGACCTGTGCCATCAGTGCGATGCGGGCATAAACCGGAATCGCGTCGCCTTGCAAGGCCATGGGGCGGCCTTGGCCGTTCCAATGCTCGTCCAGAGAGTGGATGCCTTGCGCCACGCCCTCAGAGAATCGCAACTGCCGGGAGATCTCTGCGCCTCGGGTGCAGCGGGTTTGAATCAACTCTTGGGCAATTTCATCGCCGTTCGTCAAGATGCCGCCCAACGCTTTGAGCCGGTCAATCAAGCCGGACTCAGGCCCCGTGTGACGCAGCACAAAACGCAGCACCTGCGGCAGGGTGCCATCGACCCACTTGAAATCACGTTTGAAACTGAGATCGTCGGTTTGGTACAACTCGCAAATGCGCGACGCATTGCTGCTGCAACCGAGGTCTTTCAACAAGAGGGTGTAGTAGAGCTCGCGCAACTCGGTCTCAGGCAATTGAAGGCGCTGGCCGATGTGCATGCCAATCCAGCAACAGCGCACGCAGTGCCCCTCAGGCTGCCCCTCGGTGATGTCCAACGCGTGGCTTAAGGCACCAATAAGTTCCGATAGCTTCAAGGCTTGCATGAGTCCCTTCTTTTGGCGTTGCTGCGTCAGCGCGGAATCATCACCGTGTCTTAGAGCGGGTGTTCGGCGTAGAACTTGCCACCATGGTAAAGCAAGGGGGAGGCTCCTTCGCGGTGGGTGCAGCGTTCGACCTCGCCGACGAAGATAACGTGGTCGCCCTCGTCGTAGCGGCTGCGGTTAAAGCATTCAAAAGTGGCGGCTGCACCAGCCAAAATCGGGGCACCCCCCGCGCCATCGACAAAGTCCACATCGGCAAAGCGATTCACCCCTTTGCTGGCAAAGCGCAAGGCGAGCGCCTGCTGGTCCGCACCCAGCACATTGATGGCGTAGTGAGAGCCGGCCCGAAAGGCGGGTAAAGACGCTGCCGCACGGGACAAGCTCCACAGCACCAAAGGCGGGTCGAGCGACACCGAGTTGAAGGAGTTGGCGGTGAGGCCCACCAATTGGCCCTCTTGCGTACGGGCCGTGACGATGGTGACACCGGTGGCAAACATGCCCAGAGCCGTGCGAAATTGAGCGCTGGAGAAAGTGGGGGGGTTCGCGCACAGGCGGGTTTCAGGCAATGGCATGGCGGCAATTTAACCGATATCAACGCACTTTGGCCCCCGTACTGTCATTCTGAGCGGGGGAATAAAATGATTCGATGCGTTTTTTTCACTCTCTGCTCCCGCTGATGGCCAGTAGCCTCTTGTCCCACTTGGCCAGCGCGGCGGGCCCTTGTGCTGATTTTTATGCGCGACTGCCCAATGTGTCGCGCGCCCTGTGTGACGAGGCTTTGCTCCAACCCAGCCAAGGCCGCAGCGTCAAGGGGCGCATTTTGTACACGCGTGATTTGCCGGTGAACAACCCCCGGCGCCGCGTGCTGGTGGTGGGGGCCATGCACGGCGACGAGCTGTCTTCAGCGTCAATGGCGCTGCACTGGATTAAATTTGCCCAAGCGGCACAAAAAGAGAGTCAAACCCACTGGCTGTTCATCCCAGCCTTGAACCCAGACGGGTTGCTGAGCCGCCCAGCGCGTCGTGTCAATGCAAATGGGGTGGATTTAAACCGCAACTTCCCCACACCGAACTGGGAGAAAGAGACGGCGGTGTACTGGGACCAACGGGTGCGAAAAGACCCGCGTCGCTGGCCCGGAAAATCGTCGCTGAGCGAGCCCGAGTCGCAGTATTTGTATGACGAAATCAAACGCTTTCAGCCGCACTTGATCGTCAGCATTCACGCTCCCTACGGCGTGTTGGACTTTGATGGGCCAGTACGCGCCCCCATTCGCTTGGGCCATTTGCGCCTGAATCAGGTGGGTATCTTTCCAGGCTCGCTGGGCAACTTTGGCGGGGTGCAAAACGGCATGCCGGTGGTGACGGTCGAGTTGCCGCATGCTTTGAAGACGCCCGCCGATCTAGAGATGAAACGCATGTGGAGTGACTTGCAGGGCTGGATGGAAAAAACCATCACACCCACGCTCACAGCGGGGGCACCACCGCCCACGGTTCGTTAGCCCAAACCATTGCAGTCGCTCATCGCCCTCCCCTTTTTTCTACTGGCGGAGTCAGGCGCTTAGTCTTGACCGGCCACAGCTTGCTGCATGGCGGCCAAGAGCGTGGCTGGGTCTTGGGCCCCAGACACGCCAATGCTGCGGTTGACAATAAAGAAAGGGACGCCGCTGATGCCGAGTTGCCGGGCCTCTTCTTCTGACTGCGCCACGGCGGCGAGTTGATCGGGGTCGGTGACGAAAGCGCGCGCGTCGTCCCCATTGAGGCCCGCTTCCTCGGCAATCTCGGCCAGCACATCGGCATCGCCAATGAAGCGGTTTTCTACAAAGTAGGCTTTGAACAAGCGCTCCGCGATGTCCCCGCCGTCGGCATCACCGGCTTGAGCGAAGGCAATCAAGGCATGCGCTGCCAACGTGTTGGGCTGCCATTCGATGCCGTCAATATTGAGCGGCAAGCCCACCGCGAGACCGGCAGCGCGAACCCGGTCATACACCTCGGCCGCCTGTGATGCACCGCCAAATTTGTGGTCCAAGTAGGCTTGGCGAGAGATGCCCTCGCTGGGCAGGTCGGGGTTCAGTTGATAGGCGTGCCAGCGAATGACGATATTGGGCAAATCAGCGGCCTCTGGCAAAGCCAAGGCGGCTTCGAGCTTGCGTTTTCCGATATAGCACCAAGGGCAAACGACGTCAGACACGACGTCAATGGTGAGAGTGGGAGAGTTCATTGGCAAATTGTAGGACGCAAGCCTCTGAACCCTTGACCTGTTAAGGTCAAAGGCTACCCCCCCTCTTTCAACGTGCCCACGCTCTCTGGCGGCCTCAGCCCATCCGGCTGGGCAGGCGTCGCTCTTTTTTGCTTATGAATCATTCTTCTTTTCGCCAAGTCTGGCTCTCCAACCTTCGTGGTGATGTGTTGGCTGGGCTGGTGGTGGCCCTGGCTTTGATCCCCGAAGCCATTGCGTTTTCCATCATTGCGGGGGTGGACCCCAAGATCGGTCTGTACGCGTCTTTCAGCATGGCGGTGGTGATCGCTTTCACGGGCGGGCGACCCGGCATGATCTCTGCCGCGACCGGGGCGATGGCGTTGGTGATGGTCACACTGGTGAAAGACCACGGCCTACAGTACCTGTTAGCGGCCACCGTGTTGACCGGCGTGCTGCAAATGGTGGCCGGGGCGTTTCGTTTGGGGGCGCTGATGCGCTTTGTCTCGCGCTCGGTGATCACCGGCTTTGTGAACGCGCTGGCTATTTTGATCTTTATGGCGCAGTTGCCCGAACTCACCAACGTGAGCTGGGTGGTGTACGCGATGACGGCTGCGGGCTTAGCCATTATTTATGGCCTGCCCTACCTCACCAAGGCTGTGCCTTCGCCGCTGGTCACCATTGTGGTGCTCACAGGCGTGGCGATGGGGATGCCACTCGATATTCGCACCGTGGGCGACATGGGACAGCTGCCCGACAGCCTGCCCGTCTTCTTGCTGCCTGACGTGCCACTGAACTGGGACACCCTCAAAATCATCTTCCCGTACGCCGTCACGCTGGCTGTGGTGGGCTTGCTGGAGTCCATGATGACGGCGTCCATCGTGGACGACCTGACCGACACCACCAGCAACAAAAACCGCGAGTGCGTTGGTCAAGGCGTGGCCAACGTGGCCACCGGCTTTATTGGCGGCATGGCCGGTTGCGCCATGATTGGTCAGTCGGTGATCAACGTGAAGTCGGGCGGGCGGGGTCGCTTGTCCACCTTGGTGGCGGGCGTGTTTTTGTTGATTTTGATTGTGTTTCTGGGCCCGTGGGTGAAACAGATTCCCATGGCGGCACTGGTGTCGGTGATGATCATGGTCAGTATTGGCACCTTCAGCTGGGACTCGGTCCTCAAGCTGCGTGAACACCCGCCAAGCTCCAGTGTGGTGATGCTGGCCACGGTGGTGGTGACGGTGTTCACCCACAACTTGGGCCAGGGTGTGTTGGTGGGGGTGCTGCTCTCAGGCCTCTTCTTTGCCAACAAGGTGGGGCGCGTGCTTCGCATTGATCGCACCGGTGACGCGGAGGGGCACCTTCGCACTTACAGCGTCGTCGGGCAGGTATTTTTTGCCTCTGCCGACACGTTGATTAACGCATTCGACTTCAAGGAAGTGGTGGAAAAGGTGTGCATTGATGTCAGCAAAGCGCATTTTTGGGACATCACGGCGGTGGGTGCCTTGGACAAGGTCGTTTTGAAATTCAAACGTGAAGGAGCCGAGGTGGAGGTGATCGGTTTGGACGAGGCCAGCGCCACCTTGATGGACCGCTTTGCGGTGCATGACAAGCCCGGCGCGGTGGAACAACTCATGCATTAAAGGAGACGCACATGAACAAGGTTTACGCTTGCATTGACGGATTGGCCAGCACGGCGGCGGTGATTGATTGGGCGGCTTGGTCGGCACAGCGCTTGAGTACCCCGCTGGAGTTTTTGCATGTGCTGGAGCACCAACCGGACCGCGCCGCGTTCAGCGACTACAGCGGGGCGATTGGTTTGGGCGCGCAGGACGCTTTGCTGCTCGAATTGAGCGCGTTGGACGCCCGGCGCAGCAAACTGGCCCAAGACGCGGCCCGGCAGTTGTTGGCCTTCGCTCGGGATCGGGCCACCGCCTTGGGCGTGACCCAGCTGGACGCTCGAATGCGCCATGGCGAACTGGTGGACACCTTGCAAGAGGCAGAGGCCGATGCGCGTTTGTTTGTTTTGGGCGAGCACTACCACGCCACCCGCCCCTCCCGCATTCACCTGGACCACCACGTGGAGCGGGTGATTCGATCCGTTAAACGCCCGGTACTGGTCGCGACTCAGGAGCGCTTTGAAGCACCGCACCGCTTTGTGATTGCCTTTGATGGCAGCCCCACGGCCCGCAAAACGGTAGCCATGGTGGCCGCCAGCCCCTTGTTGAAAGGCTTGCCCGTGCTGGTGGCCCTGGCCGGTGCCGACAATGCCACCACGCAGCAGCAGCTGGAGTGGGCGCGCCAAACGCTGGCGGCCGTGGGGTTTGAGGTGACGCTGGCGGTGGTGCCTGGCGAGCCAGAGCAGGCTCTGCCCGCTTTGGTTCAATCCGAAGGTGCTGGGCTGTTGGTGATGGGGGCCTATGGCCACTCGCGCATTCGCCAATGGATTGTGGGCAGCACCACCACGACGTTGCTTCGCTTGAGCGAGGTGCCGGTGCTGATTTTGCGGTGATGAATCGCCTGCAATGTGTCAAAAAGCTGCGCTTCTCAGGGTAATCCCCGTGGGCTTTACCAATTTGAACAAATATAATTAAGGCGGTCGTTTTTGCACAGCAGTGAAAACAACCAAGTGAGTTGGAGCCCTTCGGGGCTCCTTTTTTTTACGCCTTTGGCGGGGCGGCTGGCAGCCGCAGCAGCTGCAGGCCTGCCAGCGACGGGTACAGCGGCGCGCTGATGAGGCGTGACACGCCCGAGGCGACCAGCGTGGTGGCCATCAGACTCAAGACCAGCGCATGGCCGTCAATCATCTCCATCACGATGATGAAGGAAGTCAGTGGGGCCTGTGTGACTGCGGCCAAAAAGCCAGCCATGCCCAACGCAATGAGTGTGGCGGCATTGGGATACGACATCCACTGCGCAATGTCGTTGCCTAACGCGCCGCCAATGGCCAGTGAGGGCGCGAAGATACCGGCAGGCACCCCCGCCCAGGTGGTGATCCAAGTGGCTATGAATTTCAGCAAGACGTACAGCGAAGAGGCCTCACCATTGCCTTCCAGCATGTTGCGGGTGTGGTCGTAGCCGCTGCCATAGGTGTCACCGTGGGTGAGCACACCCAACACGGCAATCGCCAGACCGCAGGCGGCAGCAAAACGAACGGGGGCTTTTCTGCGCCACTGGCTGAACCAGTCATCCGATTTGCCGCTCAAAGACACAATCAACAAGCGCGAGAACAGGCCCCCCGCCAACCCACAACACAGCGCCACCAGCAAGCCCGGCAGGATCAGCGCCACACTGAGGTTTTGCACGCGGATCACGCCAAAGTAGGTCGAATTGCCATAGACCGACACCGCCATCAAACCGCCCAGCACAATCGCCGCCAGCAACAGGCCATTGCTGCGCTGCTCAGGGCGACGGGTCAGCTCTTCAATGGCAAACATCACCCCGCCGAGCGGCGTGTTGAACGCCGCTGCAATACCGGCGGCGCCACCGGCCATCATCATGCCGTGCTCCGACACGCGGGAGCGGTCAGGCAACCAACGGCGCGCATGGTGCATGACGCCTGCTGCAATTTGCACGGACGGACCCTCCCGACCCAGCGACAGGCCTGCCAACAACCCCCAAGTGGTTAAAAACATTTTGGCCAGGGTGAGCTTGATGGAGACGTAAAGGTGGCGATTCTCGCGGTGGACAGCGGGCTCCAGTGCGGCCATCACTTGCGGAATGCCTGAGCCCGCCGCCCCCGGTGCAAATTTGCGAGTGAGCCAAACAATGGCCGCAGTGGACAACGGGATCCACAGCAAAGGGCCCCACCAGTAACCGATGCGAAATTCGGTGAAATGCTCAAACGCCGTCTCGGTCATCCACGTGAAGGCCACCACGGTGAGGCCCGCCAAGGCGGCAAAGGCCAGCACCAAGCCCCGCCCTGTCCATAAGCGCCAGTCATACAACTCTCGCCGAATGGCTGAGAACACCGAGGTGTGGGGGTGCACAGCCGAGTCGCTGGCGGGATCGTGGTCGTTATGCAAGGCGTTGTCTTGTGCGTGTGTCAAAAATAGCTCACCCCATATGATGGAGGGCATTGAGTTGAATGTAATCGCCAAAACCGAATGCGGGAAACGGTTTATGAACAAGGGAGTCCATCATGATAAGAGTCGGCCTGTTGGGTTTTGGCAAAGCCGGTCAGGCGGTGGCGGAGGTCATGCAGGCCGACCCACGCTTTGAATTGTGCTGGATTGCGCGCCGCAGCACCGCTCACGCGAATGAAACCTTGGTGGGAACCCCTGTTCCTGTGGTGGGGCTTGACAAGACGCCAATAGGGCAACTGCTGGACACCCTCCCGGTGGATGCGTTGGTTGATTTCTCCACACCCGAAGCGGTCTTGAGCTATGGCGAGGAGGTGCGCCAGCGCCAATTGATGCTGGTCAGTGCCATTTCGGCCTACACGCCGGAGCAACTGGCCTATGCCCGCACCTTAGGCCAATCGACCCGCGTGCTGTGTTCGCCCAATATGACGGTGGGTATTAATTTCTTGATTTTGGCCGCCAAGCTGTTGCGCACGATTGCACCCTTTGCGGACGTGGAAATTTTGGAGCAGCACTTTCGGGACAAGCCCGAGGTGTCAGGCACGGCACGCAAAATCGCCGACAGCTTGGACGTGGATGCCGACCGCATCACTTCCATGCGCCTAGGCGGCATCATTGGGCACCATGAAGTGATTTTTGGTTTTCCCTACCAAACCGTTCGCCTCATCCACAACTCCATAGAGCGCAAAGCCTTTGGCACCGGAGCGGCGTTTGCCCTGAGTCAGTTGGCCCAATGCGACACCGGGTTCTACACCTTCGACGATCTGCTGATGAAACTGGTGCGCAGCCAACTCTCTGAAAACTAAAGTGATTCCTTGACTTTGCCGCCCAACCCCGCGCCCCACCACGCCCACCTTACGACCCTCTTTGAGACCACTATGCCCAGCGCCCAAGACACCCCCCTTCCAGTCGCCACCACCGCCCAGGTGTTGCGACGTTTTCGCGTTGTTTTCAACACCGTGCGAGGACATTTTCAACAAGTCGAAAAGCAGGCCGGCGTGGGAGGGGCGCAAGTGTGGGCGTTGAGTGTGATTCGGGACCAACCCGGTATTGGCATGGGGGGACTGGCCAAAAGCATGGACATTCACCAGTCCACCGCCAGTAATTTGGTCAAAGCCTTGCAGAAAAAAGACATGCTCAGCATGACCAAAGCGGTGGTGGATCGGCGCAACGTCGAACTGACCATCCTGCCCGCCGGTCTGGCCGTGCTGGCCAAAGTGACCGGCCCCTTTGAAGGCGTTTTGCCCGAAGCCTTGGGCCAATTGCCACCCGAAACCTTGGCGCGCATGGACCGAGATTTGAGTGAATTGATTCAGCTACTGAAGGCCGATGAGAAAGCGGGCGGCATTCCTTTGGGGCAGCTCTGAATGATTGACAGCCTGTCGGAATTAGCCTTGAGAAACACAACCTGTGCGGCTAACCGCCCGCATGGGCAATGGTCTTCAGGATATAGCAATCGCGATTCAAAACGCAGTGACAGGTGGGCCTGCGTTAAATCAGCTTGGAGAACTTGGCGGTGGATTGCGCCAAGTGCTTGTCAAACACCATGCCCACCGCCCTTACAAACATACGCCCCTTGGGTGTCACGTGAATGCTGTCGGCATCGACCGTGATCAGCGCGGCGTCTTCGTAAGTCTTGAGCCGGGCCAATTCGTCTGCAAAGTAGCTCACAAAATCAATACCATGCGCGGCGTTGATCGCGGCAAAGTTAACCGGCCCGCTGCACATGAGCTCCATGATCACCTGGCGGCGCAGCACATCGTCAGCGGTCAGGGCATAGCCTTTTTCCACCGGCAGGTGCCCGGCATCCAAGTGCTCGTAATAGGCTTTCACGGTGCGCACCGATTGGCTGTAGGAATGGCCCACTTTGCCAATGGCCGACACGCCAAAACCGATCAAATCACAGTCGGCCCGCGTGGTGTAGCCCTGAAAGTTGCGGTGCAGGGTTTTGTCCAGCCGCGCCTTGTTCAGCTCGTCGTCGGGTTTGGAGAAATGGTCCAACCCAATGTAGATGTAGCCTGCGTCCAGCAGGCGGCGCACCGACATCAGGAAAATTTGCAAGCGCAGTTCAGCACTGGGCAAGTCGGCCTCAGTGATCAGCCGCTGCGCCTTGAAGCGGCTGGGCAGGTGGGCGTAGTTGTAGAGGGCAATGCGCTCAGGGGCCAACTCAATCACCCGGTCCAGCGTGCGGTTAAAGCTCTCTAGCGACTGCTTGGGCAGGCCGTAAATCAAATCCGCGTTGATGGACTCAAACCCAGCCTGGCGGCTGGCGGTCACCGCCTTTTCCACCATCTCGTAAGGCTGAATGCGGTTCACCGATTGCTGCACCGCCGCATCAAAGTCTTGCACGCCAAAGCTGGTGCGGTTAAAGCCCAACTCACCCAGCATGGCCATGGTGCCGTCACTGACGGTGCGCGGGTCGATCTCGATGCCCAGCTCGGCGTCGGGCAGAAAGTTGAAGTGCGTGCGCAGCAGCGCCATGAGTTGGCGCAACTCGTCGGGGGTCAAAAACGTGGGGGTGCCGCCGCCAAAGTGCAGCTGCGCGGTGCGCCGGTCGGGCCCAATGCGGGCCGCCACCAACTCAATCTCTTTGGCCAAGTAGCGCAGGTACTCAGTGGTGCGGCTGTGGTCTTGCGTGATGATTTTGTTGCAGGCGCAAAAGTAGCACAGCGACTCACAAAAGGGCACGTGGATATAGATCGACAGCGGTGGGTTCTGGCTGGCATCGGCGGCGCGCTGCTCCAGGTAGCTGAAGTAGTGGGCCTCGGTGAACTCGCCGTTAAAGCGGTCGGCGGTGGGGTACGAGGTGTAGCGTGGACCCAGCTTGTCGTAACGGCGGATCAGTTCTTCAGAAAACTCAATATCGGGGAGCTGTTGCATGGAATGGGGCCTGTGTCGATGCGTGGAATGAACGCCATTGTGAAACAGATGAAAAACACGGGTCTTGACTGACCTCAATTTTGTGCCGTTTGGCGCTGACGACGGGGCACGAGGGAGGTGGGGCTATGCTGCACACTGGCGTTCAGCCAGACCCTTCCCTGAAATACCATGACCATCGAGATCACCAAAGAAGCCCACACCCAAGCCGTCCATTCCATTGAGCGTTACTTTCGCGAGCACATGGACGAGCCCATTGGCAACATGGCCGCTGGCGGCTTGCTGGCCTTTTTTTTAGAGGAGCTGGGACCGCTGGTGTACAACAAAGCGGTGTCCGACGTGCAAAACCGGCTGCAGGCCCGCATCATGGAGGTGGACATTGAAGTGCATGAGGACGCCTTTCAGTACTGGCACAAGCCAGGGCGTCAGCGCAAAGCCAAGTCACAGCAGACAGCCCCGCTTCATCATCAAAAACAATAGCTGCTTGCGCAGACTGGGCAAGGGCTGGCGGCCTATTTTAGTAACTTCTCAATAACTCAGGGCAAAACAGCAGCGTCTGAGTTGCGCACTG
Organism: Rhodoferax sp.; assembly: GCA_017997975.1. Lineage (GTDB taxonomy): Bacteria > Pseudomonadota > Gammaproteobacteria > Burkholderiales > Burkholderiaceae_C > Rhodoferax. The sequence goes on from JAGODZ010000031.1 coordinate 16,868, forward strand.
GCTAAACTCGCAGCCGTTTAAAACAAGTCGCACGATAACGTGCCCGGGTGCGATTGCCCCATACCTTGCCACCCTTTGCAGGCGCGATGATTTGCCAGTGCGCCTGAACCGTCACAAAGAAGTGCTGCTGCTGGCGCTAAAGCGCCCGAACATACTGCGGCACACCAATGGGAGCGAAACCGACCCCCGAGACTTGGTAAAAAGCACAAGATCAGCGGCGGCACGCGCAGCGATCTGGGGCGTCAGTGCCGCGACACCTTTGCCAGCCTGAATAAAACCTATCGCAAACTGGGTATTTCTTTCTGCTCGTACCTACGCGACCGCGTCTCCCCAGCCAACACCATACCGCCACTGCCCACCCTCATTCGCGAGGCCGCAAGGGCATTGCCTTGAGTTATTGAAACGTTACAACATCAGCTCTTCAAATAGATCACGCAACCTCTGCGTATCAGGAAATTTTTGGGCACCAGCGAGAACGCGGTGAAAACGCAAATTCGGAGCGCCATCGCCACCTGCGTTTTGATTGCCATTGTCAAAAAGGAGTTGCACCTCAAATCCTCGCTCTACACTTGCCTACAGATTTTGTCGCGCTGGGTTTTTGAGAAAACCCAGCTAATCTGCGCCTTGCAGCCCGATGAAAAACAAAACGAGTCCACGTCCATCTCCAACCCATTGATTTTTTTCTATTTTTGACCGGCCAGTAGTGATACGCACTACAAATTTAGGCGCAAAGCAGCTCTGTCTTGTCTTGGCAGTCACCCTCTGCAGCGGTTGAAGTGGCTTGAGCAGCTTGAATCGCGCCATCGCGCATAGTGAACACTTGGTCCCCAAAAGCGCTCACATCGTCAGGGTCGTGGGTGATGAGCAGCATGGGAATGTTCAGCTGGCGTTGCAAGCGATCGAGTTCTTGGCGCATGCGTTGGCGCAAAGCGGGGTCGAGTGCAGAGAAAGGTTCGTCCAGCAGCAAGGCGCGGGGACGCTGCACCAGTGCGCGTGCCAAGGCGGTGCGCTGGCGTTGCCCACCCGACAATTGCGCTGGGAGCTGGTGGGCCAAGGCCTGCAACTCAAATGCCTCCAACCAATAGTTCACGGCCTCCAATTGCAACGACCGGCTGGGATTGCGCCAACCCTGTTGCAGTCCAAACGCTACGTTCTGGCGCACGGACAGGTGGGGAAACAGCGCGTAGTCCTGAAACAGGTAACCCACTTGTCGCTGCTGGGCGGACAGATTGACGCCAGCAGCGCTGTCAAACAAGGTGCTGCCCCCCAGTTGAATGCGCCCTTGATCGGGGGTGAGCAAACCGGCAATGGCTTTGAGCGTGAGGCTCTTGCCCGAACCCGAGGGGCCGTAAATGACCACCCGCTGGCAGTGGCTTTGAAACTGCGCTGTGAGGTCGAACACCCGCTGACCGGTTTGCAGTCGGAGGCACACATCAATGTCGAACTGCATCGTTTTGTCTTTCAGGGTTTGGCGGTGTGGCCTGGTGCCAGTCGCCCTGCCAGCAGCAGCACGGCCATGCAGGTCAGGGAGGTGATGATGACCAGCAAGTTGGCGGTGTCGTCTTGGCCCGCCTGCACCGCTTCGTACACGGCGACTGAGAGGGTTTGGGTTTTTCCGGGGATGCTGCCCGCCACCATGAGCGTGGCACCAAACTCGCCCATCGCGCGCGCAAACGCCAGCAACAGACCGGCCAAAATGCCACGCCAAGCCAGCGGCACGGTGACCCGCAAAAACACACCTATTTCACTCACACCCAGCACCCGTGCCGCCTGCTCCAGCTGCGAGTCCACCGCCTCAAAGGCGGCGCGTGCTGATTTGAAAACCAAAGGAAAAGCCACCACCGTGGCCGCAATGACGGCACCTTGCCAGGTGAATATCAAAGTGATGCCAAAGTGGTCTTGCAACCAGGCCCCCACCACCCCTTTGCGCCCCAAAATGACGAGCAGGTAGTAGCCCAGCACGGTGGGCGGCATCACCATGGGCAGGGTGAGCGCGGCGTCCAGCACCTCACGCCCCCAAAACCTTCCCCGCGCCAACCCATAGCCAATGCCCACGCCCAAGACCAGGTTCAAAGCCGTCGCCCACAACGCCACTTTCAATGACAGTTGCAGGGCGATCCACGCGTGCTCCATGGGGGGCAATGCCAGCGAGGGTCAGGGTTTCATAAAGCCGTATTGCCCCAGCACGGCTTGCCCAGCAGAAGACAGGGTGAAGTCGATGAATTGCTGTGCCAAGGCTGCATTTTTGCTGCTGGCAATCACTGCCGCCGGGTAGGTGATGGCGACCGTGCTGGGCACGGTGCTGACCACACGCACTTTATTTTTCTGAATAGCCGCGTCGGTGTTGTAAACAAAACCGGCATCTACCTCGCCCCGGGCGACGTAATCTAGGCTTTGCCGCACCGAAAGCGCATAAATGGCTTTGGGTTGCACGGCAGACCACAGTTTGCCCTGCTCCAGCGCCTGCTGGGCGTAGCGACCCGCTGGCACGCTGGCGGGGTTGCCCATGGCGATGCGCGTGACGGACGCTTGGGCCAAGTCGGCGACAGAGCGGATCGTTAAATCGCTGTCCGTGGGCACGATCAGCACCAAGCTGTTGGCCGCAAAGTTCTGGCGGCTGCCGGCGGTCAACAGTTTTTGCGTTTCAGCCTTGTCCATCGACTCTTGGTCGGCGCAGGCCAACACATCCACGGGCGCACCTTTGGCGACTTGCTGCACCAAGGCGTCCGAGGCCGCAAAGTTCAGCAGCACTTTGCTGCCGGGGTGTTTGGCTTCAAACAGCGGTGCCAGTTCTTTGAACGCATTGGTCAGGCTGGCAGCCGCGCTGACCATTAATTCCTGTGCGTTGACTGAACCCATCGCCAAACTGAAAACAAGGCTGCTGAGCAGCCGCGCGGAAGTGAGTTTTTTCATGCGTGATGTCCTTGGAATAAATCGTAGTATAAAACTTTATACAACGAAATCCAAATGGAATATGCCCCATTCAGCGTGACTGGCCTGCCGCTCTATACTTCGACGCGGTGAAAATTTCACCGCTTGTTCTGTGGTCAGCAGTGATCCTGATGCCCACAGCCTGCTTCACCCACTGACCTTTAACCCAAACAAAGTGGAATGATGCCCTTC
>JAGODZ010000199.1 GCA_017997975.1 Rhodoferax sp.
CCTCATCACCATCGGGGTTCTCCGTGCCGTCTTCGTAGCCCGTCAAATCCCGTCCGTGGCCATTGGGGCCTTTGCCATGGCGGAAGGCGTCAATCAATTTCTCCAAGTGAAACGCGGGCGAGAGCGCCGCCTCCACTTGCCGGGTGAGGTGCACCAAGTCCCCGCGATCGGCGGCGCGCAGCCACACGCACAGCGAGGTGGGGGTGCTGGGCACGGGAATGCCGCCCGCATCTAACGCCACGAACGGGTGCAGACCCGGCACTTCGGCGCCCAAGGCGTCCACCAACTCGGGGCCCAAGCCCACCAGCACCGTCAACCCATCCACCAGGTGGGAGAACTTCTGCAACTGTTCACGCACCGCCAAACCGTCTTTCACGGCATAAAACAAATAACGCCCCACCCCGGGGACAGGTGCCAGCACGGCAGCTTGAGTCAAAGACATTCGAGACACTCCTGATCAGGACAAACGGGTCACGCCGGGCAATTCGCAGGCGTAGATGGCGTTGCGCAAGGCGGCAATCGCCTCGTAACGGGTAAAACTGCGCCGCCAAGCCAACACCACTCGCCGGGTCGGTGGGTTGTTTTGAAACGGCAGGTATTTGACAAACGGGTCTTCGCCCCGCTTGACGTGGGGTTTGGGGTCGAGCGCCTCGCTCGGCACACTCAAACGCGGCACCAGCGTGACGCCCATGCCTGCCGCCACCATGTGTTTGATGGTCTCCAGCGACGAGCCTTCAAAACTCTTGCGAATCCCCTCAGTGTTGCTGGAGAAGCGCGCAAACTCCGGGCACACCTCCAGCACATGGTCGCGAAAGCAATGGCCACTGCCCAGCAGCAACATGGTTTCTCGCTTGAGCTCGTCGGTGGTCACGGTGGCGTGCGCCGCCAAGGCGTGTTGCGCGGGCACGGCGGCCAAAAAAGGCTCGTCGTAGAGCGGCGCCAAGGCCAGCCCCGCGTCTGGAAACGGCTCAGCCAGAATGGCGCAGTCAATCTCTCCCGTGCGCAGCATCTCCAGCAGTTTGACGGTGAAGTTTTCTTGCAGCATCAGCGGCATTTGCGGCGTGCGCGTGATCATCTGGCGCACCAAATCAGGCAGCAGGTAGGGCCCAATGGTGTAGATCACCCCCAGCGTCAGTGGACCGTCCAGCGGGTCTTTGCCGCGTTTGGCGATTTCGCGGATGTGGGTGGCCTGCTCCAACACGCTTTGCGCTTGGCGCACGATTTCCTCACCCAAGTGCGTCACCGTCACCTCGTTGGCGCTGCGCTCAAAGAGCTTGACTTCCAGCTCCTCTTCCAGCTTTTTAACCGCCACGGACAAGGTCGGTTGCGACACATGGCAGGCCTCGGCGGCACGGCCAAAATGGCGTTCCCGGGCCACGGCCACGATGTATTTGAGTTCAGTAAGCGTCATGCCACCATTGTTGCACCCAATTCGCGGACGATGGCACGCTCGCCACTCAACGCGGCATCAGAGCACCACATTGCCAGCACTGCTCAAACCCGCCCTCCACCAACTCACCACAGGTGCAATACCAACGCTGCTGCGGCACGTTTTGAAGATCATGAAGCAGCGTGCGTGCCCGCGCTTCCTGATGTTCATGGTGAATCCACACTTCGGGCAAACACTGGTCAGGTGGCAAGCCGCCGGCCAAACCAGAGAGGTAGGCGCGCTCCACACTGCTCTGAATGCCCTCCACGGCCAGAGCGTCGGCCCACAGCGTGGCAATGGCAAGGTTGGGGGCTTGGGTGAGTCGCAGCATGGCGTCAAGGATACGCGCGATGCACCCGTGCCTTCTAACGGTGATCGATTTTCGCCATGGCCGACAGCGCCGTGAGCAGCACCTGACTGCTGCGACGGGGCTTGCCGCGCATTGGGTCACCACATCCGCCTCACGCCTTCAGGTACTCCGCCTTGGTGCCCAGCCAGCGCTGCACGTGCTTCTGCGCCAACTGCGGGTGCTGGTCCAGCATGACGGGTGCCAGCGCCCGTGCCCAATCCAGCAAATCCGTGTCCAGCGCCAAATCCGCAAACCGCAACAGCGCCGCGCCCGACTGGCGCGCGCCCAAAAACTCGCCCGGCCCCCGAATTTCAAGGTCACGTCGGGCGATCTCAAAGCCGTCGTTGGTCTCGGCCATGGCCCGCAGACGCTCGCGCGCCGTCTCACCCAACCGAGGCGCGTCGCCCGTGGAGTACAGCAACACACAAGCCGACGCCGCCGCGCCGCGCCCCACCCGGCCACGCAACTGGTGCAACTGGCTCAGGCCAAAGCGCTCGGAGTGTTCAATCACCATCAGCGAGGCGTTGGGCACGTCCACGCCCACCTCAATCACCGTGGTGCTGACCAGCACGCCCATCTCACCGCGGGTGAACAGCGCCATCACCGCCCGCTTTTCAGTCATGGGCATGCGCGAATGCAGCAGCCCGACCATGACCCCGCCCAAGGCCGCGCTGAGTTCGGCATGGGTTTCGGTGGCGTTGGTCAAGTCCAGCGCCTCGCTCTCTTCAATCAGCGGACACACCCAGTAAATTTGACGACCTTCCGTCAACTGAAAGCGAATGCGTTCAATCACCTCGGCGCGGCGCGCATCGTTCACCACTTTGGTGATGATGGGGGTGCGCCCCGGTGGCAACTCGTCAATGGTGGAGACATCCAAGTCCGCGTAATAGCTCATCGCCAGCGTGCGGGGAATCGGGGTGGCGGTCATCATCAGCAAATGCGGCTCCAGCAAGGAGTCGTCACCCGCTCCGCTGTCCACGGTGAGCTTGCTGCGCAGCGCCAGCCGCTGGGCCACGCCAAAGCGGTGCTGCTCGTCAATGATGGCCAGCGCCAGCTTGCTGAACACCACCTTGTCTTGAATGATGGCGTGCGTGCCAATCACCAGCCCCGCCTCGCCACTGGCAATCAGCGCCAGCATCTCGCGCCGCTCCTTGGTTTTTTGGCTGCCCGTCAGCCACGCCGTTTGGATGCCCAACGGCTCCAGCCAACTCAGCAGCTTGGTGAAGTGTTGGCGCGCCAAAATCTCAGTGGGTGCCATCAAAGCGCACTGCCAGCCCGCGTCAATACAAATCGCCGCTGCCAGCGCCGCCACCACGGTTTTGCCGGAGCCCACATCGCCCTGCAGCAAGCGGTGCATGGGCACCCCCCGCGCCAAGTCTTGCGCTATGTCTTCGCCCACCCGGCGCTGCGCTCCCGTCAAGCCAAAGGGCAACGCGGCCAATAACTTTTCATGCAGCGGCAGCGCGTCACAAGAGGCGGTCCGCACCGCCAGCACCGGCGCGCGCAACTTGGCCCGCTCGCGCTTGGCCTGCAGTTGCGAGATTTGCTGCGCCAACAACTCCTCCGCCTTGAGCCGCTGCCACGCCGGGTGGCTGTGGTCTTCCAGCGTGGCCAGCGACACATCGGGCGTCGGGTGATGCAAAAATGTGAGCGCCTCGCGCAGGCCCCACTTGGGCTGCAGGCCTATTTGGCTTAAAAACTCCAAGGGAATGGTGTTGGACAACTCGGCGCGCGACAAGCCGCCCTCCACCGCCCGGCGCAGGTACGCTTGCGGCAAACCCGCCGACGTGGGGTAAATCGGCGTCAACGCCACCGCCAAATCACCCCCTGCCGGTTTGAACGTGGGGTGCATCATTTGCAAGCCCATGAACCCGCCCTTGACCTCACCCCGCACCCGCACCGCATGGCCCACCGCCAGCGCCTTTTGCGTGGTCGGGTAAAAGGTAAAGAAGCGCAGCGTGCAGGTGTCCGAGCCATCGTCCAGCGTCACCAACAATTGCCGGTGCCCGCCCAACTTGACCTCGCACGACGTGACCACCCCCTCCACCTGTGCCGACTGCCCTTCGCGCACCTCGCTCAGTCGCTGAATGCGGGTTTCATCCTCATACCGCAAAGGCAAGTGCAAGGCCAAGTCAATCGCCCGCGCCAAGCCCAGCTTGAGCATCGCTTTTTGAGGAATCGACAGGGGTTTGGCAGGCGTTTTAGCGGGTGGGGACGTCATGGGCTGATTTTGCCCGTTGTGCGGGGGCTCCATCGGTGACGGTGGCCGTGATAGGCCTCTGCGCCCAGTCGAGGCCGGGGCCGGCGGGCGTGTGGCCTCCCATTGTTTTTCCACCGTGGTTGACAGGTGAACTCCTGCGTCAGCAGTGCGCTAACGAGACAAGCCCCCCCTGTGTTGGTGCAAAAACATCCGTCTGCGAATGCGCAAGAGGGATGTGCATGACTATTTATGCACGCCAACATCTTAAATTCATGCGCCATACCGTACTATCTCTGGCGTGAACTCAATGCAGAGTTTTCGATTTTTAAAGATCAACAAAGAAAGAGGCAAGCGTGGATATCAACATCGACAATTTGGAAACCGCAATCCAAGATCTCAAAAATACGCTCAAAGATGGCCTACTTTCGACAGACATTTGGGATCGATCAACAGGCCTTTCATTGGCGGGGCACAACACCCAACCCGCTGCGGTTGCCCTGTTTACCGAGCTGACCAGCACCTTGGTGAGCGCACTGAGTGACTCCGGGTTTCCCGGCCTGAAGCGCTATTACTTTCTTGAAATGGAGGGCGATCACATTGTGATGATCATTCGCCATGGTGAGGACTTGCTGCAGGGTATTTTGATGAACTCGCAGAAAGTCAATATCGGCCTGCTTTTAGCGGTCGCGCTGCCCAAAATGCTCACCAGTGTCGAAAAATCTCGTCACTGATCATGGGGCCGATCAGGGAGAAGTTGGCGGTATGGTCACCCCATCGTGACTCACACTCAGTGATGGCTTTCAAGGCCATGCTGAGCCTGCGCGACGAACGGTGGGTGTGGCATGACGAGCCCCAAAGAGCCACCTGGTGGATTCTTGACGGTTTACGGGACTCAAACCCTCGCCTAACTGCCGCCTTGGTCGAGTCCAAGTCAACCGGACTCCTTCACGGTGCGCTACTGGCCCCCCACTGGTCCGCCATGCGTGATCCAGCGTGGGTGTTTTTCAAAGTGCCCCTGCAGATCAAACACATTTACAGCTGGGTTGATTCATGCCTGCTCTTGCACCCAGCTTCGCCCGCATGGGAGGGCCACACCCTTCAATTGCGACGCTGGCCCAACATGTCCCGGTACGGGGCAGGCAACGACGCGGGCGCAGCGGTTTTGCTGACGGCGGCGTGCGCACAATTACTCAAAAACGCCATGCTGTACGAAGATTTACTGCGTGCCGTGCCGAAAAAATCAACCCTCGATGCCTTGTTGACAGACGCGCTGCGGGATGGGATTTTGGAGATGAGTAAAAGCCCCGTTGCAGCCGGCCTCCCGCACGCGGGCTCTGCGCCATTGGTGGAGAAAGACCATCGCGTTTGGTCGCTGGTCAAACGCTTAATATCCAAATATTCGTGACAAAACTTCAAATCGTTCTAGGCCACACCACCGAGCATCAAGTGGTGTTTGTCGGCCCCTTTGGGGTGGGTAAAACCACAGCACTGCGCTGCGTCTCTGATATTGAGGTCGTCAACACCGATGTCTTCAGCACTGAAGTCGATGAGGCTGCCCAAACCCATGGCAAAACGACAACCACCACAGGCTTTGATTATGGTGAATGGTGTTTTCCTGACGGGGCGAAAGTCTCGCTCATTGGGGTTCCCGGGCAGGAGCGTTTTGAGGCCATGTGGGACGCCCTGCTGCCTCGAAGTTCAGCGATTGTGCTGTGGCTCTATGGCGACCGAGACCCCCACTTAACCCAGTGCACCAAGTGGCTCAATGCACTGGCCCAACGAAAGGCCGTCTCTCGACTGGCCGTGGCAGTCACCCGAGTGCCCGATCAGGGCGCAGAAAAGGCACTCGACCCCTACCGCAACTTGATTGAGCAATACCACCCGCTGGCGCCTGTCATCACCGCCGACCCCCGGCGGGCGTCTGATGTTCTGCAGGTCATCACCATGGCGTTGACATCGCCCTATTCGCCCATTGAGCGACATTAGCTGGGGTGGGTTGTGGCAACCAGAAAACACCAACCTTTTCATCATTTCAAACGGTGGCAAATGAACTCTCTTGCGCTTGGTCAACACTTTCTCCCCGCCCTTGAAAAGCTGGCCCTCAGAATTCCACAGCTGCGGTGTGCAATGCTGTGCACGCCCGATGGGTTCAACCTGTGCTCCCTCGGACTCTCAGAAAATCAGGTTGGAAAAATGGCCGCCCTGAGCAGTTCGCTGCTGTCCGTGGGTGATGCCGCCGTGAGTAGCCTAGCGACGCCAGAGGCCCCTGCAACCCCCATGGAATTGATGACCATGGAGGCGGATGGCCTGCAAATTGTGTGCGTCAAAATTGAAAGACCCGACAGCTACCTCATTCTCATGGCCTCAGCCCGCTCACCGCTGGGCGTTATTCTGATGGGCGTGAAGGCGACGGCCAACGACATCTGCAAGCTTCTTTGACCCTCGATGCCATGGGTGGTTA
>JAGODZ010000200.1 GCA_017997975.1 Rhodoferax sp.
GGCAATGGCCGAGTCGCCCACGAATGCATTCTGGACCTGCGCTTATTAAAGGACACCAGCGGCGTCATGGCCGAAGACGTCGCCAAACGCTTGATGGACTATGGCTTTCATGCGCCCACGCTCTCGTTCCCGGTCGTCAACACCCTCATGGTCGAGCCCACCGAGAGCGAACACTTGGCCGAACTGGACCGTTTCATCGACGCCATGATTGCCATTCGTAGCGAAATCACCAAAATTGAAAAAGGTGAATGGCCGCAAGACAACAACCCCCTCAAACACGCGCCCCACACCGCCGCGTCACTGATGGGCGACACCTGGGACCGCCCCTACTCCCGCGAAGTCGGTGCTTTCCCACTGGCCACGCTCAAACAAGTCAAATACTGGCCACCCGTAGGCCGGGTTGACAACGTTTACGGCGACCGCAATTTGTTCTGTTCTTGCGTGCCTTTGAGCGAGTACCAGTAAACGTTAAGCGCGGCCCTGCGAGGGCTGGCTGATGAGCGCCGCACCGGGAGGTGGCGGCGCTTTTTTACTACCGTGGATGACAACTATGGACGAAGTGCTTTGGCAGTCACAGTCAAACCATCCAGTCTTCCACTTTCAGCCCCGCAATGCGCTCAAAGTGACGCGTATTGTGGGTCACCAAAATCAAGGCTTCGGCTAGTGCATGGGCGCCGATTTGGGTATCGAAGTCGCCAATGGGGGTGCCTTCGCGCTGAAGCTTGGCTTTGATCTCACCGAACAGGTCGGCAGCGTCTGCCGTCCAGGGCAGCGCGGGTAAATGGTCAAGCAGCAACGTGATGCGGGCGCGGCGTCGGTCTTTGGGGTCCATCATCTCCATGCCAAAGCGCAACTCAGCGCGCGTGACTGCAGAAATGGCGATGTTTTGCGCATTGAATCCAAGCGCCATTCGCTCAATGAGCCCGTCGTTGATGCCCTTGATGAAGTAGCTGACGATGTTGGTATCGAGCAGGTAGCGGATCATTTCGCGGTCCGTGCGGCGGGCTTGGATCGATTGGGGTCAACAGGTTCTGCCCACTCTTCAAATGGGTTAGCGCGAACCTCGTCGCTGCGCGGTGGAATGAAGTCTTCGGAAAATGGCTCCTCCCGAATCATTCGGAATAACTCGGCCAAATTGCGCTGGCGTTGGTCGTCGTCTTTAGGTTTGAGCGTGATCTCGCCTGACACGTCGTTTTTGGAGATCCACATCTCAGACACATTAACCCGAAAGGCCTTGGGCAAGCGGATGGCTTGGCTGTTGCCGGTGGTAAAAACTTTGGCGGTGGTGAGCATGCTGGCCTCCATTTGTATGCGCGAAAACGTATATATTTTAAATCCAACCGAGTGGTGAGGTCAACGCCAGCAGCCCGCCCCAAAGTCCGCTCCTACTTCTCTTTCACAACCCGCAGTTTGCGGTTGGTGGTGCTTTTGGCGGCTGCGGCTGGCTTGGCCGATTTGGCGGCAGCGCGTGGGGCTGCCTTTTTGACAGGCACGGGCTTGCTGACCTCGGCCTGATCCAGCGCGAGCAAGGTGTCCACGTAGGAGGTGAAGCGGTTGAGGTAGTCGGGGGAGATGTCGCGCATTTGGGTGAGTGCCTGTAGCACCAGCATGTGCGAGTTGATGGGGCCGGCGTTTTTGGGCGCTTGGTCCAGCGCTTGGGCCACTTGGCGGTCCACACTGAGTTTGGACCAAGTGTTTCTGAAGACGCGGCTGGTTTTGAGTTCGGGGGGCTGGCCCAAGCCACCAGTCACATCAGCATGGGACACCAAGCCATCGGTAGTTTGCTGGGCAATGTACTGCCGCAATTCGCCCAAGGGGTTTCGCCGAGTCGGCTGCTGCAACGCGGCCAAGAACTGGGTCACACCTTTGCAATCGCCAGCGTCCAGCCGTTTCTGCAATTCAGCTGCCGCTTGCGGATGGGTGGAGGTGGCGTTAGTTACTGCGTTGCGGGCGTCGTTCAAGGCGCGTTCAAATCGGGCTTGGTAGGCCGCCACAGCGTTGGACAGTCGGCTCTGCAGCAGCTCTTTCACCCGACCCGTCTCACCATCGGCGCGTTGAAGCACAACCTGCAGGTAGTGCAGACGCACAGGATCCCATTGGGCGGCACCCGCTTGACGCAGCGCGGCCATCACCGCGCGCGGGTCCGAAGGCGACTCGGTGGTGGTCGTTTCTGCGTCGCTGGGGTCCAGCAAGGTCATGGCTTGGCCAGCCCCTGGGGCGTGACGGCAAGGTTAGGTAAGTTGCTGGTTTTGGGCACCGGTGCCATTTCCACCCGCCGGTTTTGTGAGCGCGCGGCCTCATTCACATTGGGCGTGGCGGGTTGCTCGGCACCAAAAGCGGCGGCAAACACCAAGGATGAGGGCATGCCTTCGTCGATCAGGGTGCGGGTGACGGTTAAGGCGCGCTGGGCAGACAACTCCCAGTTGTCGGCAAAGCGGCTGTTGCCTTCGCGAATGGCGCGGTCGTCGGTGAAGCCGCTGACCATGAGCATTTCGTTGCGCGACGCCAAATAAGATTGCAGCGGCATGACCAAGCTATTCAGTAGTTGTCGGCCCTCGGGTTGCAATTGGTCAGAGTTGAGCGAGAACAAGACCTGCCCGCTGATGCCAATACGCCCATTGTTCAAGGTGATGCGACCCGTGGCCAAAGGAATGGCCAGTGCTTTTTCCAACGTCATGCGGCGCTGCTCTTCCATTTGGCGCAGTTTCACCTCCGCGTCCAGACTTGAGGCCAGTTCCATTTGCACGCCCAGCACCCCCACCAGAATAAGCACAAACGCGCCGAGCAAGCTTGACATCAGGTCGCCAAACACGGCCCAAATGGGCGCGGTGGATTCGCCACCTTCGTCCATGTCATCCATCACGCCACCTCTTCAGCCACGGCGGCTTTCTTGCCCGGCAATTGGCGCAGTTCTTCAAAAATTTCTTTTTGCGACATCAGGCTCAGGTCGATGATTTCGCGCGCTTGCGCCACGTAGTAGGCGAGTTGGTCGTCACTGCGGGCCATGGACTTGTCCATGGCACCTTCAATGCGCTGCAGGTTGGCAATCAGCTTCTCATTGGCCTCACCAAAGGCGTTCACCGCAAAGCCAAACGCTTCACTCAAGCTCGACACTTCGACTGCGCTGCTGGTCACGTGGGCGGCAATGTCGGAGAGCTTGTCAGTTTCGGCCCCTACCTTGTCAGAGAACTCACTGCCTGCCGTGGTGAGCGCGACCGCCGATGACGCCACCAGCGTGTCAATGACCGCGCGCTGCTCAGCAGAGGCGTGGCTGATCGACTCCAGCAGCGTGTTCAGCGTGGCCATGATGCGGCTGCGCTCTTTTAGCAACTCGTTGTCGCGGGCGACGCTGTTGGAGACTTCCTTGCGCAGTTGCCCAATCACTTCTGCGGCCGCACGCGGGGCCTCTGAGGCGGTCTCGATCAGCCGGGTGATGGGGTCTTCCAGCGCGGTTCCCAGAGTTGTCAAATGGCTGGTGAGTGCGGTCTGCAATTCACTCAGGCGCGCCACAGCGGCGTTGCCGCGCTGGGCTTCTTCTTCGCGCAGCGCACCCAGCTCGGTTTGCAGGTGGGTAGAGAGCTGTGCCATGCGGGCGTTGTGCTGTTCAATCCAAGCCGCCTCGGCTGCCATGCGAGAGCGCATGAGTTCTTCGGCGCTGCTGATCAGACGGGTGGCGTCGCCCAGCGTTTGCGTGGCGTGCGTTTGCGCTTGCTCGGTGACGCTTTGTACAGCGTCAGACAGCGTGGTGCAAATATGCTGCTGCTGGGCCAGTGTTTTGTCGGCCGTGGTTTGCCATTGGCGCTGCAGGGTAGAACCTGTATCTTGCAGCGACTGTGACCAGGCCTGCAGGCGCTGGGCATCGCTATTGGTGTGGTCAGCTTGCAAACGGGCATAGGCCTCGCCTACCGTCGCCACCAACGCCTCTGAGCGTTGCTCAAACGTGTCGGCAAACGCACTCAAGGTGCGCTCTACGCCGCCCACCAATTGGGCGTTGGCCTGCTCTTGCCCTGCCAACGACGCCGTCCAGGTGGCGGCCACGGTGGCAGCGGTGGCGCCGAATCGTTCGGTCAAACCGTCCAACTGCAACTGCACGGTTTGTGCCAGGCGCTCGTGCATGAGTTGGGCCTGCGCGGCAATGCCGTTCAAGGCGGGTTGCAAGCTTTCGCCCGCAATCTGCGCGCCTTGACTGAGGCTGTTGCGCAAAGAGGTATCCACGGACACCGCCAAGTCGGTGTACACGCTTTTTACATCGTTGTGAAACTGGTCTTGGTTGCCCAGCAGGCGTTCATTGAGCTGGGTGCTCATGCGCTCCATGTGCGTCATCATGGCTTGCAGATGGGTCACCACCTCGGGCAAGGCTTGCGACTGGGCTTGCAGCGCTTTGAAGGTTTCCTGGCGCTGGTGCACCAGTGAAAACCCACGTAGGTTGGTGGCAATTTGGGCATCCAGCAATTGCGCGGCTTGCAGCCGCTCGCGCCGGCTTAAGGCCGACATCAGCCCCAACATGGCGGACGTGGCGACACCGGCAATGGACGTGCCAAAGGCCAGCCCCAAGCCTTTGATGGGCGCGGCCAGCGCGGTGCGAATGGCCAGCAAATCGGTGGTGCCTTCCAAGGCAAATACAGCGCCGTTCAGGGTCACCACCATGCCCAAAAACGTGCCCAACATGCCCAACATCACCAGCAGGCCGACCAAATAGGGGGTGAGCGCCGGGCCGGGCAAGCCGACTCGTTCGCCCTCCACCCGCAGGCGCACGGTGGTGCGCAGCGAAACCGGCAGACCGGCCAGCCAGTGGGCCAGGTCGTTCAACGGCTCTGGGGTTTGGGCCAGTGCGCTGCTGAGTGCCGACGTGGCTTGGCGAAATTGGCGCAACTCCCATGCGCCAACCACAAACACGGCCCCAATCAGGGCCGTCATCGTCAGTGCCAGCAAATGGGTGCCCACAAATCCGCTGCCTACCCAAGCCACAGCGGCCGCGCCCAGGCTGAAAGCGATGGCAAACAAGTATTTATTCATAGTGAGGGTGAGGTCTCGTGGTTCAGGGCTTCAATCAGCCCCACCGTGGGTTGCAGGCGCAAGTCCAGCTCGGCCAGCAGCACGGTTTGTAAATCGGTGCGAAAGCGCGCCAGCCAACCGCCGGCGTGCATCCAGTGGATGGGGTTGTCGGTCAATCCCGCACTTTCTAATCTGTGTTGGTGCTCTTGGCGCAATTGGGTGAATCGTTTCTCCAGCAGCCCCGGCACGTGGGCCAGCAGCTTGCTTTCGCGCTCATTCAAGGCAGCATTCAAAGCGGCGTCCAAGGTAGCGAGGGTTCTCAGTGCTGGCGAGGTTCGGCTAAGCACATCACGGGCTTTGGCCCGCAGCGGCCCCATGGCCAGCTCCATGTCCCGCTGCTGCGCTAAATAAAAGCGCCGGTAGGGCTCAAAGGCCGACGGCATTTCAATGGGCAGCAGCAAGTCGGGGGTGGGCAGGCCGCCTCGCCCCCGTGCGGCCTTGGGATTGACGACGCTGGTGATGGTGCTCTCCAACGCCTCCCGAACCCGCGCAAACTCCTCGCCCAAGGCGGCTCGCAAGCCCGTCGGCGCTGGGGTTTTGATCGCCGAGGGCGGGGCATTAAGTGCGCTATGCAGCGCAATCGCGTGGCCCAAGTTCATCCACTGGCCCAGCTTTTCAGCAAAGGCGGTGCCCGCCTGTGCGGCGTCCATCAACGCGAGGTCAGCGAGCACGCGCATGAGCCGGGAGCTATGGAGAGGGGTACGCGTCAATGCTCGCGTCATGGTTCAAAGTCAATTCAATCAAAAAAGGGGGGCACCGTGCTGACCAGCGCCACTCGCCACCCTGCGCAGTGGTGAATGACCGGAGCCACCGATCACTTCACACCTCAACGGATCAGGCGCTCAAAAAACAGCCTGAAGCCGCCAACTTGTGCCTGCACCCGACACGGGTCGGCGCTAGGAAAAGTGTGGGCATGGGGGAAAAAATATCACCCCAGTGCCATGGGGGTGGCCTGGGGTGACGGGCATGATTTTACCGCCGCACCTTCCACCCACGTACTTGAGCCGGGTCAAGGACGCAGAGTGAGGCGCTTGCGTTGGCGCACGGTCTCTCAAATCACTATTAATTTAATAGCTGCTTGATCATACTGGGCAAGGGCTATAGCCCTATTTCTCATATAAAACCCTGTCACAAGGCTAGCCCGCCTATTTCACGCCATAGCAACTTAATGAGCCATAGAGACGGTTTTGAGTCCTCAACTGACATTGCGTTCGCGGTTTTTTCTCAATGGATGGGACAAACGAGCGTCTAGGACTTACGCATTGATGCGCGCGTCGAATTCTGTTAAGCGCTCACCGAGAAGTCTTTCCGTAATCCGTTTAGCTATCCTCAGAGGCATTGAGTACGCAAGACTTACGGAAGAACTTTCCTTTAA
>JAGODZ010000201.1 GCA_017997975.1 Rhodoferax sp.
TTGGTGCTGATGCCGAGCAGGTTTTGCACGTGGTGGCCTACCTCGTGCGCAATGACATCGGCTTGGGCGAAGTCACCGGGGGCACCCAGTTGGTTCTTCAGCGTCTCGTAAAAGCCGAGATCAATATAGACTTTTTGGTCGGCTGGGCAATAAAACGGCCCCATCGCCGCCTGCCCCTGGCCGCAAGCGGTGGTCGTGGTGCCACGAAACAGCACCAATTTGGGTTGTTGGTAGGTCGCTCCACCTTGGGTGAACACCTTGCTCCAAACGTCTTCAGTGTCTGCCAGCACGGTCGATACAAACTGGGCCATGCGATCATCAGCGGGGGGTTTTTGAGCCGGTGCTTGTTGCGAGGTGGGCGATGAGCCACCGCTCAACACGTTCAGCACCGTCAACGGGCTAATCCCTAGAAAATAGGACACCACCAAGGCAATGGCAATGGAGCCGATGCCAATGCTGCGTCCACCCATTGAACCGCCCGAGGAGCCACCACTGCGTCGGTCTTCCACGTTATCGGACTGGCGGTTGCCTTCCCACTTCATAAGCTAACTCCTTGGAGCCTGAGGCACGGCATCACAGACAAATGCCCCCCTTCAGGCACGCGGCAAGGTCACACCCACCTGGCCTTGGTATTTACCGCCCCGGTCTTTGTAGCTGACTTCACAAACGTCGTCTTTGTCACTCTCAAAAAAAAGCACTTGGGCACAGCCTTCACCGGCGTAGATTCGGGCGGGTAAGGGCGTGGTGTTGGAGAACTCCAATGTCACATAGCCTTCCCATTCGGGTTCAAACGGGGTGACGTTGACGATGATGCCGCAGCGGGCGTAGGTGCTTTTTCCTAGGCAAATGGTCAGCACGTTGCGCGGAATGCGAAAGTACTCCATGGTGCGGGCCAACGCAAAGCTGTTGGGCGGGATGATGCAGCTGTCACCATGAAAATCGACAAAACTCTTTTCATCGAAGTTTTTGGGGTCCACCACCGTGCTGTGGATGTTGGTGAACACCTTGAACTCAGGGGCACAGCGAATGTCGTAGCCATAGCTGCTGGTGCCGTAGCTGATGATTTTGTGGCCATCACGTTCGCGAATCTGGCCCGGCTCGAAGGGCTCGATCATGCCGGTGGTCTGGGCCATGTGGCGAATCCATTTGTCGCTTTTGATACTCATGGGGTGGAACTCCTGATTTGCCCCGATTGTAAGCGCCTGATTTATTGCAGAATAGCTACTTTTTTTGTAGCTACTCGCGCTTGATCAGCAAGGGTCAGAGGCCTAAATGGCTTGAGAAATGACGGTCTGCTCAATGAGCCGATCATCCCCCAGCACAATCATGGCAAACAGCAATTCATCTAAGTTATTCGCTTGCGCCGTGCGCCGTGCCAGCAGCGGCGTGGCCTGGGGGTTGAGGACCACGAAATCGGCCTCACACCCCACCTGCAGGTTACCGACCGCAGCGCAGCCTTGGTTCCCATCCAACCCCAAAGCACTGGCTGCGCCCGCGGTGTGCTGCCACCACAAATGCTGCGGTGACAACGACAGCCCGGTTTTGGTGTGCCCCTCTCGCCCCACGTAGTAAGCCGCCAACATGGTGTGAAAGGGACTGAAGCTGGTGCCACCGCCCACGTCACTGGCCAAGCCGTAGGAGAACCCCACCCGGTCCGCACCTGCGTAGTCAAAAAAACCACTGCCCAAAAATAAATTGCTGGTCGGACTGATGGCTGCCGCCGTGCCGGTGTCGCGCATCAAAGCCCGGTCTTCGTCATCAAAATGAATGCAATGGGCGTAAATGGCCCGCTCTCGCATCAAACCAAAATCATCGTAAGTGGCGAGGTAACTGCGAGAGGCGGGAAACAACTCACGCGCCCAAGCGATTTCTTGTTTGTTTTCAGCCACATGGCTTTGAATCCACACATCGGGGTGGCGCGCGGCCAACTCCCCTGCGCCCCGCAGTTGGGCGTCGGTGCTGGTGGGGGCAAAACGCGGGGTGATGGCGTAACCGAGGCGCCCCTTGCCGTGCCACTGGTGAATCAAAGCTTCGGTATCGAGCAGACTCTGCTCGGTGGCATCCACCCCACTGCCAGGCACCGCACGGTTCAAAACCTCGGCAGGCGCGTGACGGTCCATCAGGCACAAGCCGGTGATAAGCCTGAGTTGACGTTGCTGCGCCTCTTCAAACAGGGCCTGCACCGAGGTCACATGGGAGGTCGCAAAGGTGAGCGCCGTGGTGACCCCGTTGCGCAATAATTCCGCTATGAAAAACTGAGCTGCTTGCGCACTGTAGTCAAGGGATTCAAAGCGTTTTTCTTCTGGAAAAGTGTAGTTTTCCAGCCACGGCAGCAACCCCTCAGCGGGCGAGCCGATGACATTGGTTTGCGGATAATGAATGTGCATGTCCACAAAGCCCGGCGCGATGAGGCGATTCGGCCAATGGGTCACCGGCACATCGGGCCACTGGTCTTTCAAAGCGGCATACGCGCCAACGGCTTGCACCACCTCATGGCCATTGGCATCGGGCCCCACCACCAGCAGGCCGTCGGTCTCATAAACGGCCGCTGAGTGGGAGGGAAGATCGGGGTCAAATCGCAGAATCGCGGAACGGTAAGCTTTCATGTGAGGGAGCTTAACCGTTGCACTGGCAGGCCTTATATGGCCCTGCCGATACCAACTATGGGCCTGTGCCATGACCCCAAATCGCCTCGCCTACTGAAACGTCTCAAAGGTCGTGTTCAAACGGTCAATGAACTGGCGTTTGACGCGGGCATCGACAAAACTGGCTTCAAAGCTGTTGTGCGCCAATTGGTAGGCCTGCTGAGCGCCCAAACCCAAGGCAGCAAAGGTCTGCGTGAAGTTGTCGTTGATATAGCCGCCAAAGTAAGACGGGTCATCTGAATTGATCGTGGCGACGATGCCGGCTTCCAGCATCTGCCCGATGTTGTGCTGGGCCAGCGTGGGGAACACCCGCAGCTTCAGGTTGGACAGCGGACACACGGTCAAGGGAATACGGTCTTGGGCCAAGCGTGCCATCAGCGCCGGGTCTTTCATGGCTTGCACGCCATGGTCAATACGCTCCACTTTGAGCACATCCAACGCGCTCCAAATGTAGGCAGGGGGGCCCTCTTCGCCCGCATGAGCCACGGCGCGCAAACCCAGTTCTCGACAGCGTGCAAAAACGCGGGCAAACTTTTCAGGCGGATGCCCCATTTCGCTGGACGCCAGCCCCACGCCCACTATTTTGCGCAGCAAGGGTTGGGCTTGCTCCAAGCTCTCAAAGGCGGCTTCTTCGCTCAAATGGCGCAAGAAACACAAGATAAGCGAGGCGCTGATGCCCCACTCGGCTTGGGCATCGACACAGGCACGGTGCAAGCCGTTGATGACGGTGTCAGAACTCAGGCCATGGCCAGTGTGGGTCTGGGTGTCAAAGAAAATTTCGGTGTGCAAGACGTTATCAGCCGCTGCGCGCGCCAAGTAGGCCCGGGTCATGTCGTAGAAGTCCTGCTCGGTTCTCAAAACGAGGGTGCCTTCGTGGTAAATGTCCAAAAAGTCCTGCAGGTTGTCAAACACATAGGCTTTGCGCAGCGATTCCACATCGGGGTAGGCCATGTTCACCCCGTTGCGTTTGGCCAGCGCAAACATCAGCTCCGGCTCCAATGAGCCCTCAATGTGCATGTGCAGCTCGGCTTTGGGCATGAGGCGCAGCAACTCAGGCAGACGGTCGGGGGAAACAAGCTTGGGAGTCATCACAATCCAGTCAAAAATAATCAAGGCACCGTCACTTCACCCGGGCGGTGTCGCGCCAGCCGTTCAAAAAATTCGAGCCACCATCAGCGACCGCCCGACAGGCCATGCCAGACCCCTGACACGCTCAGTGGCTTAGGCGAGCCGGGCGCTGGCAGCTTCAATACAAAGGCCGCCCGAAGGCGGCCGTTGGCTAGGCGCTCAAGCGACTTATTTGGCGCCAGGCACTTTGCCTTCTACGCCCTTGACGAAGAAGTTCAAGCCACCCAGGAACTTGTCATCTGCCACGGCGTCCTTCTCAATTTGCACTTTACCCGTGTTGTCCATGATCGGGCCTTTCCAGATGGAGAAGGAGCCGTCTTTCAGGCCGGCTTTGACTTCTTCCACCTTGGCTTTGGTCTCGGCAGGCACATCTTCGGCGATGGACACGATGTCAATCGCGCCTTCTTTCACGCCCCACCAAGCGCCCTCGTTGCCTTTCCAAGTGCCGTCCAAAGCCTCACGAGTCGACTTGATGTAGTAAGGGCCCCAGTCGATCACAGCCGATGCCAAGTGGGCCTTGGGGCCGTAGGCGGTCATGTCGGAATCCCAACCAAAGGCGCGCTTGCCTTTGGCTTCTGCGGCCTTCAGCACCGCGGGCGAGTCGGTGTTTTGGAACAGCACGTCCGCGCCGCCATTCATCAACGCAGTCGCGGCTTCGGTTTCTTTCGGTGGGTCAAACCAACCGTTCACCCACACCACTTTGGTTTTGATCTTCGGGTTGGTGCTTTGTGCGCCCAGCGTGAAGCTGTTGATGTTGCGAATCACTTCTGGAATCGGCACCGAGGCGACCACACCCAGCGTGTTGGACTTGGTCATCTTGCCGGCAATCACGCCGGCCAGGTACGCGCCTTCGTAAGTGCGGCTGTCGTAGGTGCGCATGTTGTCGGCTTGCTTGTAGCCAGTGGCATGTTCAAACTTGACGTCTTTCATGTCAGCGGCGACTTTGAGCATGGACTCCATGTACCCAAAGGTGGTGCCGAAGATCAGCTTGTTGCCCTGTCCCGCCATATCGCGAATCACTCGCTCGGCATCGGCAGACTCAGGCACGCTTTCCACAAAAGTGGTCACGATTTTGTCGCCAAACTCAGCTTCCAACGCTTTGCGACCGTTGTCATGGGCAAACGACCAACCCCCATCGCCTACGGGGCCGACGTAGGCAAAGCCGATTTTCAAGGGTTCCACCTTGGGGGCAGGGGCCTCAACGACAGGCGCTGGAGCCGGTGCGGGGGCAGGAGCGGGCTCCTCCTTTTTGCCGCAGCCTATCAGCGCTGCTGAAGCGACCGCTGTGAGTGCTGCGATTTTCAGCAGCGAACGTTTTTGAAGATCGGTCATCTAAATTCCTTCTATGGAGGTTTTGCGACAGGTTAAGAAAAGTTCAATTATGAACCGGGGTAAAACGGTTTGCCAATGGAGGCCGGCATGTTGATGCGAATCCACTGCGGGTTACGAGAAATGAGCGCCAGAACAACGATGGTGGCCACATAAGGCATCATGCTTAGGAGCTGGCTGGGCACATTCACGCCAATGCCCTGCAGGTGAAACTGCAACATGGTGACCCCGCCAAACAAATAGGCCCCCAACAACACGCGGGCCGGACGCCAAGTGGCAAAGGTCGTCAGCGCCAGCGCAATCCAGCCTTTGCCAGCCACCATGCCCTCGACCCACAGCGGGGTGTAGATGATGGACAGGTAAGCCCCCGCCAAGCCGCAAAGTGCACCGCCCACCACCACGGCCAGCAAGCGAATCAAGCGCACCGGATAACCCAAGGCGTGCGCCGATTCAGGACTCTCGCCCACGCTGCGCATGATCAGCCCACTGCGGGTGCGGTACATGAACCAAATCAACCCCGCCGCCAAGACCACGGTCAAATACACCAAGGGGTGGTGCCGAAACAACGCCGGGCCCACGAGGGGAATGTCCGAAAGGAACGGAATCGCAAAATTCGGACGGGGCGGCATGCTGGCCTGGACAAAGCTGGTGCCGACAAAAGCCGAGAACCCTGCCCCAAACAGCGTCAATGCCAAGCCGGTAGCGTACTGGTTGGTGTTAAGCCAGATCACCAACACGCCAAACATCACGGCCAGCACAGCGCCCGCGCCCATGCCGGCGGCAAAACCCAGCCAATCGTTGCCGGTGTGCACCACGGTGGCAAAGCCGGCAATGGCGGCGCAGAGCATCATGCCCTCGGCACCTAGATTGACAATGCCGACTTTTTCGTTGATCAACAAGCCCAGCGAGGCCAGTGCCAGCACCGTGCCTGCGTTGAGCGTGGCCGCGAGAAGGAGTGCGTAGGAGTCCATTACTTGCGCCCTTTGAAAGAAAGTCGGTAGTTCACCAGCGTGTCACAGGCCAGCAGACTGAACAGCAGCAGGCCTTGGAACACACCTGTCAGCGACTTGGTGAGCCCCAAACGGGACTGGGCCATTTCGCCGCCAATGTAGAACATGCTCATCAGAATGGCCGAAAACACCATGCCCACCGGGTGCAAACGCCCCACATAGGCCACGATGATGGCGGCAAATCCGTAGCCTGCGGGCACATAGGTGGTGAGCTGGCCAATCGGCCCCGCCACCTCCAGCGC
>JAGODZ010000202.1 GCA_017997975.1 Rhodoferax sp.
CCGTCTGTAGATGTGCAGTTTGTTCCTTATTTCAACGTGCTTTCACTTCACACGACCGCAAGAAAACCGTCAATCAAGAAAACCATTTTGAATACCATCACTTGACTTTGTGGGAAGTCCCTGTAGCGGGTTAGGTCGTCGAAAGCGAGAATTGACCCCAGCGCCGACTAGTTTTTGACAATTTCGCAGCCCAATATCTGGATATTGGGTAAGAAAGTGGCGTTCTCGCAGAGCGGCGAAACCAAAAATAGCCCGCTGCGGTCGATTTGCAGCCGACGATTCCTAAGTCCGACAGGTTGCTAGAGACACACACGGCTGAAAATAAAAAAATACCTACCGATTCTTGGTAATTTTTCACATGGATTTTTCGTGACAGCCACTAAACTAATTTCTGTTTGTATGCATTGCGAGAACATTGCTCTTCTGAAGATCGGTAGTTTGGGTTGGATTTTTACGACAACTCTGAGGTGTTCAACGCTTCTTCAAATGAGTGCTTTCAAGCCATTGAGTCGTTTTATTTTTTCTTGTTTTATGCCCCTCGGCGCTGGGGCTGTCAGATTTGTTGGAGATGTTGAGTTGAAACGCTTATTTGCGCTACTGATGTGCTGGTTGGTTTGGCTGCCCTCGGTGCCTGCTGCCGTCAGACCTGACAAGCCGCCTCTCTCAATGGCTTTTTTCTACGGTGTTAATCCGCCGTGGGATGAGCTGCAGTTGTTTGACGTGGTGGTCGTGGACCCGGAGCATGTGCCTGACCCTGCCACCTCCGGCTTGGCTCGCACCCAGATTGCGGCTTATGTGGCCTTGGGTGAAGTGCAGCCTACCAGACCTTACGCCAGTCAGATTCCTGCCGTCTGGATTCGGGGCAAGAACGAGGACTGGGGCAGTCAATTGATTGACCAGTCTCAAGCCGCGTGGCCCGCATTTTTTACGGAGCAGGTCATTGCGCCGCTGTGGGCAAAAGGGTATCGAACATTTTTTTTGGATACCTTGGATTCTTACCATCGCTTTTCCAAAACACCCGCAGATCGTGCGGTGCAGGAAGCCGGCATGGTCGCGGTGCTGGATGCGGTGGTGATGCGTTACCCCTCAATTCGCTTCATTTTCAACCGTGGCTTTGAAATTCTTGACCGCACTCATTCAAACGTGGACGCCGTCGCCGCTGAGTCATTATTTCAAGGTTATGACGCGGGCAAGGGAAGTTACCGTGAGGTCAGTGAGGAGGACCGGCAATGGTTGTTAGGTCAGCTCAACCGAGTCAAAGACGAGTTGAAAATTCCGGTCGTTACTATTGACTACGTTCCACATTCCCAGCGGCAATTGGCACGAGAGACTGCCAAGCGAATCATGGATCTGGGATTGACCCCTTGGGTCGCTACGCCCGATTTAGGGTCCGTGGGGGTAGGGCGTGTGGAGGTCATGCCTCGACGCGTCTTGGTTGTTCATAGTCCCGCAAAAGATGAGTTTTCCAGACGCAAAATTGACCCTATTCGGCTCAGCGCCATGCCCTTGAGTTACATGGGTTATGTGCCTGAGTTTGTGAACGCCAATAACTTGCCTCAGTTCTCTTTGAAGGGGCGCTATGCGGGTGTTGTGATTTGGTTGACCGATGACATTGATGCGGTTCAGCGTACCCAGCTTGCCACTTGGGTGGGCAAACAGGTCAGTGAAACGGTGCCGGTGGCCTTGGTGAATCAAATTGATTTCTTGTTGGAGGGTTCGGTGGCCAAGGTGCTGGGTCTGGTCACAAAATTTTCACCTCTCAGTTTGGAACCTATTAGCGTCTTGAAACAAGATCCCATGATGGGTTTTGAGCGGGCACCTCATCCCATTCCAGATGGTTTCTATGGCTTGTCGGTCGAAAATAGCAAGCCTCTCTTGACACTTCAACGTGGCAAGGATGTTCAACTCGCCGCCGCCATCACACCCTGGGGTGGCTATGTGATTCAACCTTATGCCGTGATCGACTTGCCAGCCGAGAGCGGTGATCGCTGGGTGATTGATCCATTTGCTTTCTTTCGCCAAGCACTGCGCTTGCCTGAAATGCCTGTTCCTGACGTGACGACGGAGACTGGCCGACGCCTGTTGATGGTGCATATGGACGGTGACGGCTTCGTGAGTCGATCTGACCAACCCGGAAACCCCCTCTCTGGCGAGGTTGTGAGAGACCGTGTGGTCAGGAAATACCCCGTGCCAATGACGATCTCAGTGATTGAAGGGGAGATATCGCCTCAAGGTTTGTTCCCTGCGTTGTCAGCGGTCGCCGAGGGGGCGGCAAAAGATATTTTTCGGGAACCCAATGTGGCGCTTGCGTCGCACAGCTACTCTCATCCATTTTTTTGGGGCAAAGCAAGTGCTGACGCAGGCGATGGGGCAGAGGACTACCACCTGCCAATTCCGGGCTACCAATTTAGCTTGAGCCGGGAAATTGAGGGGTCCATTCGGTACATTGAATCTCGCTTGGCACCCCCCGGCAAAAAAGTGGATATGTTTCTTTGGACGGGAGACTGCATTCCGGGCAGCGAAGCGTTGCGTTTAACAACGAAGCTGAATGTCCTCAATATGAACGGCGGTGATACCTTGATCACGAAAAACAGACCTTCACTGACACGGGTTGAAGGTCTGGGCTTGGCTTATGCTGGTGGCTTCCAAGTTTATGCCCCCAATCAGAACGAAAACGTGTACACCAACTTGTGGAGAGGGCCGTTTTATGGTTTTGAGCAGGTCATTGAAACCTATCAAATGACCGAGACACCGAGGCGACTCAAGCCCATCAATATTTATTTCCATACCTACTTGGCTTCCAAGCGTGCGGGCCTCAAGTCGCTGGAGAAAATATTTGACTATGCTTTATCGCAAGAGACCAATCCGGTGTTCATCTCAGAATATGCACGCAAAGTCGTGGACTTCCAACATCTGGGTGTGGCACGAACCGAGACGGGATGGCTGGTTCGAGGTGGCTCCCACCTGCGCACGTTGCGCCTACCCAGCACCTTGGGCGTGCCCGATTTTGAGCGAAGTCAAGCCGTTGCGGGCTATCGAGCAGGCACCAGCGAGACGTATATTCACATGGGTGACAGTCAGGTGGAACTGGTCTTGCAGCCTTCTGCAGGGACCGGCCCTGTGCTGGTGTCTGCCAACGCTCGCATCGCATCTTTTGAAACCAGTCCAGACCGTCTTCGCTGGGAACTGACAGGCCATGTGCCCCTCAGGTTCACCCTGGCGAATGTGGGAAGTTGTCAAATCGCGGTCGGTGGGAAAAACCTGCTGCCTGTGAGCCGTGCTAATCATTTGTCTCACTACGAACTTAAGGACCATGCTGCTCGACCGCTCGAAGCGATATGCCGGGGTTGACGATGAGATCCCGCGCTTGGCACTGTCTTCAACTTGGCAGTTGTTGGTGATCGCCTTGTTGATTGTGGCCTTGCTGGTTCTGATCTTTCCGCGTAAAGCGCTGATTGCGAGTCTGTACGAACAAGAAGTGCTGGACGAGCTCACGCTGTCCTATATTCAAAATTTATACCGGGCTGAGCCCGGCAATGCGGATGTGGCCATTTTGTTGGCAAAGTCACAACAATTTGAGTTGGCCGTCGTGGACTTAGAGTCCATGCTCTCGCCCTTTATTTCTGGGGGGGGAGATGGGCGCCAGCGAACGCAAGCGCGCCTTTTGCTGGCCGATGCGTATGGAAGGGCCTTTGACACCTTTACCGATGCGCGTTCGCGCGCAAGCGTTGTGGCCAGTGCCAAGGCGATGATGGAGCAAGCGGCTGATGACAAAATTCCCCGCCATTTAGCGCGAGTTTTTTTCGCACTTGCTAATAAATTCAGAATTGAAAGTGAGAGGTTGGCCTACTTGGCATTGATCGTGCCCGAGTTAGTGCCCAAAACACCTGAAGAATACGCTCGTGAGTGGTTGGGTTTGGGTGACTACGCGACTGCAGCCCACTACTTTTTCGTCGCGCGTGAGGAGGCCACCAACACAGAGGATGCTCGACGGCTTTTTATGACGGGCATGGGGGCCTGGATGGCGTCGAGCCAGTTCAAGCAGGCCATGTTGGCTGCGGATCAACACATTGGCGATCTTGATAATGATCTCCAGACTCTGCGTTATCTCACCCGAGTCGCCTTGGCTGCCGGTGACCCTGCCAGAGCGGCCTACTATGCTCGCAGGTTGGTGTTTATAAGGCTGCCTGTCAGGGGCACCTCATGAAGCGTCATGTTTTCTTTGCCAGTTTGATATGGGCGGCAATTTCCGGTGCCAAGGCGCTTGAATTGCCGGTCACCGCGACTGATTACTACTCCTTGCAAATTGCCAGCGGCAAAGATGTCGGCGCTTTGGAGCGAGCGTTCGAACGGTACGCGCACCTTCCATTTGCCCGCATTGAGCGGCGCGGCGCACTATTCACTTTGCGAGCCGGGTTCTGGACGGATGAAACAATGGCACGCATTGCGTTGTTAGAGGCACCCATGGGAGCCGCATTTGTGCGTGTCGCTGTTTTCAGGCCTGAGGCCATTGTCAAACGCAATTGGGGTGACCTGTCCTCAGAAGAGGCCATCAGCGTACTTCCTGCCGTCACTTCCACCGTTATGGACCCTTCAGGTGGACCTGTGCCTCAGCCCTCCACCCCTTCTCCCGTGGCTCCGGTGGTTTTGGCACGGTTGCCCACCGCTACGTCCCGGGATTGGACTCGCTACACACTTCGCTCTTTTAACCAAGAAGATTTTTCTTTGGCATTTGATGCGCTGATCAGCGGGGACGACCTTGCGAGCTCTCTTCGCGTTGCTGAACAGGCTGTTCGAGAGCGTCCTAGTGACCGCGACTGGCGACGCAAGTTGGCTCGTGTTGCCGACTGGACCGAGCGGCCGAACTTGGCAGCAGAGCACTGGCAGGTCTTGTTCTCCCAAGGGGACCGGTCTGAAGAAACGGTGTCGGCGGTGATTCGCTTGGCCCCACTGTTAGAAAAACCTGCATCCGTCATGCTGGCGTGGGAATATCGCGCAGACAGATCACCGCTGACAGCCACGCAATGGTCAGATTTATTTTTTCTTTATGAAAGTCTGACGGAGCCTAAGCGCGGGTCCCAATTTTTTGAAGCGCAGTTTTTGAAAACTCAGTCTATTTCATTGTTGGACTATGCGGCTCGCCTAGCCGCCAATGGTGGCGATGAGAAACGCGCTCAGTCGCTGTATTTGCAGCGACTGAACCTGGCCCCCTTTTCAATGGACGCGTTGATGTGGGTCGTGGTGAGTTTTATTCGAAGTGATGACGGGGACAGAGCGTTGGCGGTCATGCAAGCCCATCTCGATTCAATTCCTGCTGAATCAGTTGATTTTTGGCGTTTGCTGGGTCAATTGGCTTGGTTGCAAAGCGACTTTGCTACCGCGCAACAGGCTTATGCGCGTGTCACACCTGTCGCTGACTCCACTGCTGCGGATTGGTCTCGTCTCATTTTCCTGGTTCGCCAGCAACATCCCGCGCAAGCTGCCCAGCTGGCTTGGGAGGCGTACCGTCGGTTCAATGCGCTGGATCAATTGAAGTTGAGTTTGGAAATTTTTATAGGGCTCGGCGATCTCCCAGCCCAAGCGCGTATTTTTGGATCGCTGACGGCGCAGAACTTGCTCACTGCCGAGCAAGATGCACGATTTTTGTTAATGCGATCGCAGTTCCAGCGTCTGCAGAAACAACCCAATTTGGCTTGGGCCGACTTAACGCGTGCGCTGATCCTTACTCCGAACGACCTTGATGTGGCTTTGAGCGCCCTTTGGTTTTTAGTCGATGAACAGCGCGCGCCAGAGTTGACACGGATGTTGAGCACCTATGCGCCGCAGGCAGTCAAAGACAGTCGTTTTTGGCTGGTTTTCGCCGCAGGCAGTCAGGTGTTGAACCGATCCCGAGATGCCATTCTCTGGTATGGAAAAGCGGTCTCCAACACGCCCGATGACCCCCTGCTATTGCTCAATTTCGCCGATGCCATTGAGCGCAGTCAAAACGCCGGCATGGCGGCTCGCATTCGCCGCCATGCCTGGCTGCTATTGAAGCAGAAGCCATCGTCTGCGCAGGGCAACACGATGCTGCCCAATGATCCGCTCATGTTGACTGAGGCACGTCTGGCGCTCTTGAATGAACCAGGCGATCCCGGGCTCCGGCGGGTTCGCGAACTGGTCAATCAACTGCGCGGTGTAACGACGCCTGAGAGCGATATTGCTCAACTGAATGCGCTGATCTTGGGATGGGCTATTTTGAAAGAGCAATACCCGAACGCCCGTTCTTGGATGTGGCTTCGCTACGCCCGGCAAGCGCAGGGCGCTGTTCCCGTCTGGGGGGTT
>JAGODZ010000032.1 GCA_017997975.1 Rhodoferax sp.
TCTTAACTTCATGCTGACTTTTGCCGCAAAAAGAACAGTAGAGAGTTTTTTCGCTCGAGGTGCCTTTTTTTTCGGCCATGGGAACTACGCCTTTATCGGACAATTTCCGAACAATACTCAAAGAAAACCGGCACACTGACGCTAGTAAGCATCAGCAGTGCGCCTCAAAAACTTGGGGGAAAACCCTGGTCAAAGTGACCTGACTCAATCAAGCCCGCTTTGAAATGACCTGATCGATCAAGCCATATTCTTTCGACTCATCAGCGGACATGTAGTAATCCCGCTCCGTGTCTTTGGCAATACGTTCTAAGGGCTGCCCCGTACGCTCAGCCAAAATTTTGTTCAACTGCTCGCGCGTTTTTAAAATTTCACGGGCCTGGATTTCGATTTCAGTCGCCTGGCCTTGACTGCCGCCGGAGGGCTGGTGGATCATGATCTTGGAGTTAGGCAGCGAGAAACGTTTGCCTTTCTCGCCGGCTGCCAACAGAAAAGCACCCATGCTGGCCGCAAAACCGATACACAAGGTGGACACCGATGGCTTGATAAAGTTCATGGTGTCGTAAATAGCCATACCTGCACTCACTGATCCACCAGGTGAGTTGATGTAGAAGGAAATATCCTTATCAGGATTTTCGCTTTCCAAGAACAGCAATTGAGCGACCACCAAATTGGCGGTCTGATCATTCACAGGGCCGACCAAAAAGATGACCCGCTCTTTGAGCAAGCGCGAGTAAATATCATACGAACGCTCGCCTCGGCCCGATTGCTCGATGACCATTGGGACCATGCCCAGTCCTTGCGTCTCCATTGCCTCATATCGCACGTTCATCTTGACTCCAAAAATAGACAGATACTGTACCGAAAAACTGGCACTCTAATGAAAATGGGGCTTAACAGCCAGACTGCAAGTCCAACCGAAGCCCCATTCTGGCCGCTTTAATGCGGCAAACCGATTAGTTTTGCGCCATTAACTCATCAAATGTGACTGTTTTTTCGTTAATTTTGGCCTGGCCCAAAACGAAATCAGTCACATTGTTTTCAATCACGATGGCTTCCACTTCCGCCAAACGGTTGTTGTCGCTGTAATACCAACGCATCACATCCGCTGGCTTTTCATAACTGGCGGCCAACTCTTCAATGTGGGCTTTGATTTGCTCGGTTTTGGCCTGCAAGCTGTTGGCGCGAACCAGATCGGCCACCACCAGACCCAAGCGCACACGACGCTCCGCTTGAGGGCGGAACACATCGTCAGGAATAGCTGCTTTGTCCGCGTCTTTGATGCCGCGCTGTTTCAGGTCAGCACGAGCGCCTTCCAGCAAGCGGGCGATTTCGGCCTGCACGCTGGCGTTGGGCAGATCCAATTCTGCTTTGGACACCAAGGCGTCCATGACAGCTTGCTTATTGCGCGCCAACAAGCGGTACTTCACTTCACGCTCAAGATTTTTACGAATGTCAGCGCGCAAACCTTCTACGGTGGCGTCTTCAATACCGAGCGATTTGGCCAAGGCTTCGTTCACTTCAGGCAGATTAGCGGCTTCGATTTTCTTCAAAGTCACCATGAAATCGGCGGTTTTACCTGCCACGTCTTTGCCATGGTAGTCAGCGGGGAAAGCCAACTGGAACGTCTTGCTTTCGCCGGTTTTCATACCGCGAGTGGCATCTTCGAACTCTTTCAACATCTGGCCATCGCCCACGATGAACTGGAAGTCTTCGGCTTTGCCGCCAGCAAACACTTCGCCGTCGATCTTGCCTTCGAAGTCAACCGTGACACGGTCACTGTCAGCGGCAGCGGCGTCTTGAGCGCGCTGAGCGAAGGTGCGACGCTGCTTGCGCAAAATGTCGATGGTCTTGTCGATGGCGGCATCATCCACTTCCGCCGACATTTTTTCGACTTCAGCGGTGCTGAGGTCACCCATTTTGACTTCTGGATAGACTTCAAAAATCGCGTCAAACGCCATTTGACCTTCAGGTGCGCCTTCGGCTTCCGTGATGCGAGGCTGGCCTGCCACGCGGAGCTTGGCTTCGTTGGCAGCGACAGAGAACGCCTCGCCCACTTTGTCGTTCATGACTTCGTAGTGAACCGAGTAGCCATAGCGCTGAGACACCACCGTCATGGGGACCTTGCCGGGACGGAAACCGTCCATCTTGACCGTGCGGGCCAATTTTTTCAGACGGGTCTCGACTTCGGATTGAATCGCACCGACAGGCAGTGTCAGCGTGATTTTTCGCTCCAATTTTTCCAGTGTTTCAACGTTAACAGCCATTGCAATGCTCCTAATTGTGGCAACCAGAGACAACCGCTTTGCGGTTCATGAATCTCTGTTGCTGAAGTTATCAAAGGTGGTGCGCGGGGGGGGACTCGAACCCCCACACTGTTGCCAGCGTCAGGACCTAAACCTGGTGCGTCTACCAATTTCGCCACCCGCGCACTTAAAAACAAAGGGGACGGTTTGAATTAACCGCCCCCGAGAAATCGGTAAGCCAGTTATTTTAACCTGCTACGGGAACCTCCCGTTTGACGCGGAACCAAGCCGCGTACATTGCGGGCAATGCCAGCAGGGTCAACACAGTCGCCACGATCAATCCGCCCATGATCGCCACCGCCATCGGACCCCAAAAAACCGAGCGTGACAAGGGAATCATGGCCAGCACCGCGGCCGCAGCGGTCAGAACAATCGGCCGGGCCCGGCGCACCGTTGACTCCACAATAGCGTCCCACGCCGGTACGCCATTGCTGCGATCCGTCTCAATTTGGTCAATCAGAATGACCGAATTGCGCTGAATCATGCCCATGAGTGCAATCACCCCCAATAGGGCCACGAAGCCGAAAGGGCGATCCAACACCAGCAAGGCCGCCGCCACACCCGCAATGCCCATGGGGCCCGTTAAAAAGACCAGCATGGCGCGGCTGAAACTGTGCAGTTGCAGCATCAGCAAAGTGAAGGTAATGAACAACATGATGGGCACGCCTGCGGCGATAGAGGACGAGCCTTTGGCACTTTCCTCCACCGCACCGGCGACCTCAATGCGGTAACCTGCATGACCTTCGGTGAGCCATTGGGCTTCAATCGCCTTCAAGCTAGGCAGCAGCTCTTTGGTGACGGTCGCGCCCTGCAGGCCCTCCACAATGTCACTTTGCACGGTAATGGCGTACGCGCGGTTCTCGCGCCACATCACCCCGGGCTCCCAAGTGAACACCGGCTTGGCGATTTGTGTGAGTGGAATGGAGCGGCCGGACGCCGTGGGCAAACTGGCGTTGCCCAGATCACTGATCGCGTCGCGCTCATTCAAGGGTTGGCGCAACACGATATCGATCAACTTGTCCCCATCGCGAAACTGGCCCACGGTGGCCCCTGCCAGCAACGTGCGTGCGGCCTGCGCAATCGACTGGCTGGACACGCCAAGGGCGCGTGCCTTGACCTGGTCAACCTCTAAGCGAATCACCTTCACCGACTCATTCCAGTTGTCGTTCACGCCCCGCGTGTTCGGGCTGGCGCGCATGGCGACCTTGACCTCATCCGCGCGCTCCCGCAGTTGAATCGGGTCAGGCCCCACCACACGAAACTGCACGGGATACGGCACGGGTGGGCCGTTGGGCAGCAGCTTCACGCGGCCGCGCACTTCAGGGAATTCGGTGGCCAATAACGCGGGCAAACTTTGCCGCAAAGTCTCACGGCGCTTCAAACTGTTGGGCACCACCATCATTTGCGACACGTTGGTCTGGGGGAAGGTCTGCTCCATGGGCAAATAGAAACGGGGCACGCCCGACCCCACCCAAGTGCTGATCGAGTCCACACCCTCCTCCTGCTGCAAACGCGCCTCCACGCGCTGGGTGACGAGCGAGTTGGCAGCAAATGACGTGCCCTCAGGGAACCACAAGTCCACCAAAATCTCAGGGCGGCTGGAGTCCGGGAAAAACTGTTGCTGCACCTTACCCATGCCGACAATGCCCAGCACAAAGATCAACACCGTGGCCCCAATGGTCAGCCAACGGTGCTGCACACAGCCATTCACCGCCCGGCGAAACAGTCGGTAAAACGCCGTGTCAAAGTGCTCTTGATGCGCCTCACCCTCTGCGGGCTTGGGTTTGTCCTTGAGCAACAGCGTGCCCAAATAAGGCACAAAGTAAACCGACACCAACCAGCTCAGCACGAGCGCAATCACCGTGACGGCAAAAATGGCATAGGTGTACTCCCCCACCGACGACTTGGCGAGGCCAATGGGCAAAAAGCCCGCTGCCGTGATCAAGGTGCCCGTCAACATGGGGATGGCCGTGATCTCATAGGCAAAGGTGGCGGCCCGCACCTTGTCGTAGCCCTCCTCCATCTTGCGCACCATCATTTCCACCGCAATGATGGCGTCATCCACCAACAAGCCCAGCGCGATGATGAGCGAACCCAGTGAGATTTTGTGCAAGCCAATGCCGAAATAATTCATCGCCAAAAAGGTCACCGCCAGCACCAGCGGGATCGTGATGCCCACCACCAAGCCGGGTCGCATATCAACGTACCAACGCCTGTAGAACGGGTGGTTGCCAGAGCGGCGATGAAAACCTAGCGCAATAAAACTCACCGCCAGCACAATCACCACCGCTTCAATCAGCACGCTGACAAATTCATTCACCGACTTGGCCACCGCTTTGGGTTGGTCTTGCACCGACACCAGGTTAACGCCCAAGGGCAGGCCGGCCTGAATCTCGTCCACACTGGTTTTCAGTGCTTTGCCCAAGGCAATGATGTCACCCCCTTTGGCCATGGAAACCCCCAGTGCCACCACCTCTTTGCCTTGGTGGCGCACCATCACCGCAGGAGGGTCCACATAGCCGCGCTGAATGGTGGCAATGTCACCCAGGCGAATTTGCTGGCCACCCGCACGGATGGGCATCGATTGCAGATCTTCGACCGCATTGAATTGCCCCTGCACCCGAACCTGCACCACATCCAACGGCGTTTGCACGGCGCCAGCGGACTCCACCGCGTTTTGCTGGCCCAACTGGGATAACACTTGGTTCAGGTCCAGCCCCATTTGGGACAGGCGCTTTTGCGACACCTCAACGAACAATTTTTCGTCTTGCACCCCAAACTGCTCCACCTTGGCCACGTCGGGCACACGCAATAGTTTCTGGCGCACGTCGTCGGCAAAGGTTTTGACCTCGGCGTTGCTGAAACCGTCGGATTCCAGCGCGTAAATCACGCCATAGACATCCCCAAAATCGTCGTTAAAAAAAGGCCCCACCACGCCCGCTGGCAAAGTACCGCGCATGTCGCCCACTTTCTTGCGCACTGCGTACCACACATTGGCCACATCACTGGCTTTGCTGGAGTCTTTGATTTGAAAAATAATCTGCGACTCGCCGGGCTTGGAGTAGCTGCGAATCTTGTCCGCATACGGTGCCTCTTGCAGCGTGCGCTCGATCTTGGAGGTAACCTGCTCGGCCACTTGCTGCGCCGTGGCACCAGGCCAATAGGTGCGAACCACCATGGCCCGAAAGGTGAAGGGCGGGTCTTCGTCTTGGCCCAACTGAAAGTAGGACGCCAGGCCCAACACCATCAGCACCACCATCAAATAACGGGTGAGCGCTGTGTGCTCCAGCGCCCAGCGTGAGAGGTTGAAGCTCTCTTTGGGATTGATTTGTGACATAGCCGGCTCACTTCGACGCCGGAGCGCTTGAATTTGCTATTGATTCAGTAGCTGCTCGCTCAATTGGAGCATGGGCTAGAGGCACTTTTTCTGTATAAATAGTGACCGGTTGATTCGCAGACAGCACATGCACACCGCTGGTCACCACCTGCATGCCTGGCGTTAAACCACTGGCAATCACCACCTCGTTGCCATCGGCGGTTAGCACCTGTACCGGCTGTGCTTTGACCGTCATGCTGGCGGGGTCCAACAACCAGACCAGCGTTTTGCCACCCTGCTGCAACAAGGCATTGGTCGGCACCATGATCGCTGCCGTTCCCGCGTGGCTCAGCGCCTGCGGCACCACGGACACAGTGGAGCCCAGTGCGGGCGACGCATCCGCCCCCAAAGCCACTTTGACGGCAAAGGTGCGCGTCACCGGGTCCGCACTGGCGGCCACCTCGCGCACCACGCCTTGCCAGGTGGTGCTGGCGGCCCACACCCGTACCGCCACAGAGCTGCCCACTTTGATGGCCGCCACCTTGTCCTCAGGCACCGAAAACACCACATCGCGCGGCCCGTCTTGGGCAATGCGCACCACGGGGGTGCCTGCCGACAGCACTTGGCCTTGTTCGGCCTCTACGGCAGTGACCACGCCTGATACATCAGCGGTGAGCCGCGTGTAGTCCGCTTGGTTGCCTTGTGAGGCCAGTTGCGCCTGCGCTTGCTCGACCTGCGCTTGCGCCGCTTTGAGTGCGGTGGTGCGGCGTTCAAACTCAGCGCCGCTGATGAAATTCTGGTCCTTCAACTCTTTAAACCGCTTGAAATCAGCCGCCGCTTGATCGCGATTGCTCGCCGCCACGGCCAGTTGCGCCCGCGCCGCATCGGCGGCCAAACGGTAGTCTTGCGCGTCCAACTGCGCCAGCAACTGCCCGGCTTTCACGTGCTCACCCAACTGAACCGCCCGTTGACTCAGCTTGCCCGCCACCCGAAACCCCAAGCGCGACTCCACCCGCGCCCGCACCTCACCGGCAAACTCCACCGAGGACTGCAGCGGCCCGGTACCTATCGTCATGACTTTGACCGAACGCACGGGTGCCTCAGGCGGTGCGGGCTTGGAGCAGGCGGTCAAAAGCAGTGCCGCTGCCAGCGGCAACAAGCCAGCGGACAATGGCCGCATTAATTTCACAACATTCATGACAGGTATCGCTTTGTAGGAGGAACGGTCTAACTACTGACCACTTGGTTATTAATTTTAGATTGTTCTTTAAAGCTGTCAATTCAGCGTCCCAATTTACCCCCGTACCGTGACCACCCCAGCCGCACCCGCCTCCCCCAAAGTGGACCATTACGAGAACTTTCCCGTTGCCAGCTGGCTGTGCCCGGCCCATTTGCGCCCCGCCATTGCCGCTATTTACTGGTTTGCGCGCACCGGCGATGACTTGGCCGATGAGGGCGACGCTTTGCCAGAAGTCCGGCTGCAGGCGCTGGCCCGCTATCGGCAAGACCTGCAGTCGCTGGCCGCTCACCACACGCACAGCGGCGAGTGGCCCCAGGTGTTTGACCCGCTCAAGCCCGTGCTGCAAGACTTTGCGCTGCCCGTGCCATTGCTGGCCCAACTATTGGACGCGTTTGAGCAAGATGTGCGCTACACCGCAGCGGGCCAGCGTTATGCAAGCGATGCCGCGCTGCACGACTACTGCACCCGCTCTGCCAACCCGGTGGGTCGCTTGCTGCTGCACTTGTATGGCATTCACGATGACGCCTCGCTGGCGCAAAGCGACCACATTTGCACCGCCTTGCAACTCATCAACTTTTGGCAAGACATCAGCGTCGATGTGGCGCGCCACCGCTGGTACCCCAGCGAGCAAACGATGCAGGCCTTGGGCGTGCATGACGCTGATCTGCAGCCGGGCAGCAACTCACCCAACGCTACTAAATTAGTAGCTGCTTACGCAGCCTCTGCAAGGGCTAGCATGCTAAAAGGTGCTTCATTGGCGTGCCACATCCCCGGTCGCGCCGGGTGGGAGCTTCGGCTGGTGGTGCAAGGCGGGATGCGCATCTTGGACAAAATGGAGGCCCTGCACTTTGCCACTTGGCGCACCCGCCCCAAGCTGCATTGGACTGACGGCCCGCTGCTGCTCTGGCGGGCCTGGCGCATGAAGGCCACCCCCCGCTGATTAAACTACGCGCCTTAACCCAAACCCCTTCATGACGCCACAAGACTACGTTCAGCAAAAAGCCGCCGCCTCGGGCAGCAGCTTTTACTACGCCTTTTTATTCCTGCCCAAGCCGCGTCGCGCCGCCATCACCGCGTTTTATGCGTTTTGCCGCGAGGTGGACGATGTGGTGGACGACATGGTGGACCCCGGTGTGGCAGCCACCAAGCTCGCTTGGTGGTCGTCTGAGGTGGGCAAATCGTTTGCTGGCCAGCCCACCCACCCGGTCATGCAAGCACTGATGCCGCTGACAGCCGACTACAAGATCGAGCAACGCCACTTGCAAGCCGTCATTGAAGGCTGCCAAATGGACCTGAGCCAAACCCGCTACTTGGACTACCCCGGCTTGCAGCGCTACTGCCACTTGGTGGCCGGTGAAGTGGGTGAAGTGGCGGCTAACATTTTTGGTCAAACCCAACCGCAAACCATCGCCTACGCCCACAAACTGGGCCAGGCCTTGCAGCTCACCAACATCATTCGCGACGTGGGCGAAGATGCGCTGCGTGGACGCATTTACTTGCCGGTTAACGAGCTGCAGCAGTTTGATGTCAAAGCCCATGAAATTTTGAAGCGCACTTACTCCGACCGGTTCACGGCGCTGATGAAATTTCAGGCCCAGCGCGCCCAAGGCCTGTACGACGAGGCGCTGGCCTTGCTGCCCGCCGTGGATCGCCGCGCCCAAAAGCCCGGTTTGATGATGGCCAGCATCTACCGCGCCTTGCTCACCGAGATTGAGCGCGACAACTTTCAAGTGCTGCACCAACGCGTCAGCCTCACCCCCATGCGCAAGCTCTGGCTGGCGTGGAAGGTGCAAGCGTTGGGTCGGCTGTAAAAGCGCTCATGAAAATCGCCATCATCGGCGCGGGCTGGGCCGGCATGGCGGCTGCCGTGCAGGCCACGAAAAACGGCCATACCGCTATCGTTTTTGAAGCATCCCGCACAATTGGGGGGCGGGCCAGAGCCCTAAATGCCACTTTACCCAATGGCACGGCAGTGACCTTGGACAACGGCCAGCACATCCTGATTGGCGCTTACACCGACAGCTTGAAACTCATGGCCGAGGTGGGCGTGCGTGAGCAAGACGCCTTGCTTCGCCTGCCCATGGCACTGCGATTTCCTGAGGGCCAAGGCATTACTTTTCCCCGCTGGCCCACCCCGCTGGACGCCCTCGCGGGCATCGTCACCGCCAAGGGCTGGACGCTGGGGGACAAAGCGTCGTTGCTGCGGGTCGCCACCGCCTGGCAGTTCAGCCGCTTCACCTGCGTGCCCTCGCTCTCAGTTGCAGCCCTGTGCGCGGGCCTGAGCGCTCGGGTGATGGCGGAATTGATCGAACCCTTGTGCGTCTCCGCCCTGAACACCCCCGCTGAGCACGCCAGCGCCCAGGTGTTTCTGCGGGTCATGAAAGATGCGCTGTTTGGCGTGCAAGGCGGCTCCCATTTGCTGCTCCCCACGGTGGACCTCAGCGCCATGTTTCCTGCGGCAGCGGCCCAGTGGTTGCAAACGCGGGGTGGCCAAGTTCATTTGGGCC
This sequence comes from Rhodoferax sp., assembly GCA_017997975.1. Taxonomy (GTDB): domain Bacteria; phylum Pseudomonadota; class Gammaproteobacteria; order Burkholderiales; family Burkholderiaceae_C; genus Rhodoferax. The sequence continues at coordinate 9,367 of JAGODZ010000032.1, forward strand.
ACCGGGTCAGTGCCATCACGCCCCAAGGGTCGCAATGGGGGATTGATGAGCACCTGTTTGACGCCGTGATTTTGGCAACAGCCTCCTCCAACGCCAGCTTGATTTTGAAGCCCACCGCCAAAGGAGCGCCTGAGGAATGGGGCCAGCGCCTAAACGACTGGGCGGCCGTGGCTGACCTGCTGCAATTTGAGTCCATTGCCACCGTGTACGCCTGGGCGCCCACCGCCCGCCTGAGCCACCCCATGCTCACGCTGCGCCACTCGGGTGATGTCAACTGTCCGGCACCGGCTCAATTTGTGTTTGACCGAGGCCAACTGGGCGGCCCGACGGGTTTGATGGCGTTTGTGATCAGCGCCAGCAGCGGTGACCGCCACACGCTGCAAAGCCAAGTGATTCAGCAAGCACACACTCAATTGGGTCTAACGCTGCAGGCCGTGACCACCGTCGTTGAAAAACGCGCCACCTTCGCCTGCACCCCTGGCCTGCAGCGGCCCGCAATGCGCATCGCCCCTCATTTGCTGGCTTGCGGTGACTATGTTGAAGGCCCCTACCCGGCCACGCTGGAGGGGGCGGTGCGCAGCGGCATCGCGGCAGCCAACGCACTGGGCTAAAGAGACGCTGGGGTTTAGCGGCCCAAAAAGCCGCCCAACATGCCCATTAAATCGTTGGGATTACCCAGTCCACCGGCGGGTGCCTCGCCATTGGGCGTGAGTTTGTCAATCAGTCCGGGCAACATGGCAGAGAGTTGCTGCGCGGCTTGGTCGGGGTCGATGCCCAGTTTGGCGGCGATGTTGCGCACCACGTCACTGCCCAAAATTTGAGAAATTTGCGCTGCCGAGATGGGCAGGTTTTGCCCGTTGCCGATCCAAGAGTTGACCTGATCCGCCATACCCGCTTGTTTGAATTTCTCAACCAAACCGCCCAAGCCTCCTAGTTCACCGTTGTTAGCCAACAACCCACCCAGCACGCTGGCCATGCCACCTTGCTGTTGCACATGGCCAGACACCGCACCCACTACCGAATCAAACAAGCTCATCACGCACTCCTAAAAAATAATCCCGCATCATAGATTCAGACGCACTGGCATTCGCTGGGCGCGGTGTGACATCCTCACCGCCCTGAAGCCATCAGGCTGCTTTGGGCGTGATGGGCTTCAAAGGCGTGCCAAATTGCTCCGTTAAAGGCGCATGACCCAAGGGCGGAAATTGAAGGCTTTCCTCAGGCACCTTGCGGTCAGCCACATGGGCCAGCAGGTGGCGAATGAGGGTGAGTCGGCCCAGCCGCTGGTCATTGAAATCCACCAGCGTCCAAGGCGCGTATTGGGTGTGGGTGGCTTTCAACATCGCATCGCGTGCCAGGCCGTATTCGGCGTACTTGTTGCGAGCTTCCAAATCAATGGGGCTGAGCTTCCACCGCTTTAGAGGGTCCTCCAACCGTTCTGCGAATCGTTGCTCCTGCTTTTCTTGGTCCACCGTCAGCCAGTACTTGAACAGCAAAATGCCGTCATCGACCAGCATTTTCTCGAACACGGGCGCTTGCTGCAAAAAGGTCTGGGTTTGCTCTGGCGTACAAAAGCCCATCACCCGCTCCACGCCCGCCCGGTTGTACCAACTGCGGTCAAACAAAGCGATCTCACCCGCTGCGGGCAGGTACGCCACATAACGCTGGAAATACCACTGCGCCATTTCGCGGTCACTGGGTCGGGCCAGCGCGACCGTTCGGCATTGGCGGGGGTTCAAGGTGTCGGAAATGGCGGAGATGACACCGCCTTTGCCGGCCGTGTCGCGCCCCTCCACCACCACCATGAGCCGCTTGCCAGTGAATTTCAGCCACCGCGCCAACTCGTTGAGCGCCAGCTCCAGCGGCTCCAGTTGCGCGTCGTAGTCGCTTTTCTTCAGGCGGTCGCTCTTGCTGTGTTTGCCGCCCTTCTCCGTTTTTTCGTTTTTTTCGTTTTTTTCGCTGGTGTCGCTTTTTGATTTGGTCATGGTTTTATCCTACCGAAGAAGGGGCCGGTGATCCAGTCACACGCGGGGGTCAGGGATGTCTCGCAGCAGGTCGCACAACTCGTGCAAGGTGGCAACGCTGGCATGAGGGTGTGTGGGGTGCGACCACGGCTGCGCATCGCGGTTCAGCCACACCGTTTGCATGCCCGCATTCAAGCCGCCCAACACGTCCAGCGCCGCGTCATCCCCAATGTGCAGCACCTCATCCGGGTTCACGTCGACACTGCTGGCAGCCGCGTGGAAAATGCGGGGGTCCGGCTTGCCCACGCCAAACGTGGAGGCGCTGAAACTGCCTTTGAAATAAGGCCCCAAGCCGACCCGCGCCACATCGGCATTGCCGTTGGACACGGCAACAATCGGCCACCGCTCAGCCATAAACGCCAAAAAGGGCAGTGCATCCTCGTACAAATCGACTTGCATGCGGGCGGCAAAAAACACCTCAAACGCAGGCTCCACCAAAGCGACGTCTTCTTGGGCGTGGTGCAACACATGGCGCAAGATCTCTCGGCGCACCGCACTCATGTCGTGCCCCATCTCAGGGCGGGTGGCGAGCACGTGTTGACGCACGGCCACGCGGGCGGCCGCATCGGCGAAGGTGGGCGCGGCGCGGGGCGCATGTTCGGCCAGCCACGTGGTCAAGGCCATTTCAGCCCGGTCAATGGCAGGCCAAATGGGCCACAGCGTGTCGTCAAGGTCAAGGGTTATTGCCTTGATTTTGGAAATAGTGAGCATAGGTGCGGGAGAATAGCGCATGCCCTTATTCAAGTCGCCCTTCGCCAAAGAACCTTCGTTCAACCACGGTCAAACCCCAAAAACCGCCGTCCTGTATTGCAACCTGGGCACGCCTGACAGCCCCACCGCGCCCGATGTGCGCCGCTACCTCGCAGAGTTTCTCGGTGACCCGCGCGTCGTGGAGATTCCCCGCGTCTTGTGGATGCTGATCTTGCACGGCATTATTTTGCGCACCCGGCCCAAAAAATCCGCCGAAAAATACGCCAGCGTCTGGACACCCGAGGGCTCACCGCTCAAGATCTGGACGGAAAAGCAGGCCAAACTGCTGCAGGGTTGGCTGGGTCAACGGGGCCACCACGTCATGGTGCGCTACGCCATGCGCTATGGCAGCACCTCGATTGCCTCGCAACTCGACGAACTTAAAACCGCAGGGGTCACCCGCGTGCTCATCGTTCCCGCCTACCCCCAGTACTCGGCCACCACCACGGCCGGCGTGTTCGACGCGGTGTACGCCTGGGCGGGTCGCACCCGCAACATTCCTGAGTTGCGCTTTGTGAACCGTTACCACGATGACCCGCGCTACATTGCCGCGCTGGAAGTGAGCGTGCGCCGCCACTGGAAAACCCACGGGCAGGCCGAACAACTGGTCATGAGTTTTCACGGTGTGCCCGAGCGCACCCTGCATTTGGGTGACCCCTACCACTGCGAATGCATGAAAACAGCGCGCCTGCTGGCGGACCAACTGGGGCTGGTGAAGCAACAGTACCGCGTCACCTTCCAAAGCCGATTGGGTCGCGCCAAATGGCTAGAGCCCTATACCGAACCTACGCTAAAGGCAATGGCCAAGGCGGGCACCAAACGGGTCGATGTGATTTGCCCGGGCTTCACCAGTGACTGCCTAGAGACGCTGGAAGAAATTGCCATGGAAGCCAAAGAGGCGTTCCTGGAAGCCGGCGGCAAAGAGCTCAACTACATTCCCTGCCTGAATGACGACGCCGTGTGGATCACCGCCCTGTGCGAGATTTCCTTGCAACATCTCTCCGGCTGGCCCACACTGGAGGCACCAGACGCCAAAGCCTTGGCGGCCTCGCGTGCTGCGGCGCTATTGGCAGGGGCGAAACAGTAGCAAAAGTGGGAATGAGGCGACGGGTATTGCTATTAAAACAATAGCTACTCACACTGATGCTGATTGGGCCATAGGCCACTTTCTTATAAAGGAGTCCGCAACATGAATTCCATTAGTTCCATCTCCAGCTCTGGCATGGCAGCGGCGCAAACCCGCCTGCAAACCTCGGCGCACAACATCGCCAACCTGCAAACCGAAGATTTCCGACGGCAACAGGTCAGCCAACCCCCCCAAAGTGGCGGCGGGGTGAGCACCACGCTCTCGCGCGCAGCGCCAACCGGCTCGGCAATAGAGGCCGACGTGGTGGCTCAACTTCAGGCCAAAAATGAGTTTTTGGCCAATCTGTCGGTGTTCAAAACAGCCAACCAAATGCAGGGTGCCCTGCTAAACGAAAAAGCCTGAGCCCAGCGGTTTCTTCTCCTGATTGAGCACCTGAATGGGTTGACGATCATGATGGCGGAAAAAGTCACGGCCCTCATTCAGGGGGACGCGCCTCTGCTGGGCCAAGCAAGCGGCTTATGACAAGGCCAGCGGGGCACTCTCCTTCGAAGGCGTCACGCGCCCCATCTTGACCTAAATCAAAACAAACCGGATCAACCACATGGCGGCAGAAAAATCGCTAAAGTGAGCTCCTCGTATCACAGGGGACAGCATTGGAATCCTTTCATTGGGACAAGCATTTTGAAACCGGTCTGGATGCCGTTGATCGGGAACACCGCGTTCTGGTGGACTTGATCAACCGCTTTGGCAAGACGCTGACCCAGGTGGAGCAGCCCGCCCCCGGCGACATTGACGCTGTGCTTCAGGCGCTGGGCGATTACTCGCATTACCACTTTGAACACGAGGAAGGCATGATGGTGGCACAGGGTCTGGACCCTCGCCACATCACCATGCATCAGCGCGTTCACCGTGAATTTCTGTCCGAAGTGGCACAGTTGCAGCACAGCATTCAGCACCAGCAAGAGACCGCACCCGGTCTGCTCAAATTCCTCACCCATTGGCTGGCCTTTCACATTTTGGGAACGGATCAATCCATGGCGCGCCAGATGGCGGCGGTTCGGGGAGGCCAATCCGCCACCGACGCATTTGAGGTCGAGAGCCAGTTGAAAGAAGGCCCCACCGAGCCACTTCTGCTCGCCCTGAACGGATTGTTCCAAGAGGTGTCGCAGCGCAACCGGCAGTTGCGAGAACTCAATCACACCCTAGAGACCAAAGTCACGGAGCGCACCCGAGACCTTTCCCAGGCCAATCACTTGCTGGAGCAAATGGCCCTCACCGATGTCTTGACGGGGTTGCCCAATCGCCGCCACGCCATGGTGTGGCTTGAAAAATGCTGGCTACAGCCCGGCAAAGCCGGTCAGACACTCAGTTGCATGATGATTGATGCCGATGGTTTCAAGCAAATCAATGACCGATTCGGCCACGACGCTGGTGACGAGGTACTGCGCTGTTTGGCGCGCCAACTGCGTGATTCAGTGCGCAACGATGATTTTGTCGCCCGCTTGGGCGGTGATGAATTCTTGATCATCTGCACAGACACGTCAGTGGAAGGTGCCCTGCTGGCCGCTGAAAAGCTACGCTTGGACGTTGCTCATCTGAATGTCGCGCTGGAGGGAGGTGGACAATGGCTGGGCAGCATCAGCATCAGCGTAGGGGTAGCGCAGCGCGATGCATCCATGGCCACCGTGGAGGGGCTGTTGAAACGGGCCGATGAAGGCCTCTACCAAGCCAAACGACAAGGGCGCAACTGCGTGGCCACGGTTGAAACGGCCAACGATAACGAAGCGTTGAGGCCTCTGCCCTCTGCCAAATAGACAGACGAAAGCTTTGGCAGGTTTTCAGCCGAACTCCGCCTGCGTGGCAAACCCTCCTATTTTTAAGCCATTTAGGCCTCTAGCCCTTGTCGGAACGGTGGAAGCAGCTATCAATTACAAAGCAAATCTTGCGCGAAAAATAAGTCGTCTTCTCCTCACCCAGCCCATGCACGCTGGCAGTGCGCAAGACAGTAGACCGCTTTTGAAGCCCGGCAAGGGTTTGACTGGATTCGCGCCCGTGCGGACATGGTCTATGCTTATTGCCTGATTCAACAACGACAGGAGACTTTGACATGCGCATGATTCGCAAGATCGGACTGGGGATTGGCCTGAGCGCGGCCCTCATTTCTGGGGCTGCCGTGGCCCAACAACAGTTTGTCAATATTCTGACCGGTGGCCAAAGTGGTGTGTATTACCCTGTGGGTGTGGCCTTGTCGCAAATCTACGCCAAGGCCATTCCGAATGTGCGGGCCACGGCGCAGGTCACCAAAGCCTCGGCAGAAAACTTGAACCTATTGCAATCCGGTCGGGGAGAGCTGGCACTGGCGCTAGGCGATTCGGTCTCTGACGCGTGGAAAGGCGATGCGGAAGCAGGTTTTAAGACCAAGCTGGACAAGCTGCGCGGCCTCTCAGGCACGTACAACAATTACATCCAAATTGTCGCCAATGCCGACTCCGGCATCAAAACGCTGGCCGACTTGAAAGGCAAGCGCATCTCCGTGGGTGCTGCCAAGTCGGGTACCGAGTTGAATGCCCGCGCCATTTTCAAGGCCGCTGGCATCAACTACGCCGACCTGGCCAAGGTGGAATACTTGGCGTTTGGTGAGTCAGTTGAGCTGATGAAAAACCGCCAACTTGATGCGACCCTGCAGTCGGCCGGCTTGGGCGTGGCGTCGATTCGCGACTTGGCCACTGCGGTGAACATCATCGTGATTCCGGTGCCTGCCGACGTGGTGGCCAAGGTGGGCGATGCGGCTTACCAAGCGGCCGTGATCCCAGCCAATACCTACACCGGACAGACGACAGACATTGCCACCGCAGCGATTCCCAATTTTTTGATCACACACGCGGGTGTTTCCGATGACTTGGCCTATCAAATGACCAAGTCGATGTACGAAAACCTGGACACGCTGTACGCTGCCCACAACTCGGCCAAAACCATCAAGCGCGAAAACGCCATCAAAGGCATGCCGGTGCCGCTGCACCCCGGTGCGCAGCGTTATTACAAAGAGGTGGGGCTGATCAAGTAAGGACAGCAGCAATAGAGGCAAGACGGCACGGCACCGCGCCGCCTGCCTCTGTGGCGGCCCTTCTGGGGGCCGTTTTTTTTCGTCTTGATGTCTCTCTGCCTGCACCCAACGCCACTTTGACCATGACAGCCTCTCCCATGCGCTCCGGCCTCACCGCCGTTGTTCGCACCCTTGCCTTGGCGGCGCTGGTGGTGTTGGCGGCCGCGTGGCTGGCCTATGGCACCGCCCATCAACGCGCCCTTGACGAGATGCAAACCGAAGGCACCGCGCAAATCGAGTTCCACACCCGTGATTTGGTGAGTGCGGTCGAGCGCTTCACCAACCTGCCTGACCTGCTGGCGGCGGACGCGTCGCTGCTGGCCTTGCTGCAGGCACCCGATGACCCCGAGCGCCTCAACGCCGCGAACCGCTACCTTAGCTTTGCGCAAACCCGCACCGGTGTTAGCCATGCTTACCTGATCGACACCCAAGGGCTCACCCGCGCCGCCAGCAACTGGCAGGGAGCGGATAGTTTTGTGGCTTCCAATTACGGTTTTCGGCCCTATTTTCAGGACGCCATGACCGGAAAAACGGGGGTCTTCTATGGCATAGGTGTGACTACAGGACAGCCCGGCGCGTTCATTGCAGCGCCGATTCAAGTGGGCAAGCAGGTGCTGGGCGTGGTGGCCGTCAAGATTGATTTGACCGCCATAGAAGACAGCTGGATACGCAGCGGCACACCGCTGGCACTGGCTGACCGCTACGGCGTGTTGTTCTTGTCCGCCCAACCTGCGTGGCGCTACCGCAGTCTCGATGCCTTGTCTGGTGAGGCGCTGACCGAACTGCAGCGCACCCGGCAATACGGTGACATTGCCCAACACCCGCTGCGCGAGACGCCTGGCCCCCTGCCGGGCCGACAAGGCGAACGTGTGGTGGCAGACCACCACGAATTTCAGGTGCAGGGGCGCCCCATCGACAGCCTGGGTTGGCATCTGCTGCTGTTCTCCGACCCGGAGCGCGCGGTCAGCCAGGGTCTGCTGGTGGGGGCCCTCGCGGGCTTGGCCACGGCCCTGACCTTGGCCGGCGTCGGACTGGGCTGGCAAACCCGGCGCAGGCGCACAGAGCGGCTGGCCGCCCGCCGTGAGCTCGACCAAGTCGTGGCCGCGCTGGAGCAGCGCATTGCCACCCGAACCGCAGAACTGACGGCCGCCAACGACACTGCCGTACAAACCGGAAAACTGGCCTTGCTGGGTCAAATGGCGGCGGGCATCAGCCATGAAATCTCACAACCCCTGGCAGCGCTGCGCACCATGGCCGATAACGCCAGTGTGTTCCTGAGCCGCAACGACACGCACTCGGCCCGAAAAAACCTGGCCTTTATTGGTGAGCTGTGCACCCGCATGGGCAGCATCGTGGGTGAACTGAAAGCCTTTGCCCGCAAAGAGCCCGCGCGCTTGGAAGCGGTGTCACTGGCACGGGTGATCTCTAGCGCGCTGATGCTGGTGGAGCCGCACCGACAGGCCGCCCGTGCCCACATCAGCGCCCCGACCACCACGCTGTGGGTGATGGGTGATTCGACCCGACTGGAGCAGGTGCTGGTCAACCTGATTCGCAACGGCATTGACGCCATGGACCAGCAAACAGAGCGCCCCCTCGATCTGCACCTGCAAGCCACCGCAAGTCACGTCACGCTGTCGATTCGCGACCAGGGGCCCGGACTGAGCCCGCAGGTACAAGCCCATTTGTTTGAGCCATTTTTCACCACCAAACCCAGCGGCAAAGGCTTGGGCTTGGGCCTGGCGCTGTCACAAACCATTGTGAAAGAAATGGGTGCCACCCTGACCGCCTGCAACGCCGAACCGGGAGCCCGGTTTGACCTGACCTTGCGCCGCGCCCCTGACCATGAATAATGCAGCCATGACTGTGCTGCTGGTTGAAGACGATCCCTTGGTGTTGCTGGGTGCCGAACAGGCGCTGACGCTGGCGGGCATCACGGTGCTCACCGCCACCGATGCGGAGACCGCCTTTCAACTCATGAGCACGGCCCCACCCGACACGGTGGTCAGCGACATTCGACTGCCCGGTGCCGACGGCTTTGAGCTGCTGCGCCGGGTGCGCGAGTGGGACAGTGAGGTACCTGTCATTTTGATGACGGGTCACGGCGATATTCGCATGGCGGTGGATGCCATGCACAACGGCGCCTATGATTTTCTAGAAAAACCGTTTTCATCAGATCGCCTCACCGAGGTGGTGCGCCGGGCGCTTGAAAAACGCCACTTGGTGGTGGAAAACCGGCGCCTCCAAGCGCTGGTCGCCGCCCAAAGTGTCAGCGACCTGATTGGTCAGGCCCCGACGATTAAGGAGGCCAAACGCCGCATCAATGCGCTGGGGCCGACGCAGGTGGACATTTTGATTCGGGGCGAAACCGGCACCGGCAAAGAAGTGGTGGCGCGGGCGCTGCACAAAGCATCAGGCCGGCGCGGACCCTTTGTGGCCATCAACTGCGGCGCCTTGCCGGAATCTATTTTTGAGAGCGAAATGTTTGGCCACGAAGTCGGCGCTTTCACAGGTGCGGCCCGCAAGCGTGTCGGTAAATTGGAATATGCGCGGGGCGGCACCGTATTTTTAGATGAAATTGAAAGCCTGCCCCTGTCCCAGCAAGTCAAGATGTTGCGCGTGCTGCAAGAACGGCGACTGGAGCGGCTGGGCGGCAATGAGTCGGTGGCGATTGACTGTCGCTTCATTGCAGCAGCTAAAGAAGACCTCAAGATACTGTCTGAACAGGGTAGTTTTCGGGCCGACTTGTTTTACCGCCTCAATGTGGCGCACATCACACTGCCCCCCATTCGGGAGCGCCGCGAGGACATTCCTTTGCTCATGGCACATTGCATTCGCTTGGCGGCAGACCGTTATGACGTCACTCCGCCGACGTGGAGCGAGTTGCAAATGGCCCGCTGGCAAGGCCATGACTGGCCTGGCAATGTGCGTGAACTGAAAAATGTGGCCGACCGCCTGTGCCTCGGCCTAGAAGGTGATGCCGGGTTCACAGACACCCACCCCACTGACTCGCCCGCCTTGTCCTTGCAAATCGAAGCTTTTGAAAAACACTTGATTCTTCAAGCCTTGATCACCCAGGGTGGCAACGTCACCTTGGCCGCGGACCACCTCAAGCTGCCGCGAAAAACCCTGTACGACAAGGTTGCTCGCCACGCCATTGACCCCAGCATCTATCGCTCGCCCGCCTGAGCGCCCTCACACTGGCGTTGAAAAGTCCAGACAGCCTCCCGTGGACGTCACACCCACCTGTTCGTGGCGGTCATCGCACCACCACGGCCCCAACCAAGCCACACCATATGACCGATACGTCCCCTCCCCCCCGCCTGAAGGCGCCCCCTCGCCTACCC
>JAGODZ010000203.1 GCA_017997975.1 Rhodoferax sp.
AACGTCAGGTGCTTGGAAAATTTGTGATGCCGTTCAATCTTGGTCGTCCCTTTGTGGACCGTGCGACGCAAGGATTCATCCATGATCCATTCCATCAAGTACGTTGTACGAACCGCGTTTCCAAGTTGGCTAAATGTGCCCATCCCCCGAAAATCGGACACTTTGTAAAGTTGGCTCCAATCGCACACCGCCGAGGCGGATTAAGCGGCCTTCAAATACATGTCAATGTGCATTGAGGAATAGGGGCAAAGCACGCCACCACTGGCGGTGCGCTCCAGTAAGCCCAGCTCAGCCAGGATCACCACGTCTTCGTGCACGCGCTTGACATCTCGCCCCACAGCGCGAGCGAGCTCACGCACAGATAGGTCTCCCTTGCTCTGGGCGGATCGAACAATCTCCCAGCGCTTTTCTGTAAGCTGGCCGAAAAAATGCCCAGGGCTCTCAAAATTGAGTACTTCGCCCTGGTATTTGTCCGCCTGAGCCGTTTTGGCCATGGCGCGCAAGGCACCCTTCCAGTCAGGCTGCAGTGTGATGGTCAGATAGCGCTCTGTCATGGTGCTCTCCTGGCAGCGACGGCTGCAATAAAGTCTTCAATCAGTTGATCCACGCCGGTGAAGGTATAGGGCACTTCACCGCCATCAAGGTGACAGTGATCACCTTTGCCGCGCTCGTTGTCAAAACCGACGATGCGCACGCCGTCAACCATATACACGGCTCTGTACTTGTAACCGTGGTCCGTAGGCGGTACAGGTTTGGGTACTTTCCAAATCACCATTTCAAGTATTGCGCCGTCGGGCGTGACGTCTTTGAAGCGGGTAATAAGTTGGGCAGGCACGTTGGCAATTATGACAACATTCTCTTCTGTTGTCAATACTGCCAACAACTAGTGGCCGGCCGAAATCGAGGAAGAAATGATCGGTGTATCTTGTGGACGATGGGAAGCTATCAGTCAAAAAGATCCCCTTGCCCAGGTTGCGTGGCGTTGCTCCAGAACACCGCGTCGGCATATTGTGCAGCTAGCGCCTCCAGGTCAATGTCCGGATCTTCGTCGCTGAACTCGAACGACCCGAACATGTTCACGTGCTGCCACGCCACCGGAGACATGCCCTGGATGAACGCCATGGCATCCAGGTCGCCGGCCGCCACCTTCTGTTCGTACACCTTGGACAGCAGCGCTGTGTTGTAGTAAATGACCGCGTTGGCAATCAGCCGCGCGCAATCGTTCCAGACCTGCTGCTCGGTTTCCGTCTTGACCTTGAATTTGCCACCATTGACGTAAGCCACCGCTCGGCGGAACCGGTGGTAGGCCTCACCCCGATTGAGCGCTTTTTGCACGCTCTGGCGCAATTCCACATCGTCAATGAAGTCCAGAATGTAGATGGTGCGAAGAATGTTGTCCAACTCCCACAGCGCCTTTTTGGTGTTGTTTTGCCGGGCGTAGCTGCTGAGTTTGCGCACGATGGTGGCTTGGGTCGTGTCCTTTTGCGCAAGCGACGCCAAGATGCGCTGGACATTGGGCCATTCACTGACGATCAGATCCTCGTTGGCCTTGCTGCTTGGTCGAATCAGCATGTCGGCCGGGTAATGGCTTGGCAGATTGAAGCCAACCAAGGATGCGGTTTTCTTCTGCACCGTCTTGTAGCGCGGAGCAAAACTGTAGCCATGGGCAAAGAGGCACAGATAGTTGACCTGGTTGGCGCCATGCGTATCGGTCGAGTGGCGCGTGGGTTTGATGTCCGACGTGTTGTTGTACAACAGGTCAAACACGAAGTGGCTTTCGTGTTCGTGCGTCCCGATAATCCGGGCGTTGATGGGCACATGGTTGGCAACCACCGTGCAGGCGCTAACACCCTTGTCTAGGCCGAAATACTTTGGCGCATGTCGGGCATTGAAGGTGTTGATCTGGGTCTCGAAACGCTGGCCATCGCTGCTGGAATGCAGCGCTTCGCGGATGTTGAAGAGCTTGAAGGCCGGCAGCATGGCGGTGGCATTGCTGATCGCGTCATTGGCTGCATGTACCGTTTCCGGCCGCAAGTAGCTGCGCGCAGTTGCAATCAAGGCTGCATGGCTCAAGCCCGAAACCTCCGCCATCTTGCCCAATCCCATGTTGGTGCCGAACGCCACGACGCAGGCCAGGATTTCACGCAGGTCCGGCGCATGTTTGACGGCGCGATTGAGCACATGCTCAAAGGCATCCAGGAAATGGGCCTCCCCGTTCACGAAGCGCAACAGATTTGCAATGCCGATACCAGGGATCTGGTTGTAAAACGGGCTATTGCCGGTCTCCGGAGCCGTCGGGTATATCAGTGACCACCGCTTCTTCTCGCCTTGACCGACCACCTTGATGTTCGCATTGACGCAGGTGGCCACGCGCTCATTGACCTCGACGAACCGCGCTTCGAGCTTGGTGCGCAATGCGGCCAAGGTTTCTTCAATGGGCGCCAGCAGGAAGGGCTGAGCGATTTCTGCCAGCACAGCGTCCTTGTGAGCCCAACGGGCGTCGCTGATCAGGTCATCTTCAAACTGACGGAATTCATTGCTGTGGTTGACGTACAAGTCACCGGACTCCAGTGCGTTGCGCAGTAGCCGGTATACCAAAAACTCGTAGCGGTCGACATCCAGAGCCTTGTGCTTGGTCCCGTCCTCAATGGTTTCAACAAAAATGTGCTTCTTGAGCGCCTGGGGAATGAGGGCCTCGGGGAACTTCGCGGCATCGGCCTGGCGAAGCGATTTGCTTTGTCGCAAGAGTTCTTGCATGACGGTGATGGCGCCCATCAAGGGCGCCTCGTCTACTCGCCCTGCGAAATCGAGTTCCTTAAACAGATGGCGTAGGTTGCGCTTGATGGTCATTGACAGCTTGGCAAGGTAAGCCCATTCGAAGGCTGCTCTATCAAAGGCAATGTTGCGCAGGTAATTGGCAACGGCCGGAAACGCCGTGGGATCAAGCAATTCAAAGGCACGCGCCTTGACTGCGGAAAATGGGCAATCATCCCCAATAGACTTATCAACAAATAGGCTCAGGACCTCACCGGCTGCCAACAGGTTGGTATTGGCCTGCGAAATCGTCGTCTGCATGGCCTCATTTGCCGCGGCCCTGGCCTGCTTGTCAAATTGACCGACCAGATGAACGAATGCCTCAATCAAGTTGTCGTTGATCTGGCGGAACCGGTGGAAGCAAAAACACAGCAAGTACAGTCGGGCGCTGGTCGATGCCATACGCCGCAATTTGTACCGTGTGTAGAACTGGACCAGCGAGGCGTAGTACTTGATACTCTCACTTGAAACACCGGCAAGCGGCACAAACGTGAGCGCAAATTCGTGTGCCGGGGCGAAGAACTGGCGTCGCTGCACCTCGTGGCTTAGCTCCTTTACGCTGAAGCTCTTGGGTTCTCGCTTGATGGCACTGAAAGTGAGCATGTCGCCATCCTCGCCCTGCAACAAATCGTCCAAGGTTTTTTTGACATCCGCTGGTATGTGCTCATCCATGATCCGAGTGACGCGCAGGCTTTCGCGCTCCAGCACCGCGCCAATAAGGTCTTGCAACGTGCTGTATTTGGGGGCCACAACGCGGTTGCTTTCAAGATGCTGCAGTGCTTCGCGCAGCAGGTAGACGGGGTGGGTTGATATTGCCGCCATACGCAGCATCCTGTTGGCCAATTCTGCCGAGGCGCTGGCGTCAAACGCCCGGTAGGCGCATAGTTCAAGGATGGTTTGCTGAATTCTGGCGCGTGTCTTTGCGACGGGCAGACGCAGGTCTTTCGTGTCAATGCCCCAAAAGTGCCGATGTGCGATATGGTGCAAGTCAGCTTGCACGTCGATGGTTTGAAAATTGAAGAATTGCCGCTTGGATTTGAAGTACCCCAGTTCTAGCGCCTGGAAGACTCCCAACCCCTGTGTTCTGGCTTGCGCGGATGCCATTTCCGCTGGACTCATGTCAAAGTAGTGCTCCCGGTCTGCATCGTTGAAGACCGGAATTCCATAAAGCGCGTGGATTTCGGATTTGGAGAGGATGCTCAGACGGTGTGAATCAATTGGTGGCATGCGCGGGCGTTGGAGGTGCAAGTGCGCAAGAGCAAGCATTAGTCAATGTGACCCAATGCATGGCTCAGCAGCACCCAAATAGATGAAATTTGCGCTTGCTCTGAGCGACAACGAATGGCAGATTCTAGTCACTCACACGATAAGCATTATTATCACAGTCGAACTGTCACTCTTCCTAACTGGCATTCATGAAAAATCTGCCAATGTCTCTCTCGCCAACATTGGGACACGATGAAAGCCTGGATGCATTCCCCAGTGAATCCGAACTGGCCGCTTTGCGCGGCTGGTATGCCGGTCTGTCATCTCGCGAATGTGTGGCCCGCTACCTGCAGACGCAAAAGGTCTTGGGACAGTCATCGCGGGGAATGATTGGAGGCATACGTCGTCAACTAATCAGCATTGCCCGACGGCGCCACCGGGCTGATCTAATAGCTCTGCTGGACCACCCAGTGAGTGAGCGCGCTGAGCATGCGAGGACCGTTAGCCATGCCATTGACGCATTGCGCCTTGCTCCAGAGCCGACTCCTAGGATCACCGATGACGTGAGTCTGTGGCTTTCTGCGCGTGCGGCCAATGCCCTATACGCCCAAGACATCAAGACACTTGCACAGCTTACGGTGCGGGTACCGCGGCGGCGGCGCTGGTGGACGGTGGTTCCTGGTCTGGGGGCCAAAGGGGCACGTCAAATCGAAGCCTTCTTTGCGGCGCATCCGCAGTTGACGGAACGAGCGCGGGAATTGATGATCAACGGGGCGGTGCAAACGGTTGTGCCCTGGGAGCGGCTGAAAGTGCCGGAAGAACTAAACGGTACGCATGGCACGTTCCGGGGGCCGCCATCAGGCTGCACGCTCAGCGCCGACAATGACTATGAGGCGGTACAGGCCTGGTTGGCACTGCATGAGTCCAGCGCAACAAAACGGGCTTATCGTAAGGAAGCCGAACGCCTGATTCTGTGGGCCGTTGTGGAGCGTGGCCGTGCACTGTCGTCGCTAACCACTGAGGATGCTACGGCATACAGGGGGTTCTTGCGCAACCCCACGCCACGCAGTCGATGGGTTGGGCCACCCCAGACACGGTTTTCTGCGGAGTGGCGACCATTCGCCGCGGGTTTGTCACCCCGTTCCATGGCGTATGCCTTGACTGTCATCGGGGCCATGTTTCGTTGGCTGATTGAGCAGCGCTATGTGGTGGCCAACCCGTTTGCCGGAATCAAGGTGCGCGGGGGCGCCCGCAGCTCGCCCATGGACGAAGGACGCGTGTTCTCTGAGGGAGAGTGGGCCATCATCCGAGCCGTAGCTAACGGGTTGGAATGGTCATACGGCTGGAAGCTACCTGCAGCCCAACGTCTGCGCTTTGTTTTGGACTTTGCTTATGCCACGGGCCTACGCTCCAGCGAATTTGTGGGGGCCACCCTGGGACAGATCGACACGGATGTCCATGGAGACCATTGGCTCAAGCTGGTCGGCAAAGGCAGCAAAGCGGGCAAGGTAGCATTGCCTCCACTGGCAAAGGTCGCCCTGGATCACTACTTAATGCAGCGCGGTGTAGCAACCACGCCAGCCATGTGGAAGCCGTCCACTCCCCTCATTGCTGATTTGCAGAACGGCGGCGGAAGCAGTCGCATTACTTCCAGCCGGTTGTGGGACGTAATCAACCGGTTCTTCATAACAGCTGCTGATGCCATTGAGGCTGAATCCCCCAAAACAGCCGAAAAGCTACGCCGGGCAAGTCCTCATTGGATGCGCCACACCCACGCAACACACGCTTTGGCGCGGGGAGCAGAATTGACCACAGTGAGAGACAACCTGCGGCACGCCTCAGTTTCAACCACGTCGGTGTACCTTCACACCGATCAGGTCAAGCGGGCACGGCAAATGAGAGAGGCCTTTGGCTCGCCAAAGGGTTGATGTCCAGAGGAAATCCCGTCATTCACAACACCTCGGGTTGGGGCAACTTTACAAAGTGTCCGAATTTCGGGGGATGGGCACATTTAGCCAACCACTGGGCGCGCAAATACTCCTGATTTGATAGCTGCCTGCGCACATTTCAAGAGGGCTGCAGCCCGATTTGGCTCACATACCGACGCCCAACCAGTTCCGCACCGCCGGGCAACAACCAT
>JAGODZ010000033.1 GCA_017997975.1 Rhodoferax sp.
GGCTTGACAAGCCAATATCTGGCCCCAACTTGCCCTTCAGTTCTAACAACAAACGCTCTGCTGTCTTTTTCCCAATGCCCGGCACTTTCATCAAACGCCCCCCCTCTTGCATCGTCACGGCCTGCGACAAGTCGGCCACGCTCATGCCGGACAGCACCGACAGCGCGGTGCGCGGGCCCACGCCGGTGATTTTGATGAGTTGGCGAAACGCCCCGCGCTCTTGCGCGTTCTCAAAACCGTACAAAATTTGCGCGTCTTCGCGCACCACGAAGTGGGTCAGCAAACTCACTTGCGCACCGAGTTCGGGCAGGTTGTAAAACGTGCTCATGGGCACATGAACTTCGTAACCCACGCCATGGCAATCGACCATCACTTGGGGTGGATTTTTATCGCACAACGTGCCGGTTAGTTTGCCGATCATTTCTTACCTATCATTGGAAACCCTTTTCAGGAATTATCAACTTGATTGTCAGACACCTGTTTTCCCCGCTCAACAACACGCGCTTGGGCCACTTGTGCGGCCCCATGGACGAGCACTTGCGCACCATCGAGGCGGCGCTGGAGGTCAAAATTGCGCACCGCCATGAGCAATTCAAGGTCGAGGGCACCAAAGCGGCGATCAAACGCGGCATGGAAATGCTGCAGGCTTTGTACGAAATGGCGGGCCGCCCGATTGAGCCTGCCACGGTGCAGCTGATGCTGGCCGGCGACGGCCATGACGGGGACAGCCCGGCCCTGAAAACCCGCCGTGCCGACCTGAAACCGCGCACCCGCAACCAAGCCAATTACATGGACCGCATTGCCAGCCATGACATCACCTTTGGCATTGGCCCCGCAGGCACCGGCAAGACTTATCTGGCAGTCGCCATGGCGGTGGACGCTTTGCAGCGCAGCGCGGTGCAGCGCATCATCCTGACCCGCCCAGCCGTCGAAGCCGGTGAGCGCTTGGGCTTTCTGCCCGGTGATTTGAACCAAAAAATTGACCCTTACCTGCGCCCCTTGTACGACGCGTTGTACGACTTGATGGGCTACGACCAAGTGCAAAAAGCGTTAGAACGCCAGACGATTGAAATCGCCCCCTTGGCTTTTATGCGCGGGCGCACTTTGAACACCGCCTTTGTGATTCTGGACGAGGCGCAAAACACCACGCCCGAGCAGATGAAGATGTTTTTGACGCGCATTGGTTTTGGCTCCAAAGCTGTGATCACCGGCGACGTGAGCCAAATTGACCTGCCCAAAACCCAGTTCAGCGGCCTGATTGACGCCGAGCGGGTGCTCAAACGGGTGGAAGGCATTGCCATGTGCCGCCTCACCAGCGCCGACGTGGTGCGCCACCCGCTGGTCGCACGCATTGTGGACGCCTACGACGCGCCCGGTGCCTCCAGCCACCAGACCCGGGACGACGACAGCCCTCTGCGGCCCAGCGAGGCGGCGCGCACGCGTGCAGCCAAGAACCCCGCCTGAACCAAATACTACCAAAACCATAGCTGCTTGCGCAATCTGCACAAGGGCTACAGCCCTATTTGACGTATAAAACCATGCTGAACGAACTCACCCTGTCCCTGCAATTCGCCAAATTTGAAGACGCCCCGCTGCACCGCGCTGCGCTGTCACGCCACAAAGTCACGCGCTGGATTCGCCATGCGCTGGAGTCCCCGGCCGAGATCACGGTGCGTATTGTGGACGCCGAAGAGGGCCAGACGCTGAACCGCGACTACCGCCAAAAAGATTACGCCACCAACGTGCTGACCTTTGACTACACAATGGAACCGGTGGTGACCGCCGACTTGGTGCTGTGCGCACCCGTGGTGGCGCAAGAGGCCAAAGAACAAGGAAAAACGTTGGAAGCCCACTACGCCCACCTGATCGTGCACGGCACGTTGCACGCCCAAGGCTGGGACCATGATCTGGAAGAGGACGCGGAGGTGATGGAGATGCGCGAGACCGACCTCATGGCGCGCCTGGGGTTTGACAACCCTTATTGATGAAATAGGGCTCTAACCCTTATCCCACCTGCGCAAGCAGCTATTTATTCGATAGCAATGAAGTGGCTGGCACGATGCGCAGCGGAATCGTGACCGGTCCGTCGTTCACCAGATGCACCCGCATGTCGGTCTGGTAGTGGCCGGTTTGCACCACCGGGTGCACCAAACGAGCCTGCGCCACAAAGTAGTCGTACAAACGGCGTCCCTCGTCCGGTTTGGCAGCGGCGGTGAAACCGGGGCGGTTGCCCGCACTGACATCGGCCGCCAAGGTGAACTGGCTGACCAGTAACAACTCGCCCACTGTGCCCCGGCCATCGAGGTTTTGCACGCTGTGGTTCATCTTGCCAGCCTCGTCATTGAAGATGCGCAGCTTCAACAGCTTGCTGAGCATCTTGTCGCACTCCCACTCGCTGTCGCCTTGCTCGACACAGGCCAACACCAGCAAACCGGCGCCAATTTTTCCCACGGTTTCATCGGCCACAGTGACCCGGGCCTCGCTCACGCGCTGCAAAATGGCGATCATGGTTCGTCCTTGTGGTCATCAATATGCGCTTCCACATTGGTGGGGAGCAGCTGAATCGTGGCACGCAAGCCCGGCACGGCGCGCATCAGCGCCTCTTCCACATTGGCCCGCTCGGCAGCGGCGTGACCCAGCGTGGCGCTGGCGGGCATGTGCATGTGCAGGTCCACAAAGCGGCGCTGGCCGGCGCGGCGGGTGGTGACATGGTCAAAGCGGATGGTGTGGTGGTCAAATTCGTCTAATACTTTTTGAATTTGACGCATCACTTCAGGCTCAACAGCCTCGTCCATCAGCCCCTGGGACGAGCGCCACACCAAGTGAAAGCCTTCTCTCAAAATATTCAGCGCCACGCCAATGGCCACCACCGCGTCCAGCCAGAGCCAGCCGGTCAGGGCCACCGCTCCCACGCCAATCACGACGCCCACCGAGGTCCAAACGTCGGTCATCAAATGTTTGGCATCCGCCTCCACCGCGATCGAGCGATGGGTTTTGGCCACGCCAAACATGACCCAGGCCAAGCCCCCGTTCAGCATCGAACTGAGCACCGACAACGCCAACCCCCAACCCACCTCTTGGATCGGTTGCGGCTCAAACAAGCGACTAACGCCAGCCCAGATGATGGCCATGGCCGCCACAATGATCAAAATACCTTCAAATCCACTGGCGAAATACTCGGCCTTGTGGTGCCCATAAGGGTGGTCGTCATCGGCAGGGCGACTGGCAATGGTCACCATGGCCAGGGCGAAAACAGCACTGGCCAGATTGACCAGTGACTCCATGGCGTCCGACAGCAAACCGACCGAATCGGTAATCAGCCAAGCCAGCGTCTTGAGCGTGATGGTGATGAGGGCCACCACCACTGAGGCCCGCAGCAAATACTGTGGCGTCAGAAATCGCTCAGGAATGAAAGCGCACATTCAGGCAACCGTGACACGGGCAAATTTACGCTTGCCCACTTGCACCACATACGTGCCCGCCCCCAGCTTCAACCCTTTGTCACTGACCACGCTGGAGTCCACCCGCACACCACCGCCGTCAATCAGCCGGTTGCCCTCACCGCTGGACGCCGCCAAGCCTGCCATTTTCAACACGGCACCAATGCCCAAAGCGGTGCCGTCCTCGCCCAGAGGCAACGCCACTTCAGCAATCTCATCCGGCACGCCACCTTTGCTGCGGTTGATGAAGTCCTGCTCGGCCGCGTCAGCCGCTGCAGCGCTGTGAAAGCGCGCCGTGATTTCCTTGGCCAAGGCGACCTTGGCGTCTTTGGGGTTGCGACCGCCATCGACTTCCGCTTTGAGTGCGGCAATCTCGGCTTCACTCTTGAAGCTCAGCAACGTGAACCACTTCCACATCAGCACATCAGAAATACTGAGAACTTTGGCAAACATGGTGTTGGGTTCTTCTGAGATGCCGATGTAGTTGTTTTTACTTTTGGACATCTTCTCAACCCCGTCCAAGCCTTCCAACAAGGGCATGGTCAAAATGCATTGCGGCTCTTGGCCGTATTCGGCCTGCAGGTGACGCCCCATCAGCAGGTTGAACTTCTGGTCCGTGCCGCCCAGTTCCAGATCACTCTTGAGCGCCACACTGTCGTAGCCTTGCATTAGAGGGTACAAAAACTCATGCACGCTAATGGGGGTGCCGGATTTGAAGCGGTCATGAAAGTCATTGCGCTCCATCATGCGAGCCACCGTGTAGCGCGAGGCCAGCTCAATCATGCCGCGCGCGCCCAGCGCATCCGACCACTCGCTGTTGTAGCGAATCTCGGTTTTAGACGGGTCCAACACCAAGCTGGCCTGGCGGTAGTAGGTTTCGGCGTTGACCTTGATCTGCTCGGGCGTCAAGGGCGGACGCGTGCTGTTGCGTCCGGATGGGTCACCAATCAAGCTGGTGAAATCACCAATCAAAAAGATGACGGTGTGGCCCAAGTCTTGCAACTGGCGCATCTTGTTCAGCACCACGGTGTGACCAATGTGGATATCCGGTGCCGTCGGATCCAGCCCCAGCTTGATGCGAAGCGGCACACCAGTCGCTTCTGATCGGGCCAGCTTCTTCACCCAGTCGTCCTGCGGAATCAATTCATCGCAGCCGCGAAGCGTCACGGCAAGCGCGTCTTGCACACCAACTGTGACCGGAAAAAGGGACGTTTGCGCTGAATTCATAAGGTTTTCACTTGATGCAATAGGTGGAGAGGTCGCTATACTGTAAGACTGCTCTGACTTGTCGATTTTAAGTGACCGACGCCAGACGCCCTTTTCTGAAGCTGTGCACAGCGCGCACGCACCTTGAATTATTTGAAAGACTGACCTTGAAAAACGGCCTCACCCCCGCTAGCAAAGTTGTGACAGATTTTGTACGTCAATCAATCCAACACCACCCCAAACGAATCACCGCCCTTCTCGCCAGCTTCATGCTGCTGGGTGGTGGAGGCGCGTTTGCGGTGGCCTCATTTGGTCCAGACGCTGCAGACCTCCCCGTTCGGCAGATCGCTTACCCGGTAGAAGCGGCTGTGACCTATGAGCGCCCCGACATTGATTTGATTCAGCCTCTGACTTTGTTTCGATCCGATCTGACCCGCTCTAACGACACCGCTGACACTTTACTGAAGCGCCTCGGGGTGGACGACGCCGCCGCTGCCGCCTTTATCCGCACCGACAAAAGCAGCCGAGATGCCCTGCTCGGTCGGGGAGGCCGCAATATCACGGCTGAAACCAACGAAGATAACTCCCTTTTGAAACTGAGTGCCCGCTGGACCGCTGACGAAAGCGCCAATTTCAGCCGCTTGGTGCTGGAGAAGACGGCATCGGGTTTTCAATCGCGAATCGAGACCGCCCCTCTCACCGTTTCCAGCAAACTGGCCAGCGGCACCATTCAGTCCTCTTTGTTCGCAGCCACTGACGACGCCAACATTCCTGATGCGGTGGCCATTCAAGTCGCCGAAATATTCTCAGGTGACATCGACTTTCACCGCGCTCTGCGCAAAGGCGACCGCTTCTCTATCGTTTACGAAACGCTCGAAGGCGATGGCGAGCCGTTGCGTACCGGTCGCGTCCTGAGCACTGAGTTCGTGAACAACGGCAAGACGCTGCAAGCCATGTGGTTCCAAGACCCAGCCAAAAAAACGTCGACTGCCAACGCACAAGGACTCTCGGCGGGCAAAGGCGCGTACTACACGCTGGACGGACAGAGCCTCACCCGTGCCTTTCTGGCCTCGCCCCTGGAATTCACCCGCATGACCAGCAGTTTTAAAATGCGTTTTCACCCCATTCTGAAAACTTGGAGAGCCCACTTGGGCGTGGATTACGCAGGAACGACAGGCACGCCCATTCGCAGCGTGGGGGACGGTGTTGTCGAGTTTGCTGGCGTCCAAAATGGGTATGGCAATGTGGTTTTCGTCAACCATGGGGGGCAAAAGACCACGGTTTACGCGCACATGAGCAAAGTTAACGTTCGCAAAGGCCAGAGCGTGAGCCAGGGTCAAAATATTGGTGCAGTCGGCTCCACGGGCTGGGCCACCGGACCGCATCTTCACTTTGAGTTCCGCGACAACGGCGTACAAAAAGATCCGCTGATTTTGGCCCGTCAAAGTGAATCTATTCCCCTTTCCGCCAGTGCCAAACCCGAGTTCTCCCGTTTAGCGGCAGAGAATCGTGTGGCTTTGGCGGCGGCCTCCTCCCTGACGTCTGCTGGCATCCAATAGCCCCACAAACGTCTGACCCCAAAGCCCTGATGTCGACGCTGTTTATCGGACTCATGTCCGGCACATCGCTGGATGGGGTAGACGGTGTGTTGGTTGATCTGGCCAACCATCGGCTCACAGTCGTTGCCCACGTCAATGCCCCTCTGTCACAAGCTCTAGCGCAAGAGTTGTTGGCGCTGAACTCTCCAGGGGGCAACGAAATCCACCGCGCGGCACTGGCTGCCAACGCCTTGGTTCGGGTCTATGCCCACATCGTGGCCCAACTGCTTCACACCTCCGGTCTGAATGCGGCGCAAGTGGCTGCCATCGGTGCGCACGGCCAGACCGTGCGCCATCAACCCCAAGCCTTTGATGGCACCGGTTACACCCTGCAACTCAATAACCCGGCCTTGCTCGCGGAATTGACCGGCATTGATGTGGTTGCAGACTTTCGCAGCCGAGACATTGCGGCAGGAGGACAAGGAGCACCCCTGGTGCCTGCCTTTCACCAATCGGTATTTGGTCGTGTCGGTGAAACGGTTGCCGCGCTGAATATTGGCGGCATCTCCAACCTGACCGTGATGGGCCCCAACGGGGGGAACGATGTCATCGGTTTTGACTGTGGTCCTGGCAATGCCTTGATGGACGCTTGGTGCCAGCAACATTTAGGGCATGCCTATGATGGCGATGGCGCTTGGGCTGCGGCCGGCCGCGTGAATGATGGGCTGTTGAACCGTCTGCTCAAAGAACCTTACTTCGCCCAAGCTGCCCCCAAAAGTACAGGACGTGACCTGTTCAATCCCACTTGGCTTCACTGGCGGCTAGAGGGCTTCTCGTCCGTCTCACCCGTTGATGTGCAAGCCACCCTCACGGAACTGACTGCTATCACGTGCGCAAGCAGCCTTCGCAAGTACGGTAAGGCTGCACAGCAGTTGATTGTGTGTGGTGGAGGGGCTTTCAATGGCCACTTGATGCGCAGGCTGCAAGCCCACCTGCCCGGTCTTCAGGTGACCTCTTCAGAGCGGCATGGGCTGCCGCCCCAGCAAGTCGAAGCCACCGCGTTTGCTTGGTTGGCCAGCAAAACGGCGGCCCGCCAAACAAGCAGTCTCCAATCAGTGACGGGCGCCCGTGGCGCCCGTATTTCTGGTGCAATCTACCCGGCCTGACCGGGAAACGCAACGACCAATCAGGTGGTGAAGCTGGAGCCGCAACCGCAAGTCGATTGGGCATTCGGATTTTTGATGACAAATTGCGCCCCTTGCAGGTCTTCTTTGTAATCAATTTCTGCGCCCAACAAGTACTGGTAGCTCATGGCATCAATCAACAAAGAGACGCCATGCTTGGTCATGGTGGTGTCGTCTTCGTTGGTGATTTCATCAAACGTGAAACCATACTGAAAACCAGAACAACCCCCACCCTGCACAAAGACACGCAGTTTCAAATCAGGGTTGCCTTCTTCAGCAATCAGGTCAGCCACTTTGGCCGCCGCACTGTCGGTAAACAGAATGGGGCTCGGCATTTCGGGGGGCAAATTTTCTGCAACGGCGCTCATGGAATACTCCGAAAATTGAATGAAATGAATACTACAGCAATTCAGTCAAGAACTCTGTCAGTGGTTATTTGCCGCTAGTTTGAGTGTGGGTTTGTCTTGGTCAGCGTCCCCATCAACCTCATCTTTCTCACGCTTGGCAGCCGCCTCATTGGCTTCGACGATGGGACGCAACTGACCGCAAACGATGGCACCCCGGTGCATCTCCAACACGGTGTAATGCACATCACCGTGAATTTTGGCTTTCGGCTGCAACTCCAGCATGACGCGTGCACGCACAGGCCCATGCACCGACCCATTCACGATCACGTGGTCAGCGTGTATTTCACCGGTCACATTCGCTGTTTCCGAGATCACCAACATGCTCGACACGTCCTTGCCAGCGCTCACATTGCCCACGACCATGCCATCGATTCTCAATCCATCTGAAAAAGAGAGATGGCCATCAATCCGGCTGGTTTCACCAATCAGGCATTTGATAGCAGGCTGCTTCGTCTTGTTGAACATGTCATCCTTCTCATTGTTAAATTTTAGGTACAAGGTCAGAGTTTGATCGATTGAACCACTTTGACCACCGAGCCCACCATGACCTTGGCGGTGACGCTTTTGAGTAAAACTTGTGCTGGCAACTCCACCACGCCCTCTAGTCGACCATACTGTTTCACTTTGATGGCTTGCCCGCCTGCCGGCAACGTCGCCGTCCAGGGTTTGCCATTCATCAGCCCAGTGAAATCTAAGACCAAGTGGCCATCAAACTCACTGGCATTTCGCGCGGCTTGCACCAGCAAGACCTGCCACTTTAATTCTTGGTCATTGAGACGCTCTGCCTGTAAGCTGCGAATGGCCAACCCCTCGCCACCCACGGCGGGAATCAACTGCTCGAAGAACCCTAGGTCATCACGCAAGCTTTGATTGGTCGCTTCTAACTGCTTATTGGCTGCTAACAGCTTCTCAAACGATGCCTTCTCTGCCAACAACAGGGTGTCTGCCGTATTGGCCACGGACTGGGCTTGATCACGTGCGGCCTGCAGTGCCGTCAGCTCTTGGCGCAACACCACCAACTCTGAGCGGGCCTGCTTCAGTTCCGCCTTGGTATCGTGGTCCAGTCCTGCGATATCTTTGCCAAACTCAAACGCCCACAAAGCAATCGACGCACAAAAACCAAACACAATGGCAAACACAATCCAGCGAAACGGCCAGGGCAGCGCACTGCGCACGGACACGCGAGGCGCACTCACTGTCAGTCGGCGAATAAGAAGTCGAAGTCGCATGAGGGTGGGAGTCTAACGCCCGAAATGAAAACAGCCGCCAGAATCTGCATCCTGACGGCTGTTTGTCGCGTTGAGCGAGCGAGGTCGTGAAACTTAACGCTTGCTGAACTGCTTGCGACGGCGAGCGCCGTGGAAGCCGACTTTCTTACGCTCGACTTCACGGGCATCACGGGTCACGAAGCCCGCTTTGCTCAACTCAGGCTTGAGAGTGGCGTCGTAGTCAATCAAGGCACGGGTGATGCCGTGGCGCACGGCGCCCGCTTGACCGGACTCACCGCCGCCCGCGACGTTGATCATGATGTCAAACGTTTCAGCGTGGTTTGTCAACAGCAAAGGCTGCTTGCAAATCATGATGGACGTGCCGCGACCGAAAAACTTTTCGATGTCTTTGCCGTTCACGACGATCTGGCCAGAGCCTTTTTTCAGGAAAACACGGGCGACGCTGGATTTGCGACGGCCGGTACCATTGTTCCAATCACCGATCATTTGGCAGACTCCCTCTTCACTGCATCGGCAGAAATGCCGGCAATTTCCAATACTTTGGGCTGCTGGGCGGTATGGGGATGCTCTGCACCACCGTAAACCTTCAGCTTCTTGATCATGGCGTAGCCCAATGGGCCTTTAGGCAACATGCCCTTGACGGCTTTTTCCAAAGCGCGGCCAGGGAACTTGGCTTGCATGTCACGAAAGTTGATGGCAGAGATGCCACCTGGGTAGCCAGAGTGGCTGTAGTACACCTTGTCGATCGGCTTAGCACCGGTCACGCGCAGGCGATCTGTGTTGACAACAATGATGAAATCACCCGTGTCGACGTGAGGCGTGTAAATGGCCTTGTGTTTGCCGCGCAAACGGAGAGCAACTTCGCTGGCTACTCGTCCGAGGACCTTGTCGGTCGCGTCAATCACAAACCACTCGTGCACGACCTCAGCGGGTTTTGCGCTGAAAGTTTTTGTCATGAGTTTCTCAATAAAAGAGGGTTTGTCCAACCTAAGGGGTTAGCTTCCTTGCTGCTCTTTTCTACGGTCGGCGTTCCTCTGGTGGGAATCTCTTAGGTAGGTTGACTCTTTTGATAGCGGTGAAGCCAGTGCTAGAGCCTTCGTCGCGGAGCTACAAAATCGCTACGAAGCCCAAGATTATACAAAATTCGTCG
The DNA here is from genome assembly GCA_017997975.1 of Rhodoferax sp. Taxonomy (GTDB): domain Bacteria; phylum Pseudomonadota; class Gammaproteobacteria; order Burkholderiales; family Burkholderiaceae_C; genus Rhodoferax. The sequence goes on from JAGODZ010000033.1 coordinate 10,155, forward strand.
GCCGCCGGTTAAAATTCGGTATGTTCAGTTATCGACACGCCTTTCATGCCGGCAACCATGCCGACGTCCTCAAACATTCCGTGCTCATTGCCATCTTGCAGCATTTGCTGCAAAAGGACACCGCACTCACTGTTTTTGACACCCACGCCGGTGCAGGGCTTTACCGCCTTGACGGCGATTACGCAGAGACCAGTGGCGAAGCAGCCAATGGCTATTTGCGACTCATCAAGGCGCTTGCAACCGCGCCCGTGTTAACTGACGCTGCCGCAGTCTCCAAGAAGCCGTCAACCGCTGGAAAAACCAAGGTCATTGCCAAACCCACCCTCCAAGACTTGGCACCTGCGCTCAAAGAGTACCTTGAAATGGTGGCCAGTTTTAACAGCAAAGGCAGCCATAAGATTTATCCTGGTTCGCCCTTCATTATTCAGCGCCTGCTGGGTGATCGCGACAAACTCAAATTGTTTGAGATTCACCCCACCGACATCAAAACCTTGTCTGCCAACATCGCCCAGCTTGAAGCCGGTCGTCAAGTGGCCGTATTGCGCGAAGACGGTTTTGAAGGGATCAAGAAATTTTTGCCTCCTCCCGCGCGCCGCGCGCTGGTGTTTTGTGACCCCAGTTACGAGATCAAAAACGACTATTTGCGGGTCATCGCCATGGTCGCTGATTCGCTGACACGATTTGCCACCGGCACCTATGCCGTCTGGTACCCCATCATTCCTCGCCCCGAAGCGCACGATGTGCCACGCAAGCTCAAAACACTGGCCACCAAAGCGGGCAAGGGCTGGCTGAACGCCACCCTGACCGTCAAGAACAGCAAGCTGCTGTCTGACGAAGCCGGTGAGGTGAAACGCCCCGGCCTTCCCGCCAGTGGCATGTTCATCGTCAACCCACCGCACACGCTCAGAGCGGCTTTGCAACTGGCTTTGCCCCAACTGGTCACCCTGCTCGGACAAGACCAGCACGCCACCTTCAGCGTCGACGCCGGCGGCTAATTGCTGTCGCCGGTCCGCTGAACCCAACAGTTGCATTGGAGCAGCCCCTTTAAAAGAAGTCACGTCGCTCACCCAGACGGAGCACACATGAGCAGAGTCCACTGCGACAATAACCATTCATTATTGTTTCAGGGAGTGTTTGCAATGGCGATTCTGGTGACCGGCGGTGCCGGTTTTATTGGCAGTAACTTTGTGTTGGATTGGTTGCAAGGCAGCGACGAGACGGTCATCAACCTGGACAAACTCACCTACGCGGGCAATCTGCAAAACCTGGCCTCGTTGCAAGGGGATGCTCGCCACGTGTTTGTACAAGGTGACTTTGGTGACGCGGCATTAGTAGCCGACTTGCTGGCGCAGCATCAGCCGCGCGCGGTGGTGAATTTTGCTGCGGAGTCGCATGTCGATCGCTCCATCCATGGGCCGGGTGAATTCATTCAAACCAATATTGTGGGCACCTTCAATTTATTGGAGTCAGTGCGCGCTTACTGGAACGCCCTGCCCGAGGTGCCCAAAGCAGCATTTCGCTTGCTGCATGTCTCTACCGATGAGGTGTATGGCTCACTCGCCAAGACGGACGACGCGTTTACCGAAACGCACCGTTATGAGCCTAACAGCCCCTACTCGGCCTCAAAAGCCGCCAGTGACCATTTGGTGCGCGCCTACCACCACACGTATGGCCTGCCCGTGCTGACCACCAATTGCAGCAACAACTATGGCCCGTTTCACTTTCCTGAGAAACTGATTCCGCTGATGATTGTGAATGCGCAGGCGGGCAAACCGCTGCCCGTGTATGGCGATGGCCAGCAAATTCGAGACTGGCTGTATGTGACCGACCACTGCAGCGCCATTCGCCGCGTGCTAGAGGCCGGGCAGCCGGGCGAGGTGTACAACGTGGGCGGCTGGAACGAGAAGCCCAACTTGGACATCGTGCACACGGTGTGCGCCCTGCTAGACGAGCTCAATCCCCGCGCAGACGGCAAGCCCTACCAAGAGCAGATCACCTACGTAACGGACCGACCGGGCCACGACCGGCGCTACGCCATTGACGCGCGCAAGATTGAGCAGCAGTTGGGCTGGAAGCCCTTAGAGACTTTCGAGACGGGCATTCGCAAAACCGTCCAGTGGTACTTGGACCACCCGGACTGGGTGGCCAACGTCCAAAGTGGTGACTACCGCGACTGGGTGAGCCAGCACTACGGCGCAGCGGAGGCCGCATGAAAATCTTGCTTTTTGGGCGGGGCGGCCAGGTGGGCTGGGAACTGCAGCGCAGTTTAAGCGTGCTGGGTGAGGTTGTGGCCGTGGACTTTGACGTCGCCCACAACCCAGACGGCTTGTGTGGCGACTTCACCCACTTGGCCGGCTTGATGGACACCGTGCGCCGCGTACAGCCCCAAGTGATTGTGAATGCCGCCGCCCATACGGCGGTCGACAAAGCCGAGAGCGAGCCTGAACTTGCAAGGCAAATTAATGCTCTAGCCCCCGCTGCAATTGCGCAAGTAGCTACTGAATTAGGAGCATGGATGGTGCACTACAGCACCGACTATGTGTTTGACGGCAGCGGCCACCAGCCTTGGACTGAGGCAGATGCCACCGCCCCTTTGAGCGTGTACGGCCAAACCAAGCGGGAGGGTGAGTTGGCGGTAGCCCAGAACCCAAAGCACCTGATTTTGCGCACCAGTTGGGTGTACGCCGCACGCGGGGGCAACTTCGCCAAGACCATGCTGCGTTTGGCGGGCGAGCGCGACGCCTTGAGTGTGATTGACGACCAGTTTGGCGCGCCCACTTCGGCTGAATTGCTGGCCGACGTGACCACGCACGCCCTGCGCGCAGCCCTGCAGCGCCCGGAGTTGGCAGGCTTGTACCACTGCGTGGCGGCGGGAGAAACCACGTGGTGCGGCTACGCCCGCTATGTGCTGGCGCAAGCACAAGCGTTGGGCTGGACGCTGAAGGCCGGCCCCGAGCAGGTGGCACCCACCTCCACCGCGAACTATCCCACGCCCGCGCGTCGGCCCCTGAATTCACGGCTGGACACCACCCGCCTGCAAACCGCGTTTGACTTGGTGCTGCCGCCGTGGCAGCAAGGGGTGACGCGCATGTTGACTGAGATCAAAGGAAACACGGCACCATGACCACCCCCCTCTTCACCCACGCCGGCTCAATCTCGGCCCGTAAAGGCATCATTCTGGCGGGCGGATCGGGCACTCGGCTCTACCCCGTCACGCAGGTGGTGAGCAAGCAGTTGCTGCCGATCTACGACAAACCGATGATTTATTACCCGCTCACAACGCTGCTGTTGGCGGGCATTCGCGAGGTGCTGGTGATCTCCACCCCGCAGGACACGCCGCGCTTTGAACAACTGCTGGGCGACGGTAGCCAGTGGGGCATCCACATCAGCTACGCCGTCCAGCCCTCGCCCGACGGTTTGGCCCAAGCGTTTTTGATTGGCGAGACGTTCTTGAACGGCGCGCCCAGCGCGCTGGTGTTGGGCGACAACATCTTCTACGGCCACGACTTGGCGGGTTTACTCAAAAATGCGTACCAGCAGCCCCACGGTGCCACCGTATTTGCCTACGCGGTACAAGACCCCGAACGCTATGGCGTGGTGGAGTTTGACGACCAAGGCCGAGCCATCAGCTTAGAAGAAAAGCCCACCGCACCCAAGTCACGCTACGCGGTGACAGGCCTGTATTTTTACGATCGCCACGTGGTGGACATGGCCAAACAAGTGAAACCTTCCGCCCGTGGCGAGCTAGAGATCACCGACCTCAACCGCCTGTACCTAGCGCAGGGCACGCTGGACGTGCAAACCATGGGGCGCGGTTACGCGTGGCTAGACACCGGCACGCACGAGTCGATGATGGAGGCCAGCCAGTTCATCTACACCATTGAAAACCGCCAAGGACTGAAAGTGGCAGCCCCTGAAGAGGTGGTTTGGCGCCACGGTTGGATTGACGACGCTCAATTGGAAAAACTCGCGCAACCGCTGGTCAAATCTGGCTATGGGCAGTACCTGCTGCGATTGTTGAAAGAAAAGGTGTATTAATGAAAGTGACCGCTTGCAAAATTCCAGACGTGCTGCTGATTGAGCCAAAGTTGTTTGGCGATGAGCGCGGGTTCTTTTACGAAAGCTTCAACCAAAAAGCCTTTGATGCGGCAACAGGGTTGAATCACAGCTTTGTGCAAGACAACCACTCCAAATCAACCAAAGGCGTGCTGCGCGGCTTGCATTACCAAGTGCAACACCCCCAAGGCAAGCTGGTGCGCGTGGTCGCCGGCGAGGTGTTTGACGTGGCGGTGGACATTCGCCCGGGGTCGCCCACATTTGGGCACTGGGTGGGAGAGATTTTGTCGGCCAGCAACCACCGCCAACTGTGGGTGCCACCGGGTTTAGCGCACGGGTTTTTGGTGTTGTCAGACAGTGCTGAATTTTTGTACAAAACCACAGACTATTACGCGCCAGCCTATGAACGCTGCCTTGCTTGGAATGACCCCACCCTGGCCATCACGTGGCCGAAGATGGATGCTCCGCCCGCACTCTCGGCCAAGGATGCGGCAGGTGCCTCCTTTTTAAGCGCCTGCGCGTCCTTGGACACCTGAAAACGATCAACTACGGGGTTGTCGCTGTCATGGCACGAACGCTTCTGGCGATTCGCGCTGCGACAGGCAGGGGCAACGCAGCCTAATTGCCCCAAGGCAGCATGAGGGTCAGCAAGGACAGCTTGGCGAATTCAGGCTCGAACAGGTCGATGATTTTTTGCGGCTCGGGGCACAGCGTTGCATCGCTGATGATGCCGAACTGAACGCCTCCGCCGTAGCTCAAGATCGACACCCCCAGACCGACCGTTCCTGATTGGGGCACCCAGAACAAGCTCTGCTCCAACGTGGCACCACAAAATTTGAGCTTCTCGCGCGGACCCGGCACATTGGTCATGACCGCCGTGGTTTTTCTGGAGAAGAGGTTCAACATGGCGTCCTGTAGAGGCTTTACCACCAAACCCGCCACCGCCAAAAGTCCAAAAGCCAGCAGCGGCTGCAAGCTGCCTTTCATCGCGGACATGCGCCGACGCACCTCAAACACCCGCTCAATGGGGTTGTCCAGCCCCAGCGGCAACACCACGGGCGCCAGACCAAAGCGATTGCCCAGCTTGTAGGCTTGGTCCATGGGGCGCAGATTCACGGGCACCATGGCGCGCACCTCTTTACCCGTCGTGTCATCGCCAAACGACTTCATGTACTGCGCCAACGCCCCCGCCACGCAACTGAGCAGCACATCATTAATGGAGCAGTTCAAAGCCTGACCAATCGCCTTCACCTCGGCCAATGGAATCGGTTGACACCAAGCCACCCGCTTCGATGCGCCTGGCACCCCCTTCAAACGGGTAGGCGAGTCGTCTGGCATCAGCGCCAAGGAGGCACCATCCCGCATGAGTTGGTAGGCCAGCTTGGCCAGCCCCGCCGAACTGGCAAGCCCCTTCTCCAAGCCTTGCTCCAACCCTTTTCTGGGATCCAGCAACAGCCCCAGCGCGCCCACCACGCCATCCCCCGCCACGTCCAGTGCTTTCACGGTGACCTCGGTAAAGGGCTTGACCAGGGTGTCAGCAATCCACTCCTCGACCCCCTCTAAGCCGTCATGCCCAGGCGCAGGGTGGCGAGGGGTGGGAGGCTCCATTCCGCCGTCCACCATCGACTGGGTGACCGCAATCAACGCCAGCCCATCGGCAATGCAATGGTGGATGCGGCACATCAGGGCCGAGCCGCCTTGGTAGTCTTCGACCAAGCGAAATTGCCACAACGGGTGGTGGATGTCCAGCGGCTCCATGGCCAACTCAGCCAGCCGGTTCTGCAGCGCTAGTTGTTCTTGCCCCTTCGTCACGGGGGGTAAGACCTCGGCCACCACGTGGCGCTCAATGCGAAAGTCGGCGTCGGTGACCCAACTCGCCCCCGTGGCATCTTGGTGAACGCGTTGCCCAAAGCGCGGAAATTTGAGAAGCCGCGACTCAATGCGAGCCGACACCTCTTGGAGCTTCAAGCCGGGCTTCAGAATCCAGACCCCCACAATCATCATCAGATTGTGTTCGCCGTCCATGCGCAGCCAAGCGGTGTCGACCTTGCTCATGCGTGCGGATGGCGCGGCACTCCCCGCCGCATGGCCCTCCGCAGGGAGGCCCAAATCCACACCGTCTTCCGAATTGCACGGGGCCATGACAGGCTGCTTCGTCTTAATTTTGGTGACCATGGGGGCTCTCTTGGGAAGGTTCTCTATTCTGTAAGCAAAACGAATCGTAAGATACAGCGTACCAACCCAATAGGGTGGTTTCGTAATTTATTCGGAGAAAAATATGTCAGACCTACAAACCCAATTTGAAGCAGCCGTTGCCAACTCAAAAAACCTGACCGAGCGCCCCGACAACATGACCTTGCTCAAGTTGTATGCCCTCTACAAACAAGGCAGCGTTGGCGACAACGCCGACAAAAAACCAGGCTTCAGTGACATGGTTGGCCGCGCGAAGTGGGATGCTTGGAACGGGCTCAAAGGCACCAGCAATGCAGACGCCATGCAGCAATACGTTGACTTGATTGAATCGCTGAGCTAAGCCACCCGGCGGATTGACGGCTTTACTTTTTCTTTGCCGCGCGCTTCACCGGCGGCTTGGCATGAAGCAGTTGATCCAGGTTTTTAACGATTTCACTCTCAATCGTTGCCTTAAACGTCCCCAGCAAAAACCCCAGTTTCGCGTTCAACTCGAACCGGTCTTTGGTCACCACCAAGGTGCCGTTGACCCCAGAGCGTGTGAAGCACACTTCGTCATGGGCTGCCCCTTCTTCGTAGGTGCAGTCCATGCCAAACTCTTTTTCAGCGTGTTCGGCCCATTGAAAAGCCACTTTTCGGGCACCACTCAAGCCCAGACGGTGGTCGCGCAAGATGTGAAGATCAGCCACGGGAATTCTCCAAAGGTAGGTTTTTTAAAACGTCGGTTCGCTCTTGAGCGGGTAGGCCAGACAAGCGTTTAACAGCGTCGTAGAACCGGGGCCAGTCCCGACCTTCCCGCTCAAACAAGGCTTCAAAACTGGGCACCCATTCATCATAAGTAGCCTGAGCGCCAAACGCCGCATTGTTGGCATCGCTCACCCAAGCGTCGTACCCACCGTACCCATTCCACGTGGTTTTGAGGCGCTGGTAGTCCGATCTGAATTTTGCAATTGCTTCGTTTTTCATAGCTACTGCCACAACGCTATCAAGGGTTAGAGCCCTATTTTGTTCGTAAATACCCTCTAAATGGCGGCGCGTGGCAAGAGACAAAGCGCGAAACTGCCGACGCCGTGCATCGAACGCTTCGTACTGCTGGCGCGCCTCGGGCGACCCCTCTTCAGCCAACCAACGCTGCCCCCCCAGTCGCTCGACGGCCGTGGCAAAGGATTCGTTGAACGGGGTGTCGTCTTTGACATACAGCACTTGATGTGCCAACTCATGAATCACCATGCGGGCCAGCTCACCGTCTGGGTAACGAATGAAGGTATTCAACAGGGGGTCGCCACCGGCCCAATTCAACCAACCCAAAGTGGAATAAGCGGGCACGCCATAGACTCGGGCCTCCAGGCCTTGAAGCCGCAGCGACGCCGCTTCGGCCTGAGCCTCGGCCTCGTCGTAATAACCGCGGTACGTCACGCACCCCACCACAGGAAAGCACCACTGGTAAAGGGTCAAGGACAACTCGGGTGCGGCCACCACATTCCACACCACGGCACGCCGCTTCAAATCGGCGAAGCGACGGTAGCTCTCGTTGTCGGGCAAATGGAGCTCAGTGACCGAGAACTGACGAATTCGCTGCGACAACTGCAAGCGCTGCTTCAGCTCAGGTGACACCTGCTCATCGGCCAACCACTGTTCAACCGGGCGGGCAGACTGCATCACCTGCACGTGCCCACTCACCGCCTGGAAATAGTAGCGGCCGTCGGCGCATCCGACACCGAAACCCAGCACCCACAGCGCACTTGCGGCTACCGCCAGCCAGCGCCAACGCGGGTAGGACGGAAGGGGACGCTCAGGCGGTGTAGTATTGAAAGGAACAACCACAACAGGACCACCATGCTCTTCAAATTCAAATCCAAAAACACCGGCGACATTATCATGCTGCAGCCCCATGCGGAGCAGATTTTGACCCTTCTGGGGCGTGACACCGCCAATGGCGCCTCCAACAAAGGCATTATTCAGGCCGAACAAATTCCTGCCGCCTTGGTCGCATTGCACGACGCGATCACAGCAGAAGAAATCGCACGAGAAGCCGCAGCGGCCGAAGCGCTGGCCAATGGTGAACCAACTCCGGTTTACGCCGATGTGTCACTTCGCCAACGCGCCCTGCCGTTCATGGACATGCTGCGCCGCTGCGAATCTGACGGAGACGATGTCGTCTGGGGCGTTTAACGCTTCACGTGTAACCGGGTGATAGGAGCCTACGCCCGGCAACCCCATCACGCGTAACTGCGTGCGTCCTCAATGACTTTGCCATCATTGGGCAGACTCCCCACCGACACCAACTCGACAGCACCCCGCAGCTTGGTGACCTCACGAATCGCCTCGCTGAGCTTGCCCACCAAGTCATCGGGACCGCTGCAAGCCGTTTCCACCTTGAGGGTCATGGCGTCATTGGCCATCTCGCCACTCACCACCAAGCGAGCGCGCACCACTTCAGGGAAGCGGCGCACAATGTCTGCCACCTGACTGGGGTGCACAAACATGCCACGCACTTTGGTGGTTTGATCGGCGCGCCCCATCCACCCCTTGATACGGGTGTTGGTGCGTCCCGTCGGACAGGGCCCGACCAGCACGGCCGATAAATCACCGGTTCCAAATCGAATCAGCGGGTACGTGGAGTTCAAGGTGGTCACCACGACCTCCCCCACCTCACCCGGGGCCACCGGGTCGCCGGTACCAGGGCGAACGATCTCAACAATCACCCCTTCGTCAATGACCAGCCCTTCGCGTGACTGCGTTTCATAGGCAATCA
>JAGODZ010000204.1 GCA_017997975.1 Rhodoferax sp.
GCGCTGAATGTGGTGGGCGTAGCCGTGCTCTAGCGTTTGGGTGATGGCGTCTTTCAGGCAGGCCATGTCGGTGTCGCCCGTCCAGTAAAACGCAGGCAAGGGTGCTTGCGCGTTTAGTGCGTTGCGCTCCAAGTACTCAGGCATTTGCGTCCAGTAAATACCCCGCACAAACTCGCGCCAGCCCAAAATTTGGCGAATAAAACCTTCCACAGCGGCCAGTGGCGCGTGCCCAGCGCGGTAAGCGTCTTCAGCGGCTTGCACCACCTCGCGCGGGTTCAGCAGCTTGAGGTTCAGAGCCACCGACAAGTGCGAGTGGTACAGCCAAGGCTCCCCCGACCACATGGCATCTTCGTATTGACCGAACAAGGGCAAGCGTTGGCTAATGAAAGCGTGCATCGCTTCCAACGCCTGCGCGCGGGTCACCGGCCAGCCGAAGGTGGCTAACGTGCCAGGGTGGGTCGCGAAGCGGGCGTTAACCAGCGCGATCACCTCTTGTGTGATGGCGTCCGCCTCAAAGCGCGTGGGGGGCGGCACATTCACTGGCCCCGCTTTGCCAAACGATTCGCGGTTGTCGGCATCAAAGTTCCATTGGCCGCCCTCCGGTTGCTCACCCGCCATCAAAATGCTGTTTTTCTGGCGCAGTTCTCGGTACCAATACTCCAAGCGCAGCTGTTTTCTGCCTTTGATGTGGGCCGCAAAGTCACGCACAGTGGTGAAAAAATGACGGTCATCTCGCAGGTCTAAAGGCAGCCCCGCTGCCACGGCCACGGCCCGGATGGCTTGCAACACCCGCCAGTCGCCCGGAGCAGTCATCACCAACCCAGCGGGTTGAAGGCGGGCGATGTCGGCGGTCAACACGGCCCCCAAGCTGCCCGGGTTGTCAGGCGCATCCAGTGGGGTGTAAGTCACTGGCCATTGCCGCGCTTGCAGGTGGTGCGCAAAGTGGCGCATGGCGCTCAAGAACACGGCAATGCGTTGTTTGGCCGACCACACATGCTCTGACTCTTGCGCCACCTCCGCCATCCAAACAATGTCTTGCGCGGGGTCAAACCCATCCAAGGCGCTGGAGGCTTCATCCAACTGGTCGCCCAGCACGAGCACGAGGTTGCGAATGTTTTGTTCAGCCATTTTTAGGTTTCTCTTTTTTGTTAGCCCGGCAGGCATCCGAGCAGTACAGCACTGACGCCCAGTTTTTGGCCCAAGCTTTGCGCCAAGTCATGGTGCGCCCACACACCGCGCACAGCTTGCTCGGCAGCGATTGCTTGTTGCCTTTGAAGTCGTTTTTCATGCGGTGTCGGGTCCAAATAAATCGCCTTGGGTGCTGGGGATGGCCGCCACTTTTTGACTGCGTGCGCTATGGCGGCGTTGGGTGGTCGGCGGCAAGCCGCTCTTGCGCGAGCCGTGGCGCTCCTGCACTTGCCCGGCCTCTTGGTGTGCGGCTGCCGTGCCACGCAAACCATACATGCGGTCTTTGGCCGCCTTCATGGCCGTCTTGTCATCCACCACCGGTGCAGGGTAGTCGTGCCCAATGAGGCAGCCCGCCATGTGCTGCACCGCAATGTCCATGGTCCAAGGCGCGGCCAAGTAAGGCAGCGGCACCCGCGCCAGCTCAGGCACCCAGCGGCGAATGAACACGCCTTGCGGGTCGTGGTCTTGCGCCTGTTTGGTGGGCGAATACATGCGCAGGGTGTTGATGCCCGTGGTGCCGCTTTGCATCTGCATTTGGCTCCAGTGAATGCCGGGCTCAAAGTCAAGAAACTGGCGGGCCAAAAAAATGCCGGTATCGCGCCAGTGCAGCCACAGGTGGTTGGACGCAAAGCTGACCAACATCGCGCGCATGCGAAAGTTCAGCCAACCGGTGGCAACCAACGAGCGCATACACGCATCCACCATGGGGTAGCCCGTGCGGCCTTCGCACCAGCTTTGAAAACGAGCGTCGTCCTCCTCGTCAAATGGTGGCGCACCGCCCACCACATCACCGGGGCGCAGGCCATCGCAAGCGCGTGAAAAGTTTTGAAACTCAATCGCGGGCTCGCTCTCCAGCTTCTGCATGAAATGGCAGTGCCAGCGCAAGCGGCTGGAAAAACCTTTGAGGCCGTAGGCCAGCGCTCGGTCTTGCGTTTGGGCCATGCTGACCACGGTCGCTTGGTGCACGGTGCGCATTGAGAGCGTGCCAAAGGTCAAGTGCGGGCTCAATCGGCTGCAACCGTCCTCAGCGGACAAGGGGCTGGACATCGATCGGCGGTAGTCGCGGCCCCGGCCTTGAAGAAATGATTTCAAGGTGTGGCGGGCCGCTCGCTCACCCATGGGCTGTCGGGTTTTCTGGTGCGGTGCCACCCCCAGCGCTGCCAAGGTCGGCAGGTCGTCTAACGCCAATTCAGAAAGCCCACCCTCCCCCCCATTGAAGCCGCCTTGCAGCCGGTGCAGCGGCGTCTCCATGCGCGCTTGCCAGCGGCCCGCCCACCCTTGGCGCGAGCGCAGTCGCCGCACCACCCCTGTTTGCGCAAACTCTTGCCAAAGCACCCCGTGCCCAGTGCACCAGCGCCCCACTTGCACGTCGCGGGTATAGCTCCAGCCAGGGCCGGTTTCTTCATGGCTGAGCAGGTGCGTGAAGGCGTAGTCTTGCTGTAACGTTTGAAAGACCGGAAGCACGGAACCCACCTTCACCAGCAGAGGCACACCGCGCAGTGCCAGCGCATGGCGTAACTCGTCAAGGCACGCCAAAGTAGCGTCGACATGGCTGGCATCACACTCAGAACTTTGCAGCCATTCGGGCTCCATCACAAAAAGCGCGACGGTTGAATCGCAGCTTTGGGCGGCCAGAAGCGGCGCGTGATCGTGCACCCGTAAATCACGTTTAAACCAAACCAAAGCGCGCGTTCTTGCCATGGCAATGACTGTATCAAGCGTGCCAAATTGATGCTTTTGAGGGGGGATTGACGTGCAACCCGTGGCCCGGCCGCAGGCCTTTAAAACAGGGCGTGGACCGACCGAATGCCCAGTTGAAAGGGGCCCGCTTGTTGCGCCGCAATCATCCATCCCACTTGCCGCACGGTGGAGGGATCGAGCACGGCGGCATCCACCACCACCCGGCCTCGGTAGCGGGGCACAAAGGCGGCCAAGCGCAGGTCAATAGTGGCCCACTGCGCGTTTGGCGGAAAAAACTCAGCTTGGTAGTTCACCCCGTCAAAAGCCGCGTCGGTGCGCAAATTGAACTTGTAGCGCTTGCCGTCACCCCGCACGGTGAGCCTGTAGCCCACGACGGCTTGAGCCGCCAGCGCCGAGGTGGTGGCCCGAACAGACGCAAAGCCGCCACCGTTTTCCAACGACACGACGCCTTCAAACACCGCGTGGCCTTCACCCCCCAATCGCAAGAGACTGTTTGACCGTCCACCCATGACGCCATCGTTCACGGGTTGCCAAGGTGCCAACGCATCCGCAGAATCAAAACGCAGTTCAAATGGCATCAGTGGCAAGCTCCGGGGTTTAAGTCTGACAAGGGGCAGCGAGTGGCAAGCCATGCCAACGGTGCCACACCGCGTTGGCCACCCGGTAAGTCGTCATTTGCACTCGAAGCGTGGTTTCAATGTCATGCCCATAACCGCCGCCCATCACCATGACCAGCGGCACTCGGCGTTGCAAGGCCCACTCCAACACCTGCTCGTCTCGCGCTTGCATGCCGGCATCGGTGAGCGCCAAGCGGCCCAAGCGGTCGCCTTCGTGCGGGTCAGCACCGGCTAGGTAAATGACCAGTTCTGGCGTGAAATGTTGGTCCAGTTGCGCCAGCCCTTGGGTCAGCGTGCGCAGGTACTCGGCGTCTTCGCAGCCATCGGGCAAGCCCAAATCACAGTGGCTTTTTTGCTTGCGAACGGGGAAGTTTTTGGCGCCATGCAACGACAAGGTGAACACATCCGGGTCGCTGCCCAGAATAAACGCGGTGCCGTCGCCTTGGTGCACGTCCAAATCCACCACGGCCACTTGCAAGGTGCGCCCCGGGGCGGAGAACTCGGCCTGCATCTGACGTGTCGTCACTGCAATGTCGTTGAAAACACAAAATCCGCTGCCCTTGTCGGGGTACGCGTGGTGGGTGCCACCGGCCAAATTGGCGGCAAGTCCGCCCCCGCCCAAGGCCGCACGAGCCGCTTGCAAAGTGGCCCCCACTGAGCGACGCGCCCGTTCCGCCATCACGGTGCTCCACGGAAAGCCAATTTCACGCTGCTCGGTCGCCGTCAGGGTGCCTTGCAACACCGCATCAATGTAGCGGGGGGTGTGCACCAAAGCCAGTTCGTCAACGCCTGCCGACAGGGCTTCATTGAATTGAATCGAAGGCAACGCCACCTGCAAGCGCTCGCGCAGCATGGCGTACTTGGCCATGGGAAACCGGTGCCCCTCGGGCAATGGCAGTACAAAATGATCGGCGTAAAAGGCGTGCATTGCGGTGGGTGGTGAATAAAGGACAGAGCGAACCGACTGCCCGACGCGGGCGCCGAACACCGGGCTATTTTCCCCGCCCTTCAAGTTTTACATCTTTTAGGGCTTTTAAGGCATTTAGGGCGCTAACCCAGGTGTGCTCTGCGCGAGCAGCTACTGATTCAATAGCAATTAATAACACACCGTGGCGCTGCACTGGTGCCCACGTCAAGGTTGGTTCGCAAAAACGCGTCCGGTGTTGTTTTGCGTACCTTGAGGTCGCTTGACTGCACGTCCAGCCCTTTGGCCAACCGCATTTGGTGGGTGACTTGGTTGATGCGCTGAAGGGTGGCAGGGCAATCGAACGGCGCGCCCTCACCTTCGCAAAGGCCTTGCTGGACATCGATGACCAAAACAGCAGATTTCATGGGGAGTGGCTTCATTGCGGCCTAAAGGCAAACAAGCACGGTGCCGAGGATGTGAGCAATTTTCACTGAAACCTTTTATTCAAAGTACGCCAGTTGTTGGCGTTCAATGATGAACCGAATCAGGCAAGCGACATTAAAAACTGGACCCTGGCAACTTGAGGAATTCAATTTCTTCTGCGGTTGACACCCGACTCAGGATCTTGTTGCGATGGGGATAGCGGCCAAAGCGATCAATGATGGCCTTGTGCTTTAACTCGGGTTCGTAGCGAGACGGCCCATGCTGCTTGAACAATGTTTCTGCCTGCGCATGAATGACCCGGGACTCGCTGTGCATATAGGGCATCAGGAGGAAACTGCACTCCTCTTCATTGAGCCCTGATAGGGCACCTGCGGCGACCGCTTCTTGCGACAAGGCCAGCGCCATGGGGTCTTGGGAAAAGGCCAATGGTGTGCCACGATGAATATTGCGTGAGAACTGATCCAACACAATCACCTCGGCCAAGCGCCCTCTGGGTTGTGCACGCCACGCGAACAATTCGCCAGCGCAGGCTTGCGCCAACAAAGCCAAGTAGCGCTCTTTCAGTAAGGCATCGAATGACGGATCCACAACCCGCCATTGGTTGGGATCGATTTCATGAAACCAAAATTCAAGTAGTTTTTCCAACATAACCGTAGTGAAAAAGCGGCGACGATTCGGGATCTGATGTCTGTGAAGCTAAAGGGATTCCCCGTTTAAAAAATCAGTATATCGATTGAACCGACCCGTGTGTTGTTCTTTGTCGTGCACATCGGGCTCGCTATCATGCCGGGATGCCCGTCCGCCCCACCTTGAATCCCGTTGCCTCCCCTTGGGGCCGCGCCGTACTGCAAACAGCGGCCAGTTGGTGGTTCATGATTCACTTTGGCGCCGCGGTGCTGGTGATGGCCTTGTCCCCAAGTACCTACAACCGCCGTCACCGCGCGGTCACCTCGCGTTACATTTATCGCAATACCTGGGAGGTGTTGCCGTGGTTCACGGTGATGTCCACCTTGCTCAGTTTGGTGCTGATTCGTGTGGTGGTGGTCACCGCCCTGAGCTATGGCTTGTCCCAGTACGCATTACAAATGGTGGTGCGGGTGCTGGTGCTGGAGCTCATTCCGCTCTCAGCGGCGATGTTTGTGGCTTTGCGCGCCGGATTGGTCTTTAATGTCGGCCAATTGGTGCCGCAATCCCCAACGACTCACCCTTCGGCCCCTTTCAGCTTGGAACGTTTGCGCGCTGACTTGGTGCC
>JAGODZ010000034.1 GCA_017997975.1 Rhodoferax sp.
GCGCCCAAAATTTCACGCTCTTGGGCTGAAGGATTGCCCAGCAGGGCCAGCGCTTGGTCTGAATGCGTGGCCAGCACCAAGCGGTCAAAGTGTTCGGTGCCCGCATCGGTGGTGATGCGCACGCCCGCCGCATCCCGCTCAATGCGTCGCACGGGGGTGTTCAGCCGCTTGTCCGCAATCGGTGCCACGATTTTTTCAACATACTGGCGCGCGCCGCCGGCCACGGTGTGCCACTGGGGGCGGTCGCTGACCTGCAGCAAGCCGTGGTTGTGGCAAAACCGAATCAACGTGGCCACCGGGAACTTCAGCATTTGGTCGGTGGGGCAGCTCCAGATGCAACCCAGCATGGGCAAAAAGTACCAATCTCTGAACGCATCGCCAAACCGATGGGTGGTCAAAAACTCACCCAAGGGTTGCATCAACGCGGCCTCTTCTTGCGCCAAGGCGATGCGGGTGGTGAGGGCGTTAAAGCGCATCAAGTCGGCCAGCATGCGCAGAAAACGCGGGTTGAACAAGTTGCGCCGCTGCGAAAACACGGTGGATAAATTGGCACCACTCCACTCCAGCGTGCGGCCCTTCAAAGCGCCGGGTACCTTCACGGAGAACGACATCTCAGACGGGGCTGTCGCCACGCCGAGTTCAGCAAACAGGGCAATCAGTTGCGGGTAAGTGCGTTCGTTGAACACCAAAAAGCCCGTGTCCACGCCATGGGTGACCTCGCCTTGTGGCGTGGGCAAGGTCACATCGACCGTGTGGGTGTGGCCACCAAAGTAATCACCGGCCTCAAATAAGGTGATGTTCGCCTCGGCATTGAGACGGTGGGCGGCAGCGAGACCGGAAATTCCAGACCCGACGATGGCTATTTTCATGCGTGCTCCTGACCCCAAGGGGTGGACAAAAAGTAATTTAACCTGTTTTTGTCTAAGACAAAATTGCATTTAAACATGCTTTGTCTAACTGGTGTTTAATACGGTCTATGTTGAATACGTCGCCCACAGAGTTTTGGATTCATTTTTTCGAGAAAAAACATGACTGAGCGCGTGGTGGACCCTGTGCTTCACAGTTCTATTGCGGCTGTGGAGCGCGCCACCGGTTTGTCCAAAGACACACTGCGCGTTTGGGAGCGCCGCTACGGGTTTCCGCAACCCGAGCGCGACACGGCGGGAGACCGCGCTTACCCGGCGGAGCAGGTGGAGCGACTGCGTGTGATTCGGCGCTTGATGGACGCGGGCCACCGTCCGGGGGGCATCGTTGCACTTGAAATGAGAGCACTGCAGGCTTTGGCAGCGCCGGTTGTGGCCACGAAGCGGGCGGAACGGCATGCGACAACTTCACCTGATTTGATGGTTTTCATGGACCTCATTCAGTGCCATGACGCGCCCGCGTTGCGACAGCTATTGAGTCAAACCGCTGCGCGATCGGGACTGGTGAATTTTGTGACGCAGCTGGTGGCACCCCTCACCGCAGCCGTGGGGGAGGCGTGGCTGGCGGGGCGGTTTCAAATTTTTGAGGAGCACATTTACACCGAGAGCGTGACCCGGGTGCTGCGCCATGCGCTGTCAGGCATGCCCAGCGCTCCATCGGTGGGCATGCCTCGGGTGCTGCTGACCAGCTTTCCGGGCGAGCCCCATGCGCTGGGGCTATTGATGGTCGAGACCTTGCTCGCGTTAGAGGGCTGTCAGTGCCTGTCTTTGGGGCCCCAGACGCCGATTGCTGACATTGCCAAGGCGGCGGCAGCGCACCGGGCCGACATCGTGGCATTGAGCTTTACCCCAGTGGTCAGCGCGCGTGCCGTGACGTCGGGCTTGCTTGAACTGCGGGCGTTGTTGCCGCCCACCACCCACATTTGGGCGGGCGGCAGCCACCCGGCTCTCAAGCAGCGGGCGATAACGGGTGTGCAAGTGGTGCGCTCGTTGGCGTCACTGCCCGAGCAACTCTCGCTGTGGCAGCAACACGCTCACTCCTGAGGGTAGAGCCGCGTCAGAACGTCCCGCGCGAGGGCATTCAACAGGTCGGTGAATTGCGCCAAGGCGAGGTTGGACGTTGGCCGGTCAGACGCATTGTCCAGCGCGTTGGTCAAGGCCTCTTCGTGCACCAGCACGGCCGCTTCCACCTCGGCTTGCCAAAAAGTGGGGGCCTCCGATTCGATGAACAACCCTCGGCCTCGTCCGTGGTGAATTACGGCCAGATAGCGCAGCAGGCCAGCAACCACCTGGGTGCGCAAAAACTCACTTGAAAACCGCACATGCGGGTCTTGCCGGTCCGTCGAAGCGTTGAACGCCCACGTGGCCCCGGCTGCTGTCAGGGCACCCACAATGCCGCCGATCAACGCACCCGCGCCAAAGCTGAGCCCCCCGCTCACAATGTCGGCTGAAAGTCCTGTGGCTGCGCCTGAAATCAGGCCACCCAGCAAACCGGCTTGGGTGGTGTCCACGGTTTCGCGCACCACAAAAGCCTGTTGCACCTGCTTGTTGATCTGGTGGGCATCGCCTGCGTCGAGGCGGTAGAGCGTGAGCAGTTGCGCTGTGGTGGCGGTGAGGCGCTCGTTCAGGCGCGCCACCAGGGCATCCATCGCCGTGACCTGGCGTTTGTGTTCGCGCCGCTTGCCGAGTCCGATGGCGCTCAGCACCGTTCCCAGCAGGGCGCTGTCTGTGTCCGTCAGGCGCTCCTTGTCCTGCGCGGCGGCCATGATCTGGCCCGCCATCAGCGCCATGGCCGCCTGCAGGCGGGCTTCATTGCTTTCTGTCCAGACCTGGTTGAGTCGTGCGTAGGCGGCTTGTTTGTCTGGCGCAATCCACTGCGAAACGGCAGCAAAAAACACCCGCTCGTGCACCCAGCAGCGAGAAAACGCGTCCAGCGGCAGCACGGTTTTCACCACCGGGTACACGGCGAGGTGGTCGGCCCAGCGGGAAATCTCTAACGCTTCTTCCTCGTGCGGGCGGGGCGCTCCGATTTGATTGAGCAAAACCACCACCGGTTTGCCCAACCACTGCAAGATGTTCATCTCAGACGCCAAGTAGCCCGCATCCTGCGGGTCTTCGGAGGCGTTGACCAAGTACAGCACCACGTCAGCAGCCTCTTTGGCGGTGCGAATGGCCTGCTGGCTCAGCCAAAAAGGCCGGTCGACGTAGCGGTCCACCACTTCGCGCATGAACCAGCCAATCGGGTTGCCAGACGCATTCAAGCGTTTGAACAGTCGCACCGAATCCCCAAAACCGGGGGTGTCCCACAGCTTGAGCGTGTCGCCAGTCGGGGTTGACAGCAGGGTGTGGGATTCGGACAGGGTGGTCACATGCGGCGCATCCCGAACCTCACCCACGTCCACCCCCATCAACGTGCGAGCCAGCGTGGTTTTGCCCGCGTTGGTGTGGGAGATCAGGGCCAGCTGAATTTGAACAGGCGGTGGGGTCATGGGCGCGCGGGTGGTAGGAGGCGAACAACGGTCACGGGCAGTTGATGCAGTGCACCAAATTGCAGCCACAGGGCTTGGCGTTCGTTCAGCCGGTCGGTTCCGCCTGTTTGGCTGCCTAAGCGCTCACTGTAAGCAGAGTCGTCCACCCACAGGGCCAAGTTGCCTGCCGAGATTCGGGTTAACTGGTCTAAAAATTCGCCTTGGTTTTCACGCTCTGGCGTGGCGCTCAGGTTGAACAGGGCCACCGTCAGTGAGGCGGCTGGTCCAGCGGCGTTGGGCGGGGGCAGGACGGCATCTTCGCCATAGGCAGTGCTGGTTTGGCATTGAACTTGGGTGTTCTCACCCCAGAGCGACCGCGCTATTTTTAACAGGCCTTGTTGGTGAGCGGCATTGAGGGCAAAACTGTAAGGAAACACCTGCACCCAAGCCGCCGCGGCCCCGTCTAGACCGGCGGTGAGTTGGCGAAAGTACGGCTGATTCAAATCAAGCGGGAGGTGCTGGCGCAGGCGACGCTCCTTCACCCACGCCATGGCAGCCAGCGCCAGACGCGGCAGGACCACCCACAGCGTGAGGGTGGCGCTGTACAACACGACCCATTGGGCCCCCGTGTCAGGCGAGGCGGAGGCGGTGTCGCGCAACGCTTGTACGTCGGTTAATGAAAACCCGGGCAGTGAAAACAGTGCCATCGCCGGGGCAAACAACCGGTCAAGCAGGGCGTACACCTGTTCAGCGTTTAAAAACGTGCTTTCCCAGCCTGCGCGGTATTGCGTGAACAGCCCGCGAAGCACCAGTGAGCCAATGGCACCCAGCGCAAAAAGCGCCGCACTCAAATGAATGGCGCGCGCCAAAGTCACTTGCATTAACGGTGCGCTCAAGCGCAACCATTCCGCTGCAAACTGAGCCATCGCTTGGGCCAAAGGGGGTGGCAATTTGAGAGTGCCAGCGGTTGTGGGGTGCCCGCCCCCAGCCCAGCGCCAAGGTCGATAGGGTGTCTTTTTTACCCAGGCGACCAATCCCCAGGCCAGCAGCCAGAGATAGACCACGAGGTTCCACAGAAGAATCAAAAGCAGGGGCGCAGACAGCAAGTCCACCCGGTTGGGGTTTGTCACGCGGTCCACCATCACCCCGGTTAGCAAGGCCACAAGAGGCAGCGCTGCCGCCAGCCAACGGAGCCACGCGCGGGGTGAGGTCAAGCGGCTCAGGCTAGGGTGCCGCTCACCGAGTTTCAGCAAAAGTTGCTCCGCCCGCTTTTGCAAAAACAGCGAAGGGGTGAACGCCTCCTTGGTGTCAGCCACTTCCCACCGCGCCAACTCCAGAGCGCTGCGGGTGGCGTACAGCCGGTCGTCCTTGCTCAGGATGTCGTGGTTCGAATCAGCCTCTTCAATGGCCCGAACCAGGGTGACTTGGCGAGCGGCGTTTTCGTTCATGGCCGACCCGCCCTCACGGCGTCGCTTCAGGCCAGACGCGCACGGTGGCGGGCGATTTGAGCACGCACTTGCGTGGGCGCGGTGCCGCCCAAAATGTTGCGGGCGTTGAGCGAGCCGCGCAAACTCAGCACGTCGTACACATCTTTCTCAATGCTGGCGTTAAAGCCTTGCAGCACTTGCAGGGGCAACTCCGACAAATCGACTTGGTGGGCGATGGCGGCCTTGACCGCGTGGGCCACGGTCTCATGCGCATCGCGGAAGGGCAGCCCTTTTTTGACCAAGTAATCGGCCAAATCCGTGGCGGTGGCGTAGCCTTTGAGCGCCGCGCTTTCCATGGCTTCGGGCTTCACGGTGATGCCGCCTTCTTTGACGCCGGTGCTGGCGTTCAACTGGCCGCCGACCATCTCGGCAAAAATGCGCAAGGTGTCTTTGAGCGTGTCCACGGTGTCAAAGAGGGGTTCTTTGTCTTCTTGGTTGTCTTTGTTGTAAGCCAGTGGTTGGCCTTTCATCAAAGTGATGAGGCCCATCAGGTGGCCCACGACGCGGCCGGTTTTGCCACGGGCCAGTTCCGGCACATCGGGGTTTTTCTTTTGCGGCATGATGGAACTGCCGGTGGTGAAACGGTCGGCAATGTGCACAAAACCAAAGTTTTGGCTCATCCACAAAATGAGTTCTTCGCTGAAGCGACTGATGTGCACCATGCACAGCGAGGCAGCGGCGGTGAACTCGATCGCAAAGTCACGGTCACTCACCGCATCCAACGAGTTTTGGCACACCTGCGGCACGCCTTGCGCATCAATCATGCCCAGTGTCTTGGCCACACGTTCGCGGTCCAGCGGGTAGCTGGTGCCCGCCAAGGCGGCAGCGCCCAGGGGCAGGCGGTTGGTGCGACGGCGCACATCGGCCATGCGTTCGGCGTCGCGGCTGAACATCTCCACATAGGCCAGCATGTGGTGTCCAAAGCTGATGGGTTGCGCCACTTGAAGGTGGGTGAAGCCGGGCATGATCACATCCACGTTTTGCTCCGCCACTTCGATCAAGGCGATTTGCAGGTCAGACAACAGTCCACTGATCAGGTCAATCTCGCTGCGCAACCACAGGCGCACGTCGGTGGCGACTTGGTCGTTGCGGCTGCGCCCGGTGTGCAGGCGTTTGCCTGCAATGCCCACCAACTCGGTCAAGCGCGCTTCGATATTGAGGTGCACGTCTTCTAGGTCGAGCTTCCATTCAAATTGGTCCGCTTCAATTTCTTGGGCAATCGTGCCCAAGCCGCTTTGAATGGCGCTCAGGTCTTCGGCACTGATGATGTTTTGGGCCGCCAACATGTCGGCGTGGGCCAGTGAGCCGGTGATGTCGGCCTGCCACAAACGCTTGTCAAAAAACACGCTGGAGGTGTAGCGCTTGACCAGATCGCTCATGGGTTCCGAGAACAGGGCCGACCACGCTTGCGATTTTTTTTCGAATTGATTGTTTGACATAGATCGGGAGGAGGGCGCTTAACGAGCCGGTGTTGTGGGTTGAGCTTGCAGCCAAAGTTCATCAATAATCAGACCCGCGCAGTCTGCGCGACGGTCCGGTGAACACCCTTTGATTATTGATGAAAGACACTCAAATTTTATCGACCTTCCAGGAATCGGCCCCGCCGACCGCCGAGCCTGCACTGGGACGCGTGTTGATTTTTGACGCCTGTCATGTGGGTGTGGTGCTGCGAGCGGTGCTGTTTGTGGAGGCCGTGGTCGCGGTCGCGGCGATGTTTGGTGCCAGCAGCGCCATGGGGTGGTTGACGCAAATGTCGCTGCTCACGGGTGGGGCTTTGCCGGCGACTTTGTTGTGGTTGATCGTTGCTTGTAGCCTGAAAACTGTGCTGGCG
This sequence comes from Rhodoferax sp., assembly GCA_017997975.1. Lineage (GTDB taxonomy): Bacteria > Pseudomonadota > Gammaproteobacteria > Burkholderiales > Burkholderiaceae_C > Rhodoferax. The sequence goes on from JAGODZ010000034.1 coordinate 6,710, forward strand.
CGCTTGAATGCCTGGGCGCAGCAAGGCGCTGGCATGGTGCTGGGCGCTTTGGCGGGGCTGTATGGCTGTGGCGTACTGGCCGTGGTGGAGGTGTTGAACCCTGCGCCTTGGCTGGCCAGCGCCTTCGCGGGGGCGCTGCTGTCTGCGGCACTGGTGGCGGCTTTGGTGTTGCGCGCCAAGGGCAAAACGCCAGCGGCCACGGCCGCACGGCTGACCGAGTTGCAAGCGCGCATTCGCCCCCACTTTTTGTTCAATACCCTGAACAGTGCCATTGCCTTGGTGCGCGCGGAGCCCGCCAAAGCGGAGGCGATGCTGGAAGATTTGAGTGACTTGTTTCGCCATGCCCTCATGGAGCAGGGCGAGTCGGTCACGCTGGCGGATGAAATCGCGTTGGCTCAGCGCTATTTGGCGATTGAGCAGGTGCGTTTTGGTGATCGCATTCAACTGGAGTGGGTTTTGGACCCCAAAGCCTCGGGCGCTCGTTTGCCCCCTTTGTTGTTGCAACCCTTGGTGGAAAACGCGGTGAAGCATGGCGTAGAGCCCAGCGCGGAGGGTGCCCACATTCGCATCTCCACAGAATGCCGAGGAACAACCGTGGTCATCAAAGTGAGCAACACCCTGCCTGCAGGGTCGGGGGAGCGGGGCCATGGCTTGGCACTGCGCAATGTGCGAGACCGCTTGAACTTGCTGCACGACGTGCAGGGGCAATTCCAATGCGGTTGTCAAAACGGCGTCTTTCAGGTTCGCATTCAGGTGCCGCTGTGACGCAACGAGAGGGCTGTCCATGGTGATGACGGTGTTGATCGTGGACGACGAGCTGCTGGCCCGAACCCGGCTGCGCACGCTCTTGGGTGACTGCAGCCGTCCTGCCACCCGCGTGGAAGCCGAAGCGCCCAATGCGGCCCAGGCGTTGGCGTGGCTGCAGCATCACACGGTAGATGTGGCGCTGATTGACATCCATATGCCGGGCGCTGATGGGCTGGCACTGGTGACCCACCTGCGGGCCTTGCCCCGGCCGCCTGCCGTGCTGTTTGTGACGGCCCATGCGCAGCACGCCCTGCAGGCCTTTGAACTGGATGCGGTGGACTATTTAACCAAGCCCGTGCGTTTGGAACGTTTGCAGGTGGCGCTACAAAAAGTAGAGCGGCTGCTGCAGTCTTCAAAAGGGCCAGAGCCCGATTTGATTGAAGATTTTTTGTTGATTCAGGAGCGGGGTCGCGCCGAGCGGGTGCCCGTCTCGGAGGTGCTGTACTTCAAAGCAGAGCTGAAATACGTGACCGTTCGCACTGCGGCGCGCGCCTATTTGTTGGAGTCGTCCTTGAACGAGTTGGAGGACAAGTTCAAAGACCGTTTCATGCGCATCCACCGCAACGCCTTGATCGCCCGCCGTGCCGTGCGCGCGCTAGAAAAGCACCACGATGCCGACGACGGCGAGGGCTGGGCAGTGCGCTTGGATGGTGTTGATGAGGTGTTGATGGTGTCTCGACGGCAGTTGTCCGCCGTGCGAGAGATGGTTTCAGGCGCAAGTTAATTTGCTATTGATTCAATAGCTACTTGCGCAGGCTCCATAAGGGATAGAGCCCCATTTGATGCTTAACCCGTATTGCGCAGACCGGCTGCAATGCCGTTGATCGAGATGTGAATGCCGCGTTGAATGCGGTCATCTTCTTGGCCACCGGCGCGGTAACGCCGCACCAACTCCACCTGCAGGTGATGCAGGGGGTCAATGTACGGAAACCGGTGCCGAATCGAGCGTTGCAGGGCGGTGTTGTGTGTCAAACGGTGTTTGTCGCCGGTGATTTGCGTCAGTGCCGCAGCGGTGCGATGCCACTCCGTCTCAATGGCGGTGAAAATTTTCTTGCGCTGGCGGGTGTGGGTCACCAGCTCGGAGTAGAGCGAGGCCAGTGCCAGGTCGCTTTTGGCCAGCACCATGTCAATATTCGACAACAAAGACCTGAAGAATGGCCATTGCTTGTTCATTTGTTGCAACAAGGCCAGCTTTTCTTTGCGCACGGCGGGACTGCCTTCGCTCAAGAACTGCTCAATGGCCGATCCAAACCCATACCAACCCGGTAACAACAAGCGGCACTGGCCCCAGCTGAAGCCCCAAGGAATGGCGCGCAAATCTTCAATGGCGAGTGACGCTTTGCGCGACGCCGGGCGGGAGCCAATGTTCAACTCTGCAATTTCCTTCAACGGCGTAGCAGCAAAGAAGTAGTCAGCGAAGCCAGGGGTTTCATAGACCAGAGCACGGTAAGCCGCCATGCTGCGCGTGGACAACTCAGCGGCGGTGTTCAAGAAAGGCTGGGTGGCCGATTTGGTGGGCTGCAGCAAAGTGGCTTCTAGCGTAGCGGCCACCAAGGTTTCCAGATTGCGACGGCCAATTTCGGGATTCGCGTATTTGGAGCCAATGACTTCGCCCTGTTCAGTCAGGCGAATTTGCCCCCGCACGGTGCCGGGCGGTTGCGCCAAAATAGCTTGGTAGCTGGGGCCGCCGCCACGCCCGACCGTGCCACCCCGGCCATGGAACATGCGCAGTTGAATGCGCTGCGTGCCGGTGCCACTGAGGTTGGCCGCCAGGTGGTCAAACAGTTCCACCAGCGCAATCTCCGCCCGGTAGAGCTCCCAGTTGCTGGTGAAAATACCACCGTCTTTGTTGCTGTCCGAGTAGCCCAGCATGATGTCTTGCTCGGCACCGCTGCGTTGTATCAGCTCGGTGATGCCAGGCAGGGCATAAAAGTCGCCCATGATGGGAGCGGCATTGCGCAAGTCTTCGATGGTCTCAAACAAGGGCACCACAATCAGGTCGCACACCGCGCCGGCGTCGAGGGTGCCGCGCATCAGGCCCACCTCTTTTTGCAGCAACAGCACTTCGAGCAAGTCGCTCACCGTTTCGGTGTGGCTGATGATGTAGTGGCGAATGGCCTCCACGCCGTATTTCTCGCGCATGAGCTTGGCGGTCTCGAAAATCAGCAGTTCACTTTGCGTGTGCTCCGAGTAGTTGGCCCCCATCACGCGCAGCGGGCGCGCTTCATTGAGCAGTTGCATCAGCAAAGCCCGCTTGGCCCTCTCGTCCAGATCGGAGTAGCCCGGCTCAATGCGGGCGTAGGCCAACAGTTCGGCGACCACGGCTTCGTGCTTGTCTGAGCTTTGGCGCAAATCCACCGTGGCCAAGTGAAAACCAAACACTTCAACGGCACGAATCAGCGGGCGCAGACGCTGACCCACCAAGGCGGCGCCGTGGTGCGCCAGCAGGGACTCTTCAATGGTGCGCAGGTTGTCCAAGAATTCAGCCGCAGACCGGTAGGGGTTTTGTGGCGGCACGGCATGGCGGGCCGCCTCGCCGCCCGTCAGAGCCTTGAGGGTGGCCGCCAGACGGGCGTACACACCGATCAGCACCCGGCGGTAAGGCTCGTCTTGGCGGTGGTCGTTGGTGTCGGGTGACGCATTGGCCAGCGCTTGCATAGCGGGCGAGAAATCGACCAGCAGGGCGGACATCGACAGCTCGCCGCCGAGGTAGTGCACTTCCGTCAGAAAGTGGCGCAAGGCCATGTCGGATTGGCGGCGCAGGGCGTGAATCAAGGTGTCAGCATTGACGTTGGGGTTGCCATCGCGGTCGCCTCCAATCCACTGGCCCATGCGCAGAAAATTGTGCACGGGTTGGCCACCTAACTCGCGCTCCAGATTGGCGTAGAGCTTGGGAATCTCACGCAAAAAGGTGGCTTCGTAATAGCTGAGGGCGTTTTCCACCTCGTCCGCCACGGTGAGTTTGCTAAAGCGCAGCAAGCGGGTCTGCCACAGCTGCAGCACGCGGGCGCGCATTTGCAACTCGTTAGCGGCCAACTCGCGGGGCGTGAGGGCGTCTTTGTTGATGTTGACGGAGGCGGCGCGCACTTTGATGTCGTCTCGAGCGACCAGCAACTGGGCAATAAACCGCTCGGCGTCCAGAATGCTTTTGCGCTGCACTTCAGTGGGGTGAGCCGTCAACACGGGAGACACAAAACTGGTGGCCAGCGTGTCGGAAATGGTTTTTTGCGAAATGCCCGCCCAGCGCAGGCGCGACAAGGCCACCTCCACACTGCCTTCTTGCGCCTCGCCCGCGCGCTCGTACAAAGCGCGGCGGCGAATGTGGTGCCGGTCTTCGGCGATGTTGGCCAAATGGCTGAAGTAGGTGAAGGCGCGAATCACACTGACCGTTTGGTCCCCCGTGAGGCCTTTGAGCAACTTCTTCAAGGTCTTGTCGGCCTCCTGATCGGCATCCCGGCGAAAGGCGACCGAGAGCTGGCGAATTTGCTCAATCAGTTCAAACGCGGCATCGCCTTCTTGCTCGCGAATCACATCACCCAGAATGCGACCCAACAGGCGAATGTCTTCAACCAAGGGGCGCTCATTGTCTTTGGTGCGGGGGGCGGCGTCAGTTTTCAGCGATTTGGACATAGCGGTTCGAGGAGTGGGAGGGGCAAAAGGTGAGTCGGTCATGCTAGCATTCCCGGCCCCTTTTAGATTACATACAGGTTACGGCCTTCACCCTAGAGAACCATGAGCCATCTGACCATAGCAACCCGAGAAAGCCGACTCGCCATGTGGCAAGCCGAGCACGTGATGGCCCTTTTGACACAGTGCGGTCATGCCGTGGCTTTGCTGGGCATGACCACCCAAGGCGACCAAATCCAGGACCGCTCTTTGAGCAAGGTGGGCGGTAAAGGCTTGTTCGTGAAAGAGCTGGAGGTGGCCATTGAGGAGGGCCGTGCCGACTTGGCTGTGCACTCGCTCAAAGACGTGCCCATGGAGCTGCCCGATGGGTTTGCGCTGGCCTGTGTGATGGAGCGCGAAGACCCGCGCGACGCCTTTGTGTCCAACCGATACGACTCGCTGGCGAATCTGCCGCAGGGCGCGGTGGTGGGCACCTCCAGTTTGCGCCGCATGGCGCTGCTGCGCGCTTTGCGCCCTGACTTGGTGATTGAGCCCTTGCGTGGCAACCTCGACACACGTTTGCGCAAGCTGGACGAGGGCCTGTACGACGGCATCGTGCTGGCCTCTGCCGGGTTGAAGCGACTGGGCTTGAATGAGCGCATTCGGTTCTGTTTTGAGCCACACGAGATGCTGCCTGCGGCCGGGCAGGGCGCGTTGGGGATTGAGGTGCGAACCGATCGACAGGACGTGATTGACGCACTGACGCCACTGGCGCACCAGACGACTTGGTTGGCCGTGTCGGCCGAGCGCGCGGTGAGCCGGGCCATGGGCGGGAGTTGCTCCATGCCGCTGGCCGCCTATGCCACCTTAGACGGGGAGATCTTGACGATTGACGCGGCATGGGGTGACCCAGACGGCGTGCTGGCGCTTGAGACGGTGCGCAGGAGTGGGGCGGTGAGTGATTTGGCCAGCGCCACGGCTTTGGGCACCGAGGTGGCGGTCGAGTTACGCGCTCGCGTGGTGGCCAAAGGCGGCGTGGTTCCGGTGCCAGGCGCATCTCAGGACGCGAGTTGACCATGCGGGTGATCGTGACCCGGCCGGAAGGCGATGCCCAGCGCTGGGTTCGTGACTTGGTGGCTTTGGGACATGAGGCCGTGGCCCTGCCTTTGATTCAAATTGCCCCCAGCCCTGACGCGCAGGCGGTCATCCGGGCGTGGCAGGCCTTGGACCGCTATGTCGCGGTCATGTTTGTCAGCGGCAACGCCGTGCAGTATTTTTTTGCATTAAAACCACCTCTGGCCCCCGACGCTGTTGCGCAGTGTGCTCTTAAAATAAGAGCATGGGCACCTGGCCCTGGGACGGCTGAGGCGCTGCTCAAGCTCGGGATAGACCCCGCACAACTAGACGCTCCCGACCCCGCGTCGGCACAGTTTGATTCGGAAAGCCTGTGGCAACGGGTGGGTGATCAGGTGCGCGCCGGTGACCGGGTGCTGATTGTTCGCGGCGGTGATGGGGCCTGCGGGAGCTTCGCCAGTGCGGGGTTGGGGCGTGAGTGGCTGGCCAACCGCATTCGCAGCGCGGGGGGCGTCGTCGATTTTGTGGTGAGTTACCAACGCAGGGCGCCCTCGTTTTCAAGTGCTGACCGCGCGCTGGCGTGCAGTGCTGCTGAGAATGGTGCTGTCTGGCTTTTAAGCAGCACTGAGGCGCTGGCTAACTTGAGAGCTTGGCTGCCTGCGCAGAACTGGTGCCATGCGCGGGCATTGGCCACCCATCCCCGCATTGCCGCTGCGGCCAAAGAAGCCGGCTTTGGTGTTGTACAGGAGTCACGCCCGACGCTCACTGACGTGGGGGTCTCGATAGAATCCATGGCATGAATGCAGACGCCCGCGACGAAATCCAAAGTACCACGACAGAGGCGTCGTTGGCCAGCGCTCCAGAGGCTGCGTCGGGTCACCGACCTTTCGGTGCGCCCTTGATCGCGTTGGCCGGTTTGTCATTGGCGGCGTTGCTGGCCAGTGGCATGTTGTGGCAAAAATTGGCCACCATTCAGGAGTTGCTGGCACGCCAGAGTGCCGATACCAGCGCTTTGTCGGTCGAAGCCCGCGCGATGGCCAAGCAGGCCATGGAACTGAGTCAAGATGCGGCGGCCCGAACCGCATTGTTTGAAGCCCGGCTCGCTGAGGTGACCTTACAACGCAGCCAGCTTGAGGAGTTGATTCAAAGCCTGTCGCGCTCCCGTGATGAGAACTTGGTGGTGGACATTGAGTCCTCCATTCGACTGGCTCAGCAACAAACCCAGTTGACAGGCAGTGTGGAGCCCCTGTTGGCCGCACTGCGAACCGCCGACCAACGGGTCACCCGCGCCGCCCAACCCCGATTGACCGCCTTGCAACGGGCCATCTCAAAAGACATCGACCGAATCAAGGCGGCTGCGGTCAGTGACACGCCAGGTTTATTGGTCAAGCTCGATGACCTGATTCGAATGACCGATGAGCTGGTGATTGCCAATGCAGTGGGGCCTAAGCGACTTGGTGAAAAGACCCAAGCACCGATGTCGGCGGCGACTCCGGTTTGGTGGCGCACTGCGCTGGAGGCGGTTGTTCATGAGCTGCGGGGCTTGGTGCGGGTGACTCCGTTGGAAAATGCCGAGGCTGCGCTGTTGTCCCCGGAGCAGTCTTTTTTCTTGCGGGAGAACCTCAAACTCAAACTCCTGAATGCCCGCTTGGGACTGCTGGCGCGCCAATTGGACTCGTCCCGAGCCGATCTGGCAGCAGCCGCAGTGTCGCTGGGACGGTACTTTGACGCGTCATCGCGCAGAACCCAGAGCGCAGCGGCTTTGCTTAAAGAGGTCCAGTCTCAAATGCGCAATCTTGATGTACCGCAAGTCAATGACACTTTTGCAGCGCTTAGCACGGCAGCGGCTGGCAGGTAAGCATGCGCGCCGCACTTTGGCTATTGGGTTTGTTTGGTGTGGCGGTGGCGGTGGCGCTTTTCGCCGGCAATAACCCGGGCACAGTCACCGTTTTTTGGCCTCCTTACCGGGTCGATCTGTCTCTCAATTTAGTGCTGGTGGCCTTGGCCGTGCTGTTCACCGTGCTGCATCTTGCCATGCGCGCGCTGGCGGCTTTGTTCGCTATGCCCGGTCATGCGAAGTCGTGGCGGTTGCAGCACCAAGAGCGGGCGTTGCATGTGTCGCTCTTGGAGTCCATGTCCCATTTGCTGGCGGGGCGTTTCATTCGCGCTCGAAAATCGGCAGAGTCCGTTTTGGTGAGAGAGGCTGCGGTGGGGCGAGGCGATGACGCGTTGTCTTATTCGGGCCGCTTGAGGGCGCTGGCGCATTTGTTGGCGGCAGAAAGCGCCCACACGCTGCAAGATCACGCTGCCCGGGATGATCATTTTTCCAAGGCGCTTGAGCAAGCGTCTCGTCCCGACGCGCAGGGCGTGACGGAGGCCTTGCAGTTGCGCGCTGCCCGTTGGTCACTGGAAGACCACGACGCCTTGAAAGCACTGCAATGGCTTGACGAGATGCCTGTGGGGGCGTCACGCAGAACCATCGCGCTGCGCTTGCGTCTGGATGCGGCCCGCATGGCGCGACACGTCGCACCCGCATTGGAGACCGCCCGTCTGTTGAGCAAGCACCGCGCTTTCTCCCCTTTGGCATCGGAGCGCATTCTGCGAAGTTTGGCGCTGGAGTGGGTGGCAACAGCCCACGACCCTGACCAGCTGATGCGGGTGTGGAATCAACTGGATGCGTCCGAGCGGGTGATTCCAGAAGTCACATTGGCGGCTGCACAGCGGCTATTGGGTCTGGACGGCGATGTGGTCATCACTCGGAGTTGGTTGTTGCCTCTGTGGGAGCGCATGGTCGCGCGTCTTGACGATTTGACCTTGGTACAGCGGACGCAGTTGGTTCAGGTGCTGGAACAAGGATTCTCTCTGAGCACGGGTGCCCCTGAGGCGACTTGGCTGAGTCGCATTGAGGCGGCTCAAACCGCCCATCCAGGCGACCCGCTTCTTCAGTACTTGGCGGGTGTGGCTTGTATGCGCCTGCAGCTCTGGGGCAAGGCCCAACAACTGCTGATGCAGTCACTTCCCCGAATGCAGGGCTCCCCCTTGGAAGGCAAAGCGTTAGAGACCCTGGCCTTGCTCGCAGAACAACGGGGGGACTCGGCCGCTGCAGCCCGGGCTTGGAAGAAGGCAGCCACTGCAATGGGCGCGTGACGAATGGGGGGTTCAGGGCTATAGTTTGTTCACTATGAGCACCTTGATTGAACACATTCTTAAACTCACCGATCACCGCGATCGGGACTTGTTAGAACTCACGCTGTCCAAAGCGCTAATCGACCTATTACCCATCCAGCGTATCGCGATTGCTCGGGTGATGAGTGAGGAGGGTGAAAAGCGTTGGCTGGAGGTGGCCCGCATGGATGCCAAGGGCGGGGGCAAGGTGATCGACCCTTTGCGGGTGGACTTTCAGTCTCTGGCCAGATTAAGTGATGCGCCCGACCGGGTTAAATGCTTGGCGACCCGGGACAGGGTGGAGATTGCTTGGGCCGGTGAGCAGGGGCCACGTATCTTTATGCTCCCCCTGTTCTCAGACTCTCGCAAAGATGACGAAGGCGTCATCGAAATTCATTGTGATAACACCTTGAGCGCCGCATCCCTGTTGATGATTGATCAATTGCGAAAAATTTACCGCAATATGTACGCGTTGTTGGAGTACAGCGACCGAGATGCGCTGACAGGTCTTTTGAATCGCAAGTCTTTGGACGATGCTTTCTACAGTGCCGTTTTAGAAGAGCTGGACGGCGTGACGGGCAACCTCATGGGGTCAGCTAAGCCTCAAGCGCTGGATCAAGATCGTCGCCACCGCGTTCCCGCCAACTACTGGTTGGGCTCGGCACGCATTGATCACTTTGGTGCCGTCAATGACGCCCATGGCCACCTGATCGCGGAAGAGGTGTTGTTATTGGTCGGGCGCGTGATGAACAACACCTTCAGAACCTACGACAGGATTTACCGGTTTGACGGTGCGCATTTTGGCGTTTTGATGCACTGCCCCGACGAAGCCTTGGTGTTGGCAGCATTCGAGCGATTCCGCGCCAATGTGGAGAAATTCAACTTTCCGCAAGTGGGCAAACTCACGGTCAGTTGCGGTTTCACCCCTGTGTTGGCCGATGACTCACCGAGCAGTGCACTTGAAAAAACCGAGCGTGCCGTCGATTTTGCCCAACGCAGCGGCAACAATCGATCTTGCAGCCACCTGGGTTTGGTTCGCCGGGGGTTTTTTGGTGAATCTCGAAAACTAGGGGGTGTTGAATTATTTTGAGGGCGAGATACCCATGAAAAAACGGGCACTTCAAGTGCCCGTTTTTGATTGCCTTACAAAGAGCGTTTAGCTCTTTGTTGACGCCTATTATTGCGGTGTTTTTTCCTCAAATGGCAGAGTCATATCGCGTAAGTCACGCTTGGTTTCAACCAACACCAGCGACCCCGACTCAATATGGATGGGCGCAGGGCGCAGGCGGGGCACATGAACCGGCTTGGCCTCGGCAGCCATGGCGGCTTGAACCGCGGCGATCTTCTCGCTGTCTGAGTTCACCCAATTCAAACCACTGCTTTGTGCGACTTCTGTCAACTCTGACAGAGGCAAGACAAAAGATTCGAGTTGGGGCATTCCCGCCGTTTGAACTTGAGTCGGCTCAGCAGGGGGCAAAGTGGCTGCGACAGGTGCTTGCACCCGTTCGACCGGAGCAGGTGCAGGTGCAGGTGCACTTTGCGGCTGCGCCATCTCCACAGGCTTGGCTTGAGCCTGAATCTCGACCGGCGGATTGGGCTCAGTCTTGGGAACCTCTACCGTGGGGCTGTCCACAGACGTGATGGCAGGGGCGGCGGCGGCGAAATACGACTTGCGAGGCTCTTCTGGCAACGCTTCGGTCGTCGGGGTGACCACCTGATTTGCAGCGGTTTCTCCACCGCGTGTCTCCGTTTCGCCTCGCTCTGCACGTGGTCCCCGCTCACGACCGTAACGGTCCCGCGAACGCTTCTCACGAGGCGCACTGCCTTCTGTCCGCTGCGGCGCACCTGAGACTGAAACTGAATCTAACGTCTCTGTCGCTATCTCGGTGTTGAGCGGTTGGAGGGCGGGTTCACCATGGGCTTGCACGGGTTCCTGGGCCAAGTTGCCAGCAGGTGCGCCTTCTTCAGCACGACGGCTGCGGTCTGGACGACGCTCGTTACGGGCACCTTCGGGTCGGGGGCCGTTGCGCTCGGTGGAAGGCGCGCGTTCGCCGCCTTCATTGCGTGGACGATCGCCTCCCTCAGGACGGGGGCGCTCACTGCGACCACCCCGTTCGGTGCGCTCCGCATGGCGCGCAGGCCGCTCATTCCTAGCTTCCGGTTTGTTTCCATCCAGGCTGGTATGGACTAGCACTGAAGCACCTTCTTCGGTAGCCGTGACCATGGGCTTTGCGTCGGCATCCAATCGGTCACGTTGTCCGTTGGCTGGACGATCGGTCCGATTTCCCCCACGACCCCCGCGTCCACCTCGGCTGTCAGGACGGCCTTCACTGCGACCACCACGGCTGGGTCGGCCTTCATCGCGACCGTCCCCGCGAGGTTCGCCACGGCGGGCGTTGTCACGCGCAGGTCGAGCTTCCCGTTTCTCGTCTTTGACAGGCTCGGCGGGAGGTTTCACGGGCTGAGTGACCACCGGAGCGGGGAAGAACAGGTTTTTGAGCCAACCCAAAATTCCACCGGAATTGGGTGTTGCCAACGGTGCCACAGGCGGGGTCGGCGTATGAGGCGCGCTGGGTGGCGGTGCGACAGGCTTAGGCGGCGCTACGGGTGCAGGCGCATCGGGCAAGACACCCTTGATGATCGGCGTTTGCTTGTTGGTGGGCTCTTGCGAACGGCGGGTGACGGATGTCGGATCTTCGACTTCGTCGGCCATTTTGTAGCTGGCCTCGATGTTGTCCAAACGAGGGTCATCGTGCTTGAGGCGCTCAAGACGGTAGTTGGGGGTCTCCAAGGTCTTATTGGGAACCATCAGCACGTTGATGCGTTGCTTCAGCTCAATCTTGGCAATCTCGGTCCGCTTTTCATTGAGCAGGAAAGACGCCACATCGACGGGTACTTGGCACAGAACCGAAGCGGTGTTGTCTTTCAGGGACTCTTCCTGGATGATGCGCAGAATTTGCAGCGCAGAACTTTCCGTATCGCGAATATGGCCCGAACCTCCGCAGCGCGGGCAGGGAATCGAGGCACCTTCGCTCAAAGCGGGCCGCAAGCGCTGGCGACTCATCTCCATCAATCCAAATTTGCTGATGGTTCCAAACTGAACGCGTGCGCGGTCTTGGCGCAAGGCATCGCGCAAGCGGTTTTCCACGTCACGGCGATTGCGGCTTTCTTCCATGTCGATGAAGTCGATCACGATCAAGCCACCTAAGTCGCGCAAACGCATCTGGCGAGCGACTTCGTCAGCGGCTTCTAAGTTGGTGCGCGTCGCGGTTTCCTCAATATCGCCCCCTTTGATGGCGCGCGCCGAGTTCACGTCCACAGACACCAAGGCTTCGGTGTGGTCAATGACGATGGCACCACCGCTTGGCAACTGGACAGTGCGGGCGTAGGCCGATTCAATTTGATGCTCAATTTGGAAACGGCTGAACAGTGGCGCGTCATCGCGGTAACGTTTGACGCGGGCGGCGTGCTCAGGCATCACATGCGCCATGAACTGCTGCGCTTGCTCGTACACGTCATCGGTGTCGATCAGGATGTCGCCAATGTCGTTGTTGAAATAATCGCGAATAGCCCGAATGACCAGGCTCGATTCTTGGTAAATCAGGAACGCACCTTTGCCGCCTTTGGCTGCGCCGTCGATGGCAGACCACAGTTTCAAGAGGTAGTTCAAGTCCCACTGCAGCTCGGGGGCGCTGCGACCAATGCCTGCTGTCCGGG
>JAGODZ010000205.1 GCA_017997975.1 Rhodoferax sp.
GCACCGTCACAAATTCTTGCAGCGTTTGAAAAAACCCTTCTATGTTTTCCCGCTGGTGCTGGGCCTCCTCGCGGGCGGCCAGGTGCTCCAGCGCCAGCCCGAACTGAGAGGCCAAAGTTTGCAGAAAAGCCACCGTGGCGTCAGGCAAGCGCCGGGCGTGGGTGCTGGCCAAATTGAGGCAAGCACACACCTCGCCACTGACCCGAATCGGCAGCACCACCAAGGCCTGAATGCCCTCGGTCGGCAGCCCCAAGCGGGTCAGCAAGGCCGGTTCACAGCGCCAGTCGGGACTGCGCTCGGGGGCGGGTCGGTCGGCGGACGGGCCGTCCGCAAAGCTGCACACCAAGTGCCCGGCATCGACCAGCAGGGCAGGCGGGCTGCCCGGTGCCAACTGGCCCACGGTGGCCACAAAACTCGGGCTAAGGCCTTCAGCCACAAGCAGCGCGTAGCCGCCATCGGCCGCGCGCAGGTACAGACCGCCGCCGTCGAGGTCGGGCAGGGTCAGCGCCGCGCTCAAAATGGCGCGGGCCAGCGTGTCGCGGTCAGGGCTTGCGGCCATCTCGGCGGCAAAGGTTTGTTGCAGTTGCAAGTGGGTGCGGTGGCGTACCTTGGCGCTGATGTCACTCACCAAACCAATGCTGCGAACGGGCCGGTGGGCGGCGTTGCGGGTCACCACCTGAGTGCGCAGCTTGAGCCAGCGCCAAGCCCCGTGCCGATTGAGCAAGCGCACGACGGTGGTTTGAGGGCGGTCCGTGGCCGCATCCCCCCACAAAGCCGCCAGGGCCGCCCAGTCGCTGTGATGCACCAGAGCGCGCAAGTCGGTCAAAACCAGTGGGGTGGGGCAGGGCGAGCCATCCGTCCAAAGGGCCAGCGTGTCGGGCGAGCCCAACAACTGCTCGCTGGCGTGATCCAAGTGCCACACATCGGCGTTGGCCAGTGACAACAGGGCGGTGGCGGTCTCCAGGGTCAGGGGAGGAGGAGGCATGGGCGGCAAGTTCAGGGTGAAAAAAGGGATTGGAATCAATATACCCCACCCCCTAAAATTTGGGACACATTGGCCACGGCACTTGCGCCAACACCCACCTGTCTGATGTTGATCAATCAATGCGAATGGGGCGGAAACCTCAGATGCCAAATTGTTAACAAAACAGGCTCTGGCCCTTATTCCACCTGCGCAAGCAGCTATCAATTCAGAAGTAATTTGGGCGTTGCCTACGGCTCACCCCGTCGTCCATGGACTGCTGCACCAGCGGTTCAACTGGCGATGGCGGCAGACAGCGGGGCTTCTGAGCCTGTTGTTAGCTGCCATACTTTGCTGCCCCACTTCAGTTTTTCGATCCGTTCAACCCTTGCAGGACAAGCCCCCTCATGCGAACCCAAGCCCCCTCCAAACTCAAATCAAAACCCGCCAAGACCGTCAAAGCCACGAAGGTCATCAAAGTCGCCAAAGTCGCCAAACTGTCGCGCACCCACGCGCCTGCCGAGCTGACGCCCATGGAATGGCAGCGCGCTTTGCGTCGGCAGTTTGGGCGCGAACAGGTGTTTGGAATCAAGAACGTGGGCCCCGAGCCTTTTTTCTCGGAGTTTTTGATCAGCAACCCCCAGACCCAAAGCACTTACCGCGTCGGCATCCGGGGTCGCTTGGCCGGTGATAACTTTTGTGGCTGCCCGGACTACGCCACCAATGAATTGGGCACCTGCAAGCACATCGAATTCACGCTGGCCCGTTTGGAGGGCAAACGCGGTGCCAAGACTGCCTTTGCGCGCGGCTACCAGCCGCCTTTTTCAGAGCTGTATTTGCGCAACGACGGCGGGCGCAGCATTCATTTCCGCGCGGGCACCGACTGTCCTGCGGCGGTACTGAAAGCGGCGGCAAAGCTCTTTGACGCCGCCCAAGGCTGGGTGCTGCCACCGGCGCGGTTTTCTGAGCTGGAGCGCTTCATGGCCACCGCGACCCAGAGTGGCCATGAACTGCGCGTTCACAACCAAGCGCTCGACTTTGTGGCCGGCAAGCGCGATGCCGAGCGGCGCTCGCTCATCCTGGACAAGCTGTACCCCAAAGGGGCGGCCAGCGCGCCTTTGGCCAAGCTACTCAAAGTGCCCATGTACCCGTACCAAGCCGAGGGTGCCTTGTTCGCCGTGCGGGCAGGCCGCGCTTTGATTGGCGACGAAATGGGTCTGGGCAAGACTATTCAGGCCATTGCGGCGGCGGAGATACTGGCCCGCCATTTTGGTGTCTCCAAGGTCTTGGTGATTTGCCCCACCTCGCTCAAATACCAGTGGCAAAGCGAGATGGCCCGTTTCTCAGGCCGTGCCTCGCGGGTGCTGGCGGGTGGGCGCGCGCAGCGCCAAAAAGAGTATGACGAGGACGACTTTTGCAAGATCACCAACTACGAAAAGTTGAAGTCTGACCTGGACCTGATTGCCAGCTGGGCACCCGAGTTGGTCATTGTGGACGAGGCGCAGCGGGTCAAAAACTGGAACACCATCGCGGCCCGGGCGCTCAAGCGCATCGACAGCCCCTACGCCCTGGTGCTCACCGGCACACCGCTGGAGAACAAGCTGGAGGAGTTGATTTCCATCGTCCAATTCGTTGACCAACACCGCCTAGGCCCCACCTGGAAGCTGTTGCACGAGCACCAGCAAAAAGACGAAGCCGGGCGCGTGATTGGCTACACCGCGCTGGAGCAGATTGGTCAGACGCTGGCCCCCCTCATGATTCGCCGGCGCAAAGCCGACGTGCTGCGCCAATTGCCCAGCCGCACCGACCAAAACTTGCTGGTCCCCATGACCGAGGCACAAATGGTCCACCACCAAGAGAATTCGGACGTGGTGGCGCACATCGTCACGCGCTGGCACAAGATGAAATTCCTCTCAGACACAGATCAGCGCCGCCTGACCTGCGCGCTGCAAAACATGCGCATGTCGTGCAACAGCACCTACCTGCTCGACCACGAAACCGATCATGGCGTCAAGGCCGATGAAGTGGCGGCCTTGTTCGACGACTTGTTTGCCCAGCCGGGCGCAAAAGCCGTGGTGTTCAGCCAGTGGACGCGCACGCACGAGCTGCTGATTCGCCGCCTCGATGCGCGTGGCATGGGCTACGTCAGTTTTCACGGCGGCGTGCCGTCTGAGAAGCGCCCCGCCTTGGTGGACCGGTTTCGGGACGACCCGAACTGCCGCGTCTTCCTCTCCACCGACGCGGGCAGCACCGGGCTCAACCTGCAACACGCCTCCACGCTGATCAACATGGATTTGCCCTGGAACCCCGCGATTCTTGAGCAGCGCAGTGCCCGCATCCACCGCATGGGGCAAACCCAGCCGGTGCGCATCGTCAATTTCGTCTCCAAGGGCACGATAGAGGAGGGCATGCTGTCGGTGCTGGCCTTCAAACGCTCGCTGTCGGCGGGTATTTTGGACGGTGGCTTGGGCGAGATTTCTCTGGGCGGCTCGCGCTTGAACCGGTTCATGAAAGACGTTGAAAACGTCACCGGCCGCATGGGCGAGGGCGAGTCCATGCCCCCGGCAGAGGAGGCGGCGAATGTGGCAGGGGCTACGCCAGCCCCATCCCCCGCCACCGGTGAACCGACCGGGGGTGCGCCCAACACAGCAGCCTCAGTGGCGGGTTCAGTTGACGACGCACTGGATGCCGCCGAAGACCCGCCCCTCGTGGCGCCAAGCCCAGCCACCCCTGACCCCTGGTCAGCGTTGTTGCAGGTCGGCCTGCAGCTGGTGTCCGCCTTGAGCGCACCCGACGACGGGGCCAGCACACCCCACCCGTGGATCACGCGCGATACCACCACCGGTGCGCGCAGCCTCAAGCTGCCCTTGCCGTCGCCAGAAACCGCGAATCGGCTGGCCGACACCCTGGCCGCCATGGCCAGTGCCTTGCGAAAACCGTGAGTGCATGAATGGGATACTTGGACCGACACGGTTGAACCCGCCATCCCAGACCACGATGGCCTCATTTTTTTCTATTAGGAGCCTTTTTTGAAATCAATTGCTTTGGCTTATTTGACGACAACTTTGCTGGCCTGCGCAGCCTCGGGGGCGCTGGCGCAAACCTCGGGCGACATTGTGGTGGGTGCCAGCCTGCCACTCTCTGGCCCCAATGCGGCGGCGGGCCAAGAGGGGCTGGCCGTGCTCAATGCCTATTTCGAGAGCGTCAACCAAGCGGGCGGCATTGAGGGGCGGCTCTTGCGCCTGAACGCGCTGGACGACGCTTTCAACCCGCAAAAGGCGGCCGAGAACGCCCGCCAACTCATCGACGCCAAGGTCGTGGCGCTGGTCAATTGCTGGGGCACCTCCAGTTGCAGCGCCATGGTGCCAATCGCCAACCAAGCCGGCATCCCGCTGGTGGGCGGCATTGCCGGGGGCGGTGTCATGCGCAGTGCGCCAGGGCGCCACGCCTTCAATATTCGCGCCAGTACCGCCGCCGAGATCGACGCCATGGTGCGCCAAATGACCAGCATCGGGCAAAAAAACATTGCTGTCGTTTACCAGGACGACGGCTTTGGCAAGGGCGGGCAAGCCGCAGCCAGCGCCGTGCTGCAGCAACACCAACTGGCCGCTGTGGTCGAGCTACCCGTTGCGCCCGATGGCAGCAACGCCGCCAGCGTTGTCACCGCACTGGCGGCATTGCCCGCAGTCCAAGGCGTGATCATGGTGGCGTCGCCACCGGCCACCATTGCCGTGGTCACGCAGGCGCGCAAAAACGGCCTGAGCACACAGTTTTACAACCTCGCCGCACAGGCCAGCCAAACGGTGGTGCAGGGCTTGGGGGCCAACACGTCTGGGGTGGTGTTCACCACGCTGGTGCCCAGCCCGTGGCGCAGCATCATTCCTCAAGTGCAGCAATACCAGCGCCTGTTCAGTGCCAGCACGGGCACGCAAAACTACTCTTACCTGGGCATGGAGGTGTTTATCAACGCCCGCACCTTGGTCGATGGCCTGCGCAAAGCGGGTCGCGGCGTGCAGCGTGAGTCGCTCACCACGGCGCTGGAAAACCTGGGAACGCAACAAAACGGCCCCATGATGGTGCGCTTTTCCCCTGGCCAACGCGAAGGCTCCAGCTACGTCGGTCTGGCGATGATCGACCGGCGCGGTCGCTTCATCGAGTAAGGCGGTAGCCGTTGAGCGGCAAAGCCACAAATAGCCCGCTGCGGTCGATTGGCAGCCGACGACGCCTAAGTCCGACAGGTTGCGAGTCGTTTGACACTAGACACTCAGCGGCGGTGCGGGTGGCGTATCAACTTTGCCCGCCAACGCACCGGCTCAAAGCGCGGGCTTGTATAAACTAACAGCGTCGCGACGACCGTGGGGCCGTGCGACAGAGGCGCGAGTCCCGATTGAGGTTTGGCACGGGCGCTCCCCCCCCCTGACTGACAAGAAATCACAAGGAGAAGAGCATGAAATTCACCAAAGCGACGAGGCAACTTACCGGTCAAAGGGGGGCGACATGAGCGCCTCGCCGATGCAGACACCCGCATTCTTCGACCAAGCCCCCGCCATCCTCATGCAGGACGCGCTGGCGCAGACTTTAGGTGCCGCACAGGGCGGCTTCATCGAATACCACTACCTCGATGCCGTCAAGCTGGCTGGGCACTCGTGCCCAACGGTGGCGGGTGCTTGGTTGATGACACGCGCGGCGCTGGCCCGGCTCTACCCCGGACAAACGCCGCAGCGTGGTGAAGTGGCGGTGGCGATGCGCGAACCCCATGACGCGGGCGTGGTCGGCGTGATCGCCAGTGTGGCCGGGCTGGTCACCGGTGCGGCCGGCAACGCTGGGTTCAAGGGCCTGGCCGGTCGGCATACGCGGCGCGACCTGCTCACCTACCACGTGCCCATGCGCGGTGAAATGCGCCTCACCCGGCTGGACAACGGCCAGAGTGTCCAGGTGTCGCACCACCCCGAAGCGGCGCCACGCCCGACGGAGTTGATGGCGCAGATGCAGGCCGCTTTGGTGCCCGGGGCAGACAGCGCCCAGCGCGACGCGTTTGCACTCGCCTGGCAGGGCTGGGTGCGCGCGATGTTGATCGACCACGCAGACGACCCCGCGCTGATCACGGTCGAAGACTGAACGCGCAG
>JAGODZ010000035.1 GCA_017997975.1 Rhodoferax sp.
ACCATGACATCGCCTGCCATAATTTTGTTGGCCAAAATGGCAGCCAAGGCGGATTGCTCGTCGTCAAACACACGAGCGGGGCCGGTCATGACGGGGTTTTTCAGGCCGGTGATTTTGGCCACAGAGCCCTCGGGAGACAAATTGCCTTTCAGAATGGCCAAGTGACCTTGGGCGTACATGGGGTTGCTCAAAGGTCGAATCACATCCTGATCGGCACGAGGGGCGTCAGGCACGTCTTTCAACACCTCGGCGATGGTTTCCCCGCTGATGGTGATGCAGTCGCCGTTCAGCAGACCTGCTGACAACAGGGTTTTCATGACCTGCGGAATGCCGCCAGCGCGGTGCAAATCCACTGCCAAATACTGGCCGCTGGGCTTTAAATCGCACAACACCGGTGTTTTGACCCGCACGCGCTCAAAGTCGTCAATCGTCCATTCCACGCCAGCTGCGTGGGCAATGGCCAAGAAGTGCAGCACGGCGTTGGTCGAGCCGCCGGTGGCCATGATCACAGCCACGGCGTTCTCAATCGATTCGCGGGTCACGATGTCGCGCGGCTTCAAGTCCATCCGAATCGCATTGACCAACACTTTGGCCGATTCTTTGGCCGACACCACTTTTTCGTCATGCGGGTTGGCCATGGTGCTGGAGTAGGGCAGCGAAATGCCCAATGCCTCAAACGCACTGGACATGGTGTTGGCGGTGTACATGCCACCACAAGAGCCGGTGCCGGGAATGGCACGGCGTTCGATCTCCAGCAGGTCTTCGTCGCTCAAGCGGCCCGCGGCGTTTTCACCCACGGCCTCAAACACGCTCACGATATTGAGGTCTTTGCCGCGGAAAGTGCCCGGCAAAATGGTGCCGCCATAGACAAAAATGGAGGGCACGTTGGCGCGCAGCATGCCCATCAGGCCGCCGGGCATGTTTTTGTCGCAACCGCCAATGACGACCACACCGTCCATCCACTGGCCCTGCACGCAGGTCTCAATACAGTCAGAGATCACTTCGCGGCTGACCAGCGAGTACTTCATGCCCTCGGTGCCCATGGCCATGCCATCGGAGATGGTGGGGGTGCCAAAGGTTTGCGCGTTGCCGCCGGCCTCTTCGATGCCCTCCACCGCAGCGTCCGCCAGCTTTTGCAAGCCACTGTTGCAGGGGGTGATGGTGCTGTGGCCGTTGGCCACGCCAATCATGGGTTTTTTAAAATCATCGGCTTCGTAACCCATGGCGTAGTACATCGACCGATTCGGCGCGCGTGATTTGCCTTCGGTGATGTTTTTGCTGCGGGGGTTCATAACAATGGGTTTGATGTCCATGGAGAGCTCTTAGTAGGTGAATGAATGGGGTTGTTGGTGAGTATGCCTGCACGCCTAAAGTTGTTCCAATCTATTTTTTGACGTGTATTAATATGCTCGGCATATGACCGATCGAACCCAACCACCGCCAGTTAACCCCTCTTCGCCTTGGATTGAGCTGCGCTTGTGGCGTCAATTTGCGGCAGTGGCCGACACACTGCACTTTGGTCAAGCGGCGACGCGTTTGCACATGACACAGCCGCCGCTCACGCAGGCGATTGCCCAATTGGAGCGCGTTTTAGGGGTGCGCCTGTTTGACCGCACCAAGCGCAGTGTGCAACTCACCTCGGCAGGCGCGGCCTTGTTGCCGTCGGTACTGGACCTGCTGGCGCGGGCGCAGGCTTTACCCGCGCAAGCGCTTTCAGCGGCGCAGGGTGAGGTGGGTCGCCTTCGATTGGGATTTGTCTCGACCGTGGGATATGCCTTGTTGCCGCAGTGGGTGAGGGGGTTTCGAGCGCTTTATCCCAAGGTTCAACTGGATTTGTTGGAGGCAACCGGTGACATGCAGCTGCAAGGGCTAGAGCGCGGCGAGCTTGACGCAGGTTTTATGCTGCACGCGCCAGGGTTTGCACCAGCGGGTTTGGCGCAATGCTTGATCGCACAGGAGCCATTGGTGCTAGCGCTGCCAGAGCAGCACCCGCTGGCGATTCAACCCACGTTGTGTCTGAACGATGTGCTGAACGAGCCACTGGTGATATTTCCCCGTCGAATTGCACCGTCTTTGTATGACGGTATCTTTGCGCTTTACCACGGCGCTGGCTATTTGCCCGCCGTCGCCCAGGAAGCGATTCAGATGCAAACCATCGTTAATCTGGTGTCGGCTGGCTTGGGCGTGGCATGGGTGCCCGAGAGCGTGCGTCAGTTTCAGCGTTCAGGTGTGGTCTACCGTGAAGTGCAGGCGCCCGTTGATCCCGTGGGTGCCATGCCGCGTTGTGAAACCAGTTTGGTGTGGGTCGCGCACCAAGTCAGCCCCACCTTGGACCGGTTTGTGGCCTATGCCCGTGAGCAACTGAGCAACTGAGCGGGGACGGGCGATAAAGCAGACAGGGGCGGGGGTTCATGCGGGCACAATGGCGGCCATGCTGATTCATCCTGAAATAAACCCCATCGCCCTGCAACTTGGGCCCTTGGCCATCCATTGGTATGGCCTGACTTACTTGGCAGCCTTTGGCCTGTTCATGTGGCTGGGCTTTCGCCGCTTGCGCCACGAGCCGTTCGCCTCCATCACCGGTCCGGGCGCTTGGGCGCGGCGGGACGTCGAAGATATTTTGTTTTTGGGCGTCATGGGCGTTATTTTGGGGGGGCGCGTCGGCTATTGCCTGTTTTACAAGCCTGCCTACTATCTGTCACATCCGCTGGAGATTTTTGCGGTGTGGCAGGGCGGCATGAGTTTTCATGGCGGCATGTTGGGCGTGCTGTTGGCCATGGTTTGGTTTGCACGCTCCCGTCATCGGCCTTGGCTGCAGGTGATGGACTTTGTGGCCCCTTGCGTGCCCACCGGTTTGGCTGCGGGGCGCGTTGGTAATTTCATCAATGGCGAGTTGTGGGGGCGCGTGAGCAGCCCTGATTTGCCTTGGGGCATGGTGTTTCGGGGCGCGGGAGATATGCCCCGTCATCCCTCACAGGTGTACCAATTTTTGATGGAAGGCCTGTTGTTGTTTGTGCTGCTGTGGTTGTATGCCCGCACCGAACGCAAGCCTGGCCAAGTGTCGGCTGTGTTTTTGCTGGGCTATGGCGTGTTCCGATTCATTGCCGAATTCTTCCGGGAGCCCGACGCGCATTTGGGCTTGTTGTCACTGGGCATGAGCATGGGCCAATGGCTGTGTATTCCGATGATTGTGGGCGGCGTGGTGATGTGGTGGTGGGCCGGGCAACAACCGACTTTGAATAAGAAATAGGGCGCTAGCCCATATCCGGCCTGCGCAAGCAGCTATAACAATCAGAGCATCACAGACGGAGACTTGATGACCGGCACGCTACAAATGGCGCATACAGGCAACGTGGCCTGCGTCACCATTGACCACCCGGCTCGCTTTAACGCCATGTCCCGCGCCATGTGGGTGCAACTGAAGGCGGTGTTTGAGCAGATTCAGCACAACAGGGACATCCGTTGCGTGGTGATCCAAGGCGAAGGCGCACATTTTTGTGCCGGGGGTGATATCTCGGAATACGCCGACTTTCGGTTTGAAGAATCAAGCTTGCGTCACTTCCATGAAGTGGAGGTGTGGGGCGGCTTGCAAGCCATGTTGAACTGCGATGTGCCCATCGTCGCCCAAATTGACGGCAATTGCATGGGTGCTGGGGTGGAGTTGGCCAGTTGTTGTGATATTCGCTTGTCGTCCAAATCAGCTCAATTTGGCGCGCCCATTGCCAAGCTGGGTTTTCCCATGGCCCCACGCGAAGCGGCCTTGGTGACGCGCGAATTGGGCGCCACTGTGGCGCGGCACATGCTGCTGGCGGCGCGCTTGTTTTCTGCCGCCGAGTTGTCGGCCAGTGGGTTTCTCAGCCAAGTGGTGGCTGGAGAACATTTGGCCGGTGAAGTGCAGGCGCTGACCCAGCGTATCGTCGGCTTGGCCCCCCAAGCAGCACGACTCAACAAGCAGACACTTCGAGGCATAAATAGGCCTCTAGACCACTCCCCACCTGCGCAAGTAGCTATTGAAGTCATAGCAAATGAACCGCCCAATGCTTACCTCTATGCCGCCAGTGCCGAGCACCGCGAGGGCGTGATGGCTTTTTTGCAAAAACGAAAACCTGTTTTTTGACTCGTCCTTTGAGGCTTTCTCACATGACTCTTTCTGAATCTCTGGCTCCCAACGCCAATCTGTTTGCTGCCTTGCGCGCGGGCTTTCCTGCTGATTTGGACAGCGTCGCCATTGAGGCGGACGGCGACCTGCTGTACTCCTGGCGTGACTTGGAGCGTGCCACCGCCATAGTGGCCAACTTGCTGGAGTCGTTGAACTTACCTGTTGGGGCTCGCATTGCCGTGCAGGTTGAGAAATCGGTGGAGGCCTTGGTGCTGTATTTGGCGACCTTGCGCGCAGGCTTTGTCTATTTGCCGCTGAACACCGCCTACCAAAAGGCGGAAATGGCGTATTTCATCGGCAATGCCGAACCGGCGGTGGTGGTGTGCAGTGGGCCTAACTTTGGCTGGATCAGCCAGTTGGCGTTTCCCGCCGGCACCCAGTACGTGTTCACCTTGAACGACGACCGAACCGGTAGCCTGCTAGACCGCGCTGCCCACCATGCCGACGTCCACACGGTGGTACAACGCCACCCCGATGACCTCGCCGCCATCATTTACACCAGTGGCACCACTGGGCGCAGCAAGGGAGCCATGCTGTCGCACGGCAATTTGCTGAGTAACGCGTTGGTGCTGAAGGACTACTGGGGTTGGCGCAGCGCCGAGGAGGGCGGTGATGTGTTGATTCATGCCTTGCCCATTTTTCACGTGCATGGGCTGTTTGTGGCGGTGCACGGTGCGTTGCTCAATGGCAGCGCAATGATCTGGATGGCCCGTTTCGATCCGCAGCGCGTGCTCGACACGTTGCCCGAGGCCACCGTCTTCATGGGCGTGCCCACTTTGTACGTTCGCCTGCTGGCCGAGCCAGGCTTCACCCGAGAGGTGGCCCGGCACATGCGCTTGTTCATCTCCGGCTCTGCCCCCTTGTTGATCGAAACCTTTAAGACTTTCCAAAATCGAGTGGGGCACACCATTTTGGAGCGCTACGGCATGTCCGAGACGGTGATGCTGACCTCCAACCCCTACCTTGCCAGTGAGGGCGAGCGCCGTGGCGGCACGGTGGGCTTTCCCCTGCCAGGGGTGGGCCTGCGCGTGCAGGACGATCAAGGACAAGCGGTGCCACCCGGTGAGGTGGGTGGCATTGAGGTCACAGGGCCCAGTGTGTTCAGCGGCTACTGGCGCATGCCCGAGAAAACTGCCGAGGAGTTCACGTCGGACGGCTTCTTCAAGACGGGCGATGTGGGGCGGGTGGACGCCGAGGGCTATGTGACCATCGTGGGACGCAGCAAAGACCTCATCATCAGTGGCGGCTACAACGTCTATCCCGCTGAAGTCGAAGGTTTCATCAATGACCTGCCCGGTGTCATGGAAAGCGCCGTGGTGGGCGTTCCCCACCCCGACTGGGGTGAAGTGGGGGTTGCCGTGGTCGTCGCGAAGCCGGGTGCTAGGCTGGATTCTGTGCATATTTTGACCACGCTCAGGGCCACGCTGGCCCATTTCAAAGTGCCCAAAACCTGTCATGTGGTGGATGCCTTGCCCCGCAATGCGATGGGCAAGGTGCAGAAGAACCTGTTGCGTGAGCAGTACAGCCCTGAAGCTGTTTAGCGCAGCACCAACACCGGCACATGAGAGTGGGTGAGCACCTGCTGTGTTTCGCTGCCCAGCAGTAACCGCTTCACGCCTTTTCGGCCATGCGACGCCATGACCACCAAATCACATTTGTGCTTTTTGGCAGCCGCAATGATGGCATCGGACACCACGTCGGACCTGGCGGTGACCGCCTTGGTCTTCACGCCTTGGGCGTCTGCGGCCTGCTTGACGGCATCCACAATGGCCTGCCCTTCTGACGCCCATTGCGCTTCCACACGTTCGACCTCAGCGGCTTGCAGGGCCAAGCCGCCTTCAAAATAACTTTGCGGGTAACGCGGCACTACTTTCAACGCCACCAACTCAGCGCCCAGAGACGCAGCCAACTCAATGGCGTTGGCAACAGCCTTTTTTGACAGGGTGGATCCATCAGTGGCCACCAGAATTTTTTTGTACATGGTCAGTTTCCTGGAAGTTGAACCGATAGCTTACGCCGCTGGCCCGGCTCCACCTTGATGCAAGTCAAGTTAACCAATTGAGCGGTCGGGTACGCTAGCGCCCTATGCCTATCGCTCGTTCTGCCGTTGTGGATCCTTTGTCGCTCGCCGCTCGTCCTTCTGGCCCAGACGCCGCTGGGGTCGTGGCGCTGGACGCTCTTGAAGTGCTGGATGACCCAGCCGAATGGTCAGCCTTCAGCCGACCAGACACCTACCAACCCGAAGTGTGGGAGTCCAACCTGCTGATTGAAGGCATGCACTGCGCGGCTTGCGCGCTGAGCATCGAAGACGCCTTGTTGAAGGTGCCGGGCGTGGCCAAGGCGGAGGTGAGTGCCGGCAGCCACCGAGCGCGTGTGGTGTGGTCCTCTGAACAAGTCAAGCCTTCTGCGTGGATGCAGGCGGTGGCAGCGGCGGGCTACCGCGCCGTGCCCGCCAATGATGCTTTCTCGCGCGAGCGCCGCCGGGCGGAGTCTCGCAAAGCCGTGTGGCGCATGTCGGTGGCGGGGCTGTGCATGATGCAGGTCATGATGTACGCCTACCCGGCCTATGTGGCGGCACCTGGTGATTTGACGGGCGAGATGGAGCAGCTGCTGCGTTGGGCCTCTTGGGTGCTTTCTTTGCCAGTGGTGTTTTTTTCGTGTGGTCCCTTTTTTAGCAGTGCGTTGCGTGACGTGGTGGGTCGGCGTATCAGCATGGATTTGCCGGTGGCACTTGGCATGGCGATCACCTTTGTGGTCAGTACGGCAGGAACGTTTGAGCCACAAGGTATTTTTGGACGTGAGGTTTATTTTGACTCGCTCACCATGTTTGTTTTCTTCCTGCTGACCGGGCGCTGGCTGGAGTTGCGTCTGCGTGATCGCACGGCGGGCGCGCTAGAAGCCTTGATGAACCGCTTGCCTGACAGCGTGCCACGACTCACGCCCACCGGCGAGTTTGAGCGGGTCCCGGTGCGCCGCTTGGTGGCGGGTGATGTGATTCGAATCTTGCCGGGCGAGTCGTTCCCCGCGGATGGTGTGGTGCTCCAGGGTGACACGACGGTGGACGAGGCGCTGCTCACGGGGGAGTCCCGTCCCGTGGCGCGCGGTGTTGGCGGGGGGGTCATTGCGGGTAGCCATAACCTCTCTAGCGTGGTGCAGGTTCGGGTCGAGAGCGTGGGTGAGCAAACCCGGTTTGCGCAAATCGTGACCTTGATGGAGAGTGCGTCGGTCTCTAAACCCCACATGGCACGTTTAGCGGACCGCATCGCCAAACCCTTCTTGATTGCCGTGCTGGTGGCCGCTGCTTTGGCCTGTGCTTACTGGTGGCCGAGTGATCCAGGCCATGCCTTGATGGTGGCGGTGGCGGTGCTCATCGTGACTTGCCCTTGTGCCTTGTCACTGGCCACGCCCGCAGCCATGTTGGCAGCCGCTGGCGCGCTGGCCAAACGCGGTGTGCTGGTGCGTCGGCTGGAGGCTTTTGAAGCGCTGGCCTCAATTGACACGGTTTTGTTCGACAAAACCGGCACCTTAACGCGGGATGCGATGGTGTTGGGCGAGGTGAAGGTTCGTGCGGGGGTGTCGGTGCCAGAGGCGCTGGCCATGGCGGCCGCGCTGGCGCAACATTCGCTGCACCCCGTGTCTCGGGCGATTTTTAGCGCAGCGGGCGGGCCTGCCGCCGCGTTGACTTGGACTGCAGCTGACGTCACAGAGCAGCCGGGGCAGGGCGTTGCCGGGCAGGTCTCAAAGCGGGGTGGCACGCAGGCGATCCAATGGCTTCGCCTAGGCTCTGCCGAATTTTGTGGCATTCAGCCGCAATTCTCGACTTCATTGCAAGCCAGTCTCAGTGATGCGTCGGGATGGCTGGCCACATTTGAGCTGCATGAAGACATTCGATCAGACGCCCGAGCCACCGTGCAGGCGCTCTTGGATCAAAACATGACAGTGCGTTTGCTGTCGGGTGATGGGGCTGAAGCCGTGTCCCGGGTGGCGTCAGCCGTTGGCATTGCCGATTTTCAGGGGGGCTGCTCCCCACAGGACAAACTGGCGTTCTTGAAGGCGGCGCAAGAACGCGGCGCGCGCGTGGCGGTGGTGGGAGATGGGCTGAACGATGGGCCGGCTTTGGCAGGTGCCCATGTATCATTTTCATTTGGCCAAGCGGTACCGTTGGCCCAAGCGCAGTCAGACTTTGTGGTGTTGGGGGAGCAGTTATCAACCGTCGTTGCTACAGTGCGCCTAGCGCGTCGCACCTTGCGCGTGGTTCGTCAGAATCTTGTATGGGCCGGGGTTTATAACGCAGTGTGCGTCCCTTTGGCGGTTTTGGGATATCTTCCAGCTTGGCTGGCTGGATTGGGGATGGCACTGAGTTCGTTGTTGGTTGTACTCAATGCCTTGCGTTTGTCGGCCAATGCTGAGTTGGAGGGTGTCAGTTAATGGATATTTTGTATTTATTGATCCCGCTGTCGGTGATCTTGGTTTTTTTCATCATTGGTGGGTTGTGGTGGGCTATTTATCGGGGGCAATTTGAAGACATCGAGTCTGAAGGTGAGCGAATTCTTAAGGATTATTAAGAAATTTAGAAAACGGTTGATTTGAGTCAAATGAAATTAGGGTTTTCCATTGGAAACTCCTTGTAACAAATTTTGAGAGGTGAAAATGATATTTCCCAACGCGTCTGCAAGCACCTACAACGATAAGGTTGTCAGGCAATTCACCATCATGACGGTGGTGTGGGGCGTGGTCGGTATGCTGGTCGGCGTCATCATCGCTGCACAGCTGGCTTGGCCAGAGCTGAATCTTGGTATTTCTTGGCTCAGTTATGGGCGATTGCGACCGCTTCACACCAACGCGGTGATTTTTGCGTTTGGTGGCAGTGGTTTGTTTGCCGCCGCCTACTATGTGGTCCAGCGAACCTGCCATGTCCGCCTGTTCAGTGACAAACTCGCCGCCTTTACTTTCTGGGGTTGGCAACTCGTCATCATCGGCGCTGCCATTTCTTTGCCTTTGGGTTTCACCCAGAGCCGGGAATACGCGGAGCTTGAGTGGCCCATCGACATTCTGATCACCCTAGTCTGGGTGTCCTTTGCGATTGTGTTCTTTGGCACCATCGGCACCCGTAAAGTGCGTCACATCTATGTCGCCAACTGGTTTTTCGGTGCCTATATTCTGGCTATTGCGCTGTTGCACATTGTGAACAACGTAGCTGTGCCTGCGGGCCTGATGAAGTCTTACTCCGCTTATGCAGGTGTCCAAGATGCCATGGTGCAGTGGTGGTACGGCCACAATGCAGTTGGCTTTTTCCTCACCGCTGGTTTCTTGGGCATGATGTACTACTTCATTCCCAAGCAAGCCGAACGCCCTGTTTATAGCTATCGCCTGTCTATTGTTCACTTTTGGGCGCTCATTTTTACGTACATGTGGGCGGGCCCCCACCATCTGCACTACACGGCGTTGCCTGATTGGACGCAATCGATTGGTATGGTGTTCTCGCTGATTCTCTTGGCACCCAGCTGGGGTGGAATGATCAACGGCATCATGACCTTGTCTGGTGCATGGCACAAACTGCGCGATGACCCTATTTTGCGTTTCCTGATCGTTTCATTGTCGTTCTACGGTATGTCGACCTTTGAAGGTCCGATGATGTCCATCAAAACAGTGAATGCCTTGTCGCATTACACGGACTGGACCATTGGCCACGTGCACTCGGGTGCCTTAGGTTGGGTTGGTTTGGTGACCATGGGTTCGATGTATTACCTGATTCCCAAGCTGTTTGGTCAAAAGCAGATGTACAGCGTGAAAGCCATTGAGATTCACTTCTGGACGGCCACCATCGGTATCGTGATTTACATCGCGGCCATGTGGATTGCCGGTGTGATGCAGGGCTTGATGTGGCGCGCTATCAACGCGGACGGCACGTTGACGTACACGTTTGTTGAGTCTGTTAAGGCCACCTATCCGTTCTATGTGCTGCGTTTGCTGGGCGGATTGTTGTACCTGACTGGCATGTTGATCATGCTGTGGAACACGCTCAAAACAGTGACCAATGGCCGCTCGGTGGTCGTGAATATCCAAGCCCCAGTGGCCGTGGCCCACGCTTGATCTGGTAAGGAAAAAAAGATGTCAAATGTAAACAGCAAGCTGTCCCACGAAAAAATCGAAACCAACAATTTTTTGATGATTGTTTTGATTTTGCTGGTTCTGGTGGTCGGGGGATTGGTGGAAATCGTTCCCCTGTTCTTTCAAAAATCAACCACTGAGCCGGTGAAGGGACTGCTTCCTTACACCCCACTGCAACTGGCGGGTCGCGATATTTACCAGCGTGAAGGCTGCTACAACTGCCACTCACAGATGATTCGTCCTTTCCGGGCGGAGACGCTGCGTTACGGTCATTACTCGGTCGCTGGCGAGTTTGTCTATGACCATCCTTTCCAGTGGGGAAGCAAGCGCACGGGTCCTGACTTGCACCGCGTGGGTGGTAAATACAGCGATCAATGGCAGCGTGACCACTTGAACAATCCGCGTGATTTGGTTCCCGAGTCCAATATGCCAGCCTACCCATGGCTGCTGACCAATACCGTGGACAACGCCTCGTTACCCGCGCACATGAAAGCACTCCGGTCCGTGGGTGTTCCTTACACGGACGAGCAGATTGCGAGCGCATCGGAAGAGACGAAGGGTAAAACTGAAGTTGAAGCCGTGATCGCCTATCTGCAAGTGTTGGGTACGCTGGTCAAATAGACAGGAGAGGCTTTTATGGAACTCGATATCAACACGCTTCGGTCCGTTGTGACGGTGGTCAGTTTCGTCACATTTTTGGGCATCATGGTTTGGGCCTATTCGCGCCGCCATGAAGCTGACTTCAAAGAGGCAGCCAATCTGCCCTTCGACCAAGACTGAAGAACGGACCCAAAGGATAAAAAATGAGCGATTTCACAAGTAATTTCTGGCCCATCTACGTCTCGGTCATCACGGTGGTCAGCATCGTGGCCTGCTTGTTGCTGCTTTGGTTCAGCGGCAAGGCCCGAGCCATGACCGCCTCAGACAACACGACCGGTCACGTTTGGGATGGCGATCTGCGGGAGATGAACAACCCGTTACCGCGCTGGTGGGCGTATCTGTTTGTGATCACGGTGGTGTTTGCTTTTGCTTACCTCGCCTTGTACCCTGGTTTAGGAACCTTCAAAGGAACCCTTGGATGGACGTCCATTGGACAGCACACGAAAGAGGTTGACAAAGGCAATGCCGAAGTCGCCCCTTTGTATGCCAAGTTCGCTGCGCTGACACCCGAAGATTTAAGCAAAGACACGCAGGCAATGGCCATTGGCGAGCGTTTGTTCATGAACAACTGCGCCCAATGTCATGCATCGGATGCCCGTGGCACCAAAGGTATTCCGAACCTGACTGATGTGGATTGGTTGCATGGGGGTGCAACGGAACAAATCAAAACCACGCTGCTTCAGGGCCGTATGGGCAATATGCCACCCATGGCGGCGGCCGTAGGTTCCAGCACGGACGTCAAGAACTTGGCTCAGTACGTGTTGAGTTTGTCGGGTAGCCCGAACGATTCAGTGCAAGCCGCTTTGGGCAAGGAAAAATTCGCCGCCTGTGCGGCCTGTCACGGTGCCAATGGCAAAGGCAACGTCGCACTTGGCGCACCTAACTTGACGGACGATATCTGGTTGCACGGCTACGGCGAGGCGGCGATCATTTCCATGATCAACAATGGAAAAGTCAATCAAATGCCCGCTCAGGGCGAGAAGCTGACGGAAGGCCAAATTCATGTCCTGACGTCCTACGTATGGAGCCTTTCCAACAAAGGTGCTCCAGCCCTGTAAATGATGCCATGTGTGCGCCAACGTAGATAAGGACATTGGATTGACTAAGCAAGACCCCCCGACCAAAAAGGTCATTCCCATCATCGCGCAGCCTGCCGATGAAGTGATGGTGTCTCTCTACGCTGCGCGCAAAGACATTTACCCTCGCAGCGTGTCAGGATTCTTCACGCGCTGGCGATGGGCCATGGTGATCTTGACCCAGCTGGTGTTCTATGGCTTGCCTTGGGTGGAGTGGGGGCAGCGACAGGCGATTCTGTTTGACTTAGGTGATCGGCGCTTCTACATCTTCGGGCTGGTCTTGTACCCACAGGACTTCATCTATCTCACTGGTTTACTGGTGATCTCTGCCCTGGCGCTGTTTCTGTTCACTGCGGTGGCGGGTCGTCTGTGGTGTGGCTATGCGTGTCCACAAACGGTATACACGGAGATGTTTCTGTGGATTGAGAAGCAGATGGAGGGAGACCGTTCCGCGCGCATGCGCCGTGACGCCCAACCCATGTCCATGGACAAGTTCTGGCGCAAAGGTGGCAAACATATTCTTTGGCTTCTGCTGGCCATGTGGACGGGCTTCACGTTTGTAGGCTACTTCACGCCCATTAAAGAGTTGGGCCTGGCTTTCATTCAGTTGAATATGGGGTCTTGGGAAATTTTTTGGTCTATTTTTTACGGATTTGCGACTTACGGTAACGCCGGCTTCATGCGCGAGCAGGTCTGTTTGCACATGTGTCCTTATGCGCGCTTTCAGAGCGCTATGTTTGACAAAGACACCTTGATCGTGACCTACGATGCGGATCGAGGCGACCCTCGAGGTGCCCGTTCACGCAAGGCGGACCCCGCCACTTTGAACCTTGGTGCTTGTGTTGATTGCACGCTGTGTGTCCAGGTCTGTCCCACGGGGATCGACATTCGAAATGGCCTGCAGTACGAGTGCATTGGTTGCGGGGCCTGTGCCGATGTGTGCGACACAGTGATGGACAAGATGGGCTATGCCCGGGGCTTAATTAAATACAGCACCGAAAATGCCATGGACCAACATTGGACAAAGAGCCAAACTCTGCGCCATGTGCTGCGACCGCGAATCTTGATTTATTCGGGTATTTTGCTTGGAATTGTGGTTGCCATGGTAGTGAGCCTGACGTTGCGTACGCCTTTCAAGGTGGACGTGGTGCGTGACCGGGGCGTGATGGCGCGAATTGTGGCCAAAGGTGATATCGAAAACCTGTATCGCCTCCAGTTGATGAATGCAACGGAGCAGTCACAAACTTACAAAATTACCGCCTCAGGTTTGCCTGGGTTGCAATTGACGACTGAGGATACAGTTGAAGTGGCGTCCACAGAATCACGTTGGGTGACGGTGCGTGTGGTGGCTCCGTTTGGTGCCGCTGAGCCGGGTTCCCATGTGATCCAATTTGGTATTGAGTCGGTGGGTTCCCAATACAAGGTGTCTGAGAAGTCATCGTTTATTGTTCCTCGATAAAGTTGAGTCATGCAAAATAAATTACCAGATTCGAGCGGTCCATGGTGGAAGTTTGGCCATATGTGGATGGTGGTGGGAGGTCCTGCAGTGGTCGTGATGGCGAGTTTTTTCACCATCTATCTGGCCATTACCCGGCCCGATCCCGTCATTTCAGAGGACTATTACCAACAAGGAATTCAGATCAACCAGCAGCTCGATGCCCAATCAGCTGCCAGTCTGGCGCCGGCGATTAAGGCCCGCAACCATGCGGCCACGGGTGTGGCGCCGCCAACCCAGCCCGTGAAGCCATGAGCATGTGTTATCCATTTCCGAGGACAGTCTGATTATGAATTTTCGACGAGTCATGGGGATTGTTTGGCCTGCCTTCATGGTGGCCTGCGTGTTAGAGGCCTTGGTGTTTGCCATGGTCGATCCACGAGATATTCGCTGGTTTGGCGAGTCGATTCAGGTCTCCAGAGAGGGCTTTTACACGCTGACTTTCTTGGTGTTTTGGGCGACCGTCATGGTGTCCAGTGCTTTGACTACTTTGTTGGCCATGCCATCGCGTGAAGTGAACGGCGCGCCTTGAATCTGTGAAGCATTGAAGCTATTTGTTCATGGTCTTTGATATTTTTTGGCCCAATTCAATCACGGCCAGTGCGTAATAACTGCTCCAGTTATAAGGGGTGATGGCGTAGAAATTCTTTGTGCTTACGGTGTAGATCGGCGCTCAATGCTCATTCCAAAGGGCCTGAGGCTGAAAAGAGTTCATTTTGCGTTTGCTTTTTTGATTATTTTCGGCCATAGCCCCCGTGTATATTGGGCAATTCGCTATCAATAAAATAGCAAATAACAGGTGGAGACGGTAGGGCTGGAGGCGTGTCACAAGGGCCAAGGCAGTTGTTTGAAGGTTCGCTTCAAGGTGGCGAGACCCGCAGCGCCACTTTGGTTGGGCGCTGGTGGCGCATACCGTAGGGCTTCGAGCTTGAACAGCCAGTCCTGCAGGGCTGAAACGCCGGGGTGGTCCGGGCCGAGTTGCTGAACCAACTGTTCTGCCACCCGACGGGGCGGGCTGTTGGGGGCGATGGGGATACCCGCTTGGTTTAAACGCGCAGACGCTTGCGCCAGCAAATCCAACCAAGGGTCCCGGTGGTGGCGCTCCCATAAACTCCAGAGCGCACCGACTAAGCTGGCGACCACCACAATGCCAATCAGCACGATGATCAGATCTTCCCAATTCGGTGAGTCAAAACCTAGGCGTTCAAGCAGCTTCAGCTGTTGCCCTTGTGTGTAATTCAAGATCCACTGGTTCCAACTGTTGTTGACGGCATCCCAATAAGCACGCAGATTCAGCGCAAATTCGGCGTTGATGTTGCCGAGTAGGGCGGTGCCAATGGCGCTCTGTTCTCGTTGAAGGCGCTGAAAAGTGCCTGTTCGTCCGGGTGAGACGGCCGAGGTGGGGTCCACCCGCACCCACCCTTGGCCACTGAGCCACACCTCGGTCCAGGCATGGGCTTCACTTTGGCGCACCACCCAATAGCCATCGACGGCATTGCGCTCGCCGCCTTGGTAACCGGTGACCACTCGGGCCGGAATGTCCAAGGCCCGCATCATGATGACAAAACTGGAGGCAATGTGTTCACAAAATCCGAGCTTGCGGTCGAACCAGAATTCATCTGCACTGTTGCGACCGTACAAGCCGGGCTCCAGCGTGTAGGTGTAGCCACCGGTGCGCAGGTGCTCCATCACCTTGTCCACCAGTTTGGCATGGGCACCCTCAACGTTGCCCACTTGCGCACGCAATTCAGTGGCCCATTGCAAGGTACGGGGGTTGAATCCTGCTGGCAAATTGAGGTAGTCCTGCAGACCGAGCTGATAGGTCAAGGGGCCGTGCGTGAATTGGGTGTAACTTTGTACCGTGTACCGAACGAGTTCGGCGATCGGTCGATCGGTGAGCCACTGCAGTTCACGGCTCATGACCGTGTTGTAGCCGCTCAAGCGCGGCTTGTCTGGTGTGGCATCCAGCGTGAGCAACCAGGGATGGTTGCTGGGTTTGAGGGTCACTTGGTAGTTGATGGGTGACCCCTGAACGCGCAGGTCGGACGGTAGCTGCAGCCGCGTCGGAAAGTTGGAGTTCAATGGCGTCCAGCTTTTTCCATCAAAGTCAGAGAGCACTGGGCCCCGGAAATAAAGATCGGATTGCTCCGGTGTTTCACCGTCAAAACGCACCAGCAAGGCAATGCTGTCATCCAGCGCCAGACTGGCAATATTGCCCACCTGCATGCTCGAAGACAGGCCGCTGCGACCACTCATACCATCGTTGGGAATGCCCCACAGCGGCGCCATTCTCGGAAACAGCACAAAAAGTAACACCATAATGGGTGCGCCCCACAAGACCATGGCACCCGCCGTCTTGGCGGATGGCAGCAGCGGCGGTTTACCGACCGGTTTGTGGGCATTGACCAAGGCCGTCAGCAAGCCCATGAGGGCGACCAACATGGCGCCCGCCGTCAAGAGCGACTGGGAATAGAAAAAATTGGTCAGCATCAGAAAGAAGCTGAGAAAAAACACCACAAAAGCATCGCGTTTGGCTCGCAACTCCAGCGTTTTAAGCGCCAAGAGAACCACCACCAAGGTGACGCCTGCATCACGACCCAATAGGGTTTTGTGTGTCATCAAGGTCGCAGCGACGGTGAGCACCAAGACGCCGCGCAACAACCATTGGGAGGGCAAGGGGCGCGTGTGCCACGCCAAATAGGCCCGGTAGATCAGCGCGCTGGCCGCCATAAGGCTGCACCACGCCGGCAAGTGACCGACCTGAGGAGCCAGAACCCAGCCGATGACGAACAACATGAACAAGGTATCCCGACCGTCGCGCGGGAGTTGATTGGGCGTGGCAAGCCAGCGGATCAGCATGGGTGTCTTCTCATTGGTGAAGGGCCAAGGCTTGTAAGCAACGCTTCTTGTGGGCCTCTCCGCTGGACGGAGGAATATCCAGCCCTGCCAGACGCAGG
This sequence comes from Rhodoferax sp., assembly GCA_017997975.1. Taxonomy (GTDB): domain Bacteria; phylum Pseudomonadota; class Gammaproteobacteria; order Burkholderiales; family Burkholderiaceae_C; genus Rhodoferax. The sequence continues at coordinate 16,459 of JAGODZ010000035.1, forward strand.
CCATAGTCGAGGGCCAACTGATCCGCTTGAAGCACCCAGGCGCACAGTCGAGACAGTTGCTGCTCAGGGTGAGACAAGCCCGTCTGACGCGAATCCAGCCAAACCTCCAACCCCTGCGCGTGGACCGAATCCCGACTCACCAATTCATCGGCCTTGGCCAGTTTTTTCCAGACCACCATTTTGAGGGGGTCGCCTCGGCGGTAGGCGCGAACGCCATCGTAGTCGCCCGCCACGCTGGCCTGAGTCGCTGGCCCCTCACCCGCCTGGGCCGCAGCCAGAGGCAAGGGCGGGGGGCTCAATTCGGGCGACGGGTACACCAGCACCTGCGCTGCAGGGCGCCAAACAGTCCAGACACGAAAGGTTCCCATGGGGTAGCGGGTTTCAGCGGTGAGGGTGGGAACACGGTGCAGGCCGCGGCTCAAAGGTTGAAACGCCACTTGAAGCGTGCTCACGCCTTGCGCGGGCACATCGCACCAAGCCCAATGGCCAGAGCCCATCACCGCCAGTCCGATCCCGTGACGCACACTCTTGCGCTGGCTTTGAAGCTGCACCTCAATCAGGGCCGAGCCGCCCGCAAACAGGGGCGCAAGTGGTGCGAGATGCAGGCTGACGCCCCGCAGATTGCCATGACTGACATGCATGCCCACCAGCGCGCTGCCCGCCAGCAAGAACGTGAGCAGGTAGCCCAGGTTGAGCTGGTAGTTGATGGATGACACCAGCAGCAATAGCAGGGTGGCGGCCAGCATCAGCCCGGGTCGCGTCGGCAAGATATAGACCGTGCGCTGCGTCAGCGTGACGCTGTCGGTGAGTGGCAGACGTGCTTCAAACCACTGCTGTAACTGGTGGCGCAGGCGACGAATCGGATGCCGCCAGAAGCGAATTTCACTCGATGCGCCTGGGTACGTTGTTGTCATCAGAAGGGCAGGTTCAGGGCAGCGCGACCGCGTCAATCATGGCGCGCACTTGCGCAACCGCACCGCGACCCGCGTTGCCAACCGGCACCAAGCGATGTGCAATGGTTTGCGGCAGGATGGCCTGGATGTCATCGGGTGCGACGTAGTCACGTCCACTGAGCAGTGCCTGCGCCTTGGCCGCCCGCAGCACGGCAATACTGGCGCGCGGGCTCAGGCCCTGCACAAACCAATGCCCAGAGCGGGTGGCCGCGATCAGGTCTTGCAAATAGTCCAGCAAGGGCGGCGCAGCGTGAACCGCGAGCACCAAAGATTGCAGGTGTTGCAACTCAGCAGGTGTCAGCAGACTGGGCAAGGCGTTCACCATGTCGCGTCGATCGTGACCGGCCAGCAAGTCCCGCTCAGCGGCCCGGTCGGGGTAACCCAGTGAGAGCCGCATCAAGAACCGGTCCAATTGCGATTCAGGCAGCGCGTAGGTGCCGAGTTGATCGTGCGGGTTTTGTGTGGCAATGACAAAGAAGGGGGTGGGAAGCAGGCGGGTTTCGCCTTCTACGGTCACTTGTTTCTCCTCCATCGCCTCTAATAAGGCGCTTTGGGTTTTCGGGCTGGCCCGGTTGATTTCGTCAGCCAGTAAGACTTGGGCAAACAGCGGTCCGGGGTGAAATACGAACGCCTCCTTGCCTCGCTCGTACACCGAAACCCCAGAAAGGTCACTGGGCATCAAATCGGAGGTGAACTGAACGCGCGAAAACTGCAGTCCAAACGTTCTTGCCAACGCATGCGCCAAGGTGGTTTTTCCGACTCCAGGCACATCTTCAATTAAAAGGTGACCTCCCGCCAGCAAACAAGCGACACAGTCTTGCGTTTGCGCAGACTTTCCCACGATCACCGTGTTAAGCTGATTGACGAGAGATTTAAGTTTAAGTTGTGCTTGCATAGCACGACGTTACCAAAAATAATCGAGAGACAGGACAACGTCATGGCCATGACCGGATATTTCACCCACCCTGATTGCCGTAAACATGAGATGGGCCCGGGGCATCCCGAATGCCCTGAGCGGCTAGATGCTATTGAAGACCGCTTGTTAAGCTCAGGTTTGAGCATCGCTTTGGACCGCAGAGAGGCCTCTGCTGCTCCGCTCTCTGATATCGAATTGGCCCACGGGCGAATGCACATTGCCGCGATCCGTGGCCTGTGCGACGGACTCAAAGACGAGATCAATGCGGGAGGTCCCGCCCATGCGCAATTGGACACCGACACCTCGCTGAACATACACACGTGGGATGCTGCCCTGCGCTCTGCCGGTGCCGCTCTGGACGCCACCGATGCGGTCATTTCAGGGGAGTTGGCGAATGCCTTTTGCGCCGTTCGCCCACCGGGTCACCATGCCTGTCGAGACAAAGCCATGGGTTTTTGTTTTTTCAACAATGTCGCTATTGCCGCCAAGTACGCTTTGGAGCGTCACGGATTAAAACGCGTGGCGATTGTTGACTTTGATGTGCACCATGGCAACGGCACCGAAGACATCGTGGCCGGCGACCAGCGCATTTTGATGGCAAGCTTCTACCAGCACCCGTTTTACCCCTTGGATACGGTGCATTCCAGCGCCAGCAATTTGCTCAATATGCCTGTTCCGGCTTACACCAAGGGTGCAAAAATTCGTGAGCTGATCA
>JAGODZ010000036.1 GCA_017997975.1 Rhodoferax sp.
GGCTGGTTCAGGCGAGTCTGAAGAACCAAGGCGCAGCACAAACCAATGCAACACGCTGGGATTTACGCTCAATTGAGCGACTCGACCACACGGGTGCGCAGCTGTTGTGGAATACCTGGGGCCGTCAATGGCCGACTGACATTGCCCTGGACGACGCGCAAAAAGCCATGCTGACCCGGGTGGCGACCTACACCGTGAACCCGCCCGTGCTGCCCGAACCCACGCTGTGGCAACTGTTTTTGTCTTTGGGCGCGGCCCTGTGGTTGGGGGTAGAGCATGTGCGTGACATGACGCGCTTGGCCGGTCAACTGCTGCTGGACCTGATTCAGCTGGCGCGTGCGCCGCACAAAGGCCCGTGGCGCGATGTGTCGGGTCACCTGTACCGCATTGGCGCCACCGCCCTGCCCATCACCGCCATGGTGGGGTTTTTGATTGGCGTGGTGATGGCTTACCTGATGTCGCTGCAGCTGCGCCAGTTTGGTGCCGACACCTTCATCGTGAATATTTTGGGCGTGTCTTTGATTCGAGAGCTGGGCCCCGTGCTGGCGGCGATTTTGATTGCGGGACGCTCCGGTTCGGCCATCACCGCGCAGATTGGCGTCATGCGGGTCACCGAAGAACTGGACGCCATGCGCGTCATGGGCATTCCGCGTGGCTTTCGTCTGGTGATGCCGCGTGCGATGGCGCTGGCGCTGGTCATGCCTTTGCTCACCGTGTGGACGACCATGGCCGCCTTGTTTGGCGGCATGCTGGCCGCTGATTTGGTGATGGGCGTGACGCCGTCTTACTTTTTCTCGGCCCTGCCGCGCGCGGTGGATATTGCCAACCTGACACTGGCCTTGAGCAAGTCGATGGTGTTTGGCTTGTTGATTGCGCTGATTGGCTGTCACTACGGCTTGCGCGTCAAACCCAACACCGAGAGTCTGGGTGCGGGCACCACCGCCTCGGTGGTCACCTCCATCACCATGGTGATTTTGGTTGACGCCTTGTTTGCCATCGTCTTCAAGGAGATTGGCATATGAGTGAGGCGATCGCGCCCGTGGTGGACATTCAAGGCCTGTGGTCCACTTTTCCCAGCGGCAACGGTGAGGTGACGATTCACAAAGACCTGAACCTGCGCATTGAAGCCGGTGAAATTCTGTCCATCGTGGGCGGCTCAGGCAGCGGCAAAACCGTCTTGCTGCGCCAAATTCTCGGCCTGATTCAACCCGCCCGAGGCACCGTCACCGTGCTGGGTGAACCGGCCTCGCAAATGAGTTCCTACGGCGCCGCCAGTCGTGTGGGCATGCTGTTTCAGCACGGCGCGCTGTTTTCTGCCTTCACGGTGCTGGAGAACATTGCCTTTGCCCTGCGCGAACTGCGCACCCTGCCGCCCTCGCTGATCAACGACGTGGCCATGGTCAAACTGCAAATGGTGGGGTTAAAGCCCAAAGACGCACAAAAAATGCCCTCGGACTTGTCGGGCGGCATGGTCAAGCGCGTGGCGTTGGCGCGTGCGCTGGTCATGGACCCGCCCTTGCTGATGCTGGACGAGCCCACCGCTGGGCTCGACCCCGGCAGCTCCGACGGGTTTTGCCAGCTGCTGCGCTCGCTGCACCGAGAGCTCGGGCTGACCGTGGTCATGGTCACGCACGACTTAGACACCCTGTTCGAGCTCAGCACCCGCATTGCGGTGGTGGCCGACCAGCACATCGTTATTTGCGACGAGCCGCTGGCCGTGATGCGCCATCCGCACCCCTTTATTCATGACTACTTTCAGGGCGAACGCGCCCAGCGCGCCAGCGTGCTGTTGCGCCAACCCCCTGCGAGCGTGTAAAAAGAGCCCCTATGGAAAACAAATCTCACGCCCTCGCCGCTGGCACCTTTGTGGTGTTGTTGCTGGCGCTGGTGATTGCGCTGGCCGTCTGGCTGACCCGCGACACCCGCGACCTGCAAACCTACGAACTCTCTAGCCCCGACGCGGTGACCGGCTTGCAACCCCAAGCCTCGGTGCGCTACAAAGGCGTCAACATTGGCAAGGTCACGGCCATTTCACTGGACCCCCAAAAAATAGGCAATGTGCTGATTGAAGTGGCCATTGACGGCCAAGCCCCCATCACCGAATCCACCTTTGGCACGCTGGGTTTTCAGGGTGTCACCGGACTGGCGTTTGTGCAGCTGGATGACAAAGGCGAGTCCACCGTCATGCTGCCCCGGGGCGGCACGCCCCCAGCGCGCATCCCCATGCGGCCCAGCTTGCTGACCAAACTCACCGATCAAGGCGAAGACCTGCTGGCCAAGTTGGTCACCGGCACCGAGCGCGTCAACACCTTGCTGTCTGACGACAACCAAAAAGCACTCCGAAGCGCCCTTGACAACATGAGCCAAGCCGCCGCCGGCCTGCAACAGCTCACCGTCAGCACCAACAAAGCGCTGCCCCAGTTTCTGCAAGAGAGCCGCACCACGCTGCAAGTCATTCAAACCACCTCCGACCGGGTGGGTGACAGCGCTGACGAGGCCAAACGCTCAGCCGCCTCGTTCAAGCAAACCACCGAACGCATGAACGCCAAAGACGGCACCTTGGACCAACTGGCGCGCGGCGTGGAAACGTTGGCCGTCACCGGGCAGACCTTGAATGCGGCGTCCCTGCCGCGTCTGAACCGGGCCGTGGACGACACCGCGCGGGCGGCTCGCCAAGTGAGCCGGGCGGTGAACGCCGTCAACGACAACCCTCAGTCCCTAATTTTCGGCCATGGCCCCATCGCACCCGGCCCGGGTGAGGCCGGTTTCATCGCCCCCAACGCCAAAGCAAACACCCCATGATCACTACAAAATCAATAGCTGCTCGCGCAGGTACCACTTGGGTTAGCGCTCTATTTCTTGTATTTTTTGTAGGCTTGAGTGGTTGCGCCAACTCCCTCCAGTCAGGTCGCCCCGCGCTGTATGACTTTGGCCCCGGCTTGCTTGCAATCAGCCCTGCGACCGCGCCCACCCGCGCGCCTGTGATTCTGGGCGTGATCGAAGCCACGCCCGCGCTAGAGAGCCTGGCCGTGCACTACCGGCTCGGCTATGCCAACGGCCAACAATTCAAACCCTATTCGCAAGCCCGCTGGAGCATGGCACCGGCCCAGCTGATACGCCAACGCTTGAGCGAACAACTCGCCCAAAGCCGCGCCATTCTCAACCCCGGTGAAAGCGGCTTGGCCGGCACCGCCGAGCCCGCCACCCTGCGCGTGGACCTGGAAGAGTTCAGTCAGCTGTTTTTGACGCCCAACCAAAGCGTGGGCCTGATTCGCCTGCGGGCCACCCTGATTCAACCCAGCAAAACACCGCGCGTGGTGCAGCACAGCGTGGTGGTTCAGCGGCCCGCCGCCAGTGCCGACGCCTTAGGCGGTGTGCAGGCACTGACCGCCGCCGCCGACGCAGCGATGCTTGAAATCGACGCTTGGATGCGCCTTCACGCCCCCTGATCGCCCGACGCTGCCGCGCCCGGCCCCCGGCGCGCAGGCATTACACTTGAATCTGCCTGCGCGCCGGGTTGTGCCCTGTGGCAAGACCGGCCCGTCAAGCCCCTTTACTACCCCCCTACTGCGACCTCTGGCCCTCATCCGAGCGCCCTTTTAACGGACGCGCCAGACGCCGACAGTGGGCAAGACACCCCCTGCGGCTAGACCGCCGGACTTCACTGGAGCTATTCATGACCCCCACCCCACCCCACGCGACCCCCTCTTTCTTTCAGCGCCTGCCCTTGGCGTTTGGCGTCTTTTTTAGCACCTTGGGCAACCCCGTTTTTGCCGGGCGCGTGCTGGCCCTGCGCCAGCCCCTTGCCCCAGCGGCCGACGTGCCCCCGCCTGCCGCCGCGCCGGCACCCGCCCCGGTGGTGCTGAAAGAAGCGAGCCCCGACGCGGCTCTGCAATTGATGGCCTTGTTGCAGCGCGACGCCCGCCTGATTGACTTCACCCAAGAAGACCTCAGCGGCTACTCCGACGCCGACATTGGCGGCGCCGCCCGCGTGGTGCACGAAGGCTGCAGCAAAGTGCTGCGTGAACACTTCAGCCTGGTTCCCGTGCGCGAGGAAGCCGAGGGCAGCCGGCTCACACTGGCCCAAGGCTTTGACGCCCGCGCCATCCGCCTCACCGGCAACGTGGTCGGCCAAGCCCCGTTCACCGGACAACTCAGCCACCGAGGTTGGCGCGCCACCGAGGTGCGCTTGCCCAAACTGGCGGAAGGCCATGACGTGACCGTGCTGGCGCAAGCCGAGGTGGAACTGTGAGCGCCCCGCGTTACAGCATTGGCATCGACCTGGGCACCACCCACTGCGCGCTGTCGTATGTGGACCTGCACGCCAGTGAAGGCGAGAACACCGTGTACGGCGTGCTCGACATTCCCCAGCTCACTGGGCCCGGCACCGTGGAGGGCGGTGCGCTGCTGCCCTCGTTTTTGTACCTGCCGCATGAGTCCGAATTGGCCGAGGGCGATTTGAACCTGCCGTGGTCCAGCACGCAGGGCTTTGCGGTGGGTGAATTTGCCCGCGCCCGAGGCGCTTTGACGCCCATTCGGCTGGTGTCCAGCGCCAAAAGCTGGCTCTGCCACCCCGGTGTGGACCGCCGGGCCGCGATTCTGCCGCACGACGCGCCGCCTGAAGTGGCCCGCGTCTCGCCCTTAGAGGCCTCCACCCGCTACCTGACCCATGTGCGCCAAGCGTGGGACCACGCCCACCCTGACGCGCCGTTGGCTCAGCAAGACGTCACCGTCACCATTCCCGCCTCGTTTGACCCGGCCGCGCGAGAACTCACGGCGGAGGCCGCACGCGCCGCCGGTTTTGACCACCTCACCCTGCTGGAAGAGCCTCAAGCCGCGCTGTACCACTGGATTCAAGCCAGCGCGGGCAACTGGCGCAAAGCCGTCAAACCCGGCGACATCATTCTGGTCATCGACGTGGGCGGCGGCACCAGCGACTTTTCCCTCATCACCGTGCTGGAGCGCGACGGCCTGCTGGAGTTGCACCGCGTGGCCGTGGGCGACCACATCTTGCTCGGCGGCGACAACATGGACCTGACCTTGGCCCATGTGGTGGCGCGCAAGCTCAGCGCCGAGGGCAAAACGCTGGACCCCTGGCAAATGCGCGCCCTCACCTACGCCTGTCGCAGCGCCAAAGAAGCGCTGCTGAGCGACGCCACACTGGCCAGCCAATCCATCGTGGTGCCGAGCCGAGGCTCCAAACTCATTGGCGGCTCCATCCGCACCGAGCTCACCCAAGACGAGGTGCGCCACACCATTCTGGAAGGCTTCTTCCCCGCCGTGGAGGCCGCCGCTCGCCCCGTCACCCGCACCCGCAGCGGCTTGACCCAACTCGGCTTGCCCTACGCGCAAGACGCGGGCGTCACCCGCCACCTCGCCGCCCTGCTGGGCCGCCAAGCCGGTGCCACCGCCGAGTTGGAAGGTTTTGCCGGCCCAGTGAATCATGACGCCAGCTTTTTGCACCCCACCGCCGTGCTGCTGAACGGCGGCGTTTTCAAATCCGACGTGCTGGCCGAGCGCACCCTGGGCACGCTGAACACGTGGCTGGCGGGCGAACAAGCCGCCCCCGCGCGCCTGCTCACCGGGGCCGACATGGACTTGGCCGTGGCGCGCGGTGCGGCGTACTACGGTTACGTGCGGCGCGGCCAAGGCGTGCGCATTCGCGGCGGCACGGCACAGGCCTATTACGTGGCGATTGAATCCAGCATGCCCGCCATTCCCGGCATGGAGCCGCCCATTCAAGCCCTGTGCATTGCCCCGTTTGGCATGGAAGAAGGCACTGAGGCGGACCTGCAAACGCAAGAATTTGGGCTGGTGGTGGGCGAACCCGTGCACCTGCGCTTCTTTGGCTCGTCCGTGCGCCGCCAAGACACGCTGGGCACCCTGCTGGACTTCTGGCAGCCTGAAGAACTGCAAGAGTTGGGCGAGATTCAAGCCACGCTGCCGGTGGAGGGCCGTCGCGTGGGTGAGGTGGTGCAAGTCACCTTGCGCGCTGTGGCCACCGAGACCGGCACCCTGGCCCTCACCGCCCTGGCCAGCCAAAGTGACGAGCGCTGGAAAGTCGAGTTCGACGTGCGGGGCAACGCCTAAAACGTACCGGTATGAGCGACTTCATCGTTGGCATTGACCTGGGCACCACCCACACGGTGGTCGCGTATGCGCCGCAGGCGACTGCCCTCAAGGCCGGGCGGCGCAAAAAGGCCAGCCCGCCGGAGCCGATTCAGTTGTTCAACATCGAGCAACGGGTCGCCCCCGGTGAAGTGGCTGCGTTGCCCTTACTGCCTTCGGTGCGCTACCACCCGGCACCCGGTGAGTTGGCAGCGGCTGACCTGCAACTGCCATGGCCTTCCAACCATGCGGCCAGCGATCCCGACGCCGTGATGGGCCGCTATGCCCGGCATTTGGGCGCTCAAGTACCGGGTCGGTTGGTGACCAGTGCCAAAAGCTGGTTGTCGCACACCGGCGTGGACCGCCTCGCCCCCATCCTGCCGTGGGGCGCGGCGGGCGATGTGCCCAAAATTTCCCCCGTGGCCGCCAGCGCCAGCTACCTGCGCTATGTGCACAGCGCTTGGAATGCCCGTTTTCCCCACAGCCCGTTGGCGCAGCAAGACGTGGTGCTCACCGTGCCCGCCTCGTTTGACGAAGCGGCTCGGGCCCTCACCCTGCAAGCCGCGCGCGAGGCCGGTTTGCCCAAACTGCGTCTGCTGGAAGAACCCCAAGCCGCGTTTTACGACTGGCTCTTGCGCCACCGCGCTGACCTGAGTGACGCTTTGGGTGCCACGAAGCTGGTGCTGGTCGCCGACGTGGGTGGCGGCACCACCGACTTCAGCTTGATTCAAGTCGCGCTGCACAAAGGCGAGCCCCGCCTGACCCGCATTGGCGTGGGCAAGCACCTCATGCTGGGCGGCGACAACATGGACTTGGCGCTGGCGCACTGGGTGGAAAGCCGCCTCAGCAACGGCGATGCTGCCGGTGCCACCGCCCGCCTGTCCGCCACCCAACTGGCGCAGTTGATGGAACGCTGCCGCGTGGCCAAAGAGCAGTTGCTGGCTGCGGATGCGCCCGCTGAAGTACGCGTCACCCTGCTGGGCAGCGGCTCGCGCTTGGTGGGTGCCAGCCGCTCGGTCACCCTCACCCGCACGGAAGTTCGCCAATGGGTGGTGGACGGCTTCTTTCCCCACGTGGCTTCTACTGAGCAAGCGCAACAAACGCGCGGCGGCATCGTCGCCTTTGGCCTGCCCTACGCCAGAGATGCCGCCATCACCCGCCACTTGGCTGACTTTTTGCGACAGCACGCGCCCGCGATTCGCCAAGCACTGGGCATCTCAGACGACGAAGATGACGCCACCTTGGCCCTGCCCGACGCGCTGCTGCTCAACGGCGGCGTGTTTCGTGCCGATGCCATCGCGCAACGCCTAGAACACACCTTGGCCGACTGGCGCGGCGCGCCCTTGCGCCTGCTGCACAACGACAACCCCGACGTGGCCGTGGCGCGTGGTGCAGTGGCCTACGCGCTGGCCCAACAAGGCCTGGCCCCCAAAATTGGCGGCGGCGCAGCCCGCAGCTACTACTTGCTGCTTGAAGAAGCCGGTCAACAGAGCACGCCGCGCGGCATATGCTTGCTTCCCCGTGGCACCGAGCCGGGCCAAGAGGTGCTGCTGGCTGAGCGTCAATTTGCACTGCGCTTAGGCCAACCCGTGCGCTTTCACCTGCTCAGCGCGTTAGCCCAAGCCCGCCAAACCACCGCCCCCGTGGCCGGTGAACTGGTTGACCTCGACCCGCTGCGCTTCGAGCGCCTGCCTCCCATCGCCACCGTCTTGCACAGCGATAACGCACAGGGAAGCGGGCGTCAAACCCTGCCCGTGCAACTGCTCACCACGCTGACCGAAGTTGGCACCCTGGAGCTGCACTGCGTGAGCCTGAGCGAGCCCAGTCAGCGCTGGAAACTCGAATTTGATTTGCGCCACCAGCCCCAAGACGACGAAGCACCCGCAGACTCCCCGCATGCCATGGCCGCCCTGCGCCAAGCCGTGGCCCAGATCGACCGCATCTTTGGCACCAACACCCAAGCCGTGCCCGTGAAAGAAGTGCGCCAACTGCGCCAGCAGCTCGAAAAGCACTTGGGCGACCGCGAGCGTTGGGCTACATCCTCCCTGCGCCCTTTGTTTGACGCCCTCTTGGCCCGTGCGCGCGGCCGACGCCGCTCCCCCGAGCATGAGCGCGTGTGGCTGAACCTCATCGGCTACTGCCTGCGCCCCGGTTTTGGCGACCCGCTGGACGAATGGCGCGTGCAACAACTCTGGGCCTTATTCCCCTCTGGCGTGCAACACGCCAAAGACAAACAAGTGGGCGCCGAATGGTGGACGCTGTGGCGTCGCGTTGCCGGTGGCTTGGGCGCCACCGAGCAACTGCGCCTGCTCGACGACTTTGCCGCCAACCTCAACATCAACGAACACGGCGACGACCACGACGCCGCCGCCCCCGTGCCCGGCAGCGACGAAGACATGCTGCGCCTGGGCGCGTCACTAGAGCGCATTCCGGTGGCCTACAAGTCAGAAATCGGCGCCTGGCTGCTCGGCCGACTGCACAGCGGCCCACCCGGCACCCCCAACCCCAGCACCGCCGAGCTGGTGGTGGACGCCCGCACCCTGTGGGCACTCGGGCGCATCGGCGCGCGCCAGCCGTTTCATGGCCACCTGCACGACGTGGTGCCCGTCGACACCGTGACCGCTTGGGTAGACACGCTGCTCACGCTGGACTGGAAAGCCCTAGAGCCCGCCGCCTTCGCCGCGACTCAGTTGGCCCGCGTCACCGACGACCGCACCCGCGACTTAGACCTGGAGTTGCGCGAACGCGTCATCCACCGTTTGCAAGCCGTGAACGCCCCCGAAGTCTGGGTGACGATGGTGCGCGAACGCATCGAACTCGACGAAACCACCGAGCGTCGCATTCTGGGCGACGCCTTGCCGCCGGGGTTGAAGCTGCTTTGAACTGCTGCGTGAGATGGCCCTGTTTTCTTAAGCCGAATCAGGCTCTAGCAGCCCATCCCATCCCATCCCATTGCACACAACTCATAGCTGCCTGCGGGCATCTCGTGCCCACCTCCTGGCGACCAGCACACCCAGTGGCTCACGCTCGGGAGTGATGACGTCAGTCGGGTGCAGGTACATTGCACGCTGGGCTTCATCGCTAAGCGGGCCCAACCCTGTGGTTTGTCGACCGTTGAAGTCCGACTCGGTGGCGTCTTAAACAGACGATTCACTTCTCGCCTTGACTCAGCGCCACATTCGACAACAGGGCCGTGGCCTCTGCCTGGCGCGAGCAGCCGACTTTCTGCAAGACATGTTGCAGTTGACAGCGAACAGTATTGCGGCTGACACCGCCACTGCTGGCAATGTCATCCAGTGAATCACCTGTTGCCAAGCCACGGGCAACGCGCGCCTCAGATGGCGTGAGGTCAAACATCGCGCTCAATAGTTGGAGAGATGGGGTGCGCCGTGCGGAGAGGAGCGTCATGATCAGCAAGGCGTGAGAGCGGCCAAAAATGTCAAGCGCGCAGCGCCGGATTGGCAGCACATGAATCACCATCGCCGCACGACCCTCTGCTCCTCGCAGAGGAAATGATTGCACGGCAGTCTGGTTGGGCCGATTGAGTGCCAGCAGGGCCGCGCGCAACCAATCATTGCTGCGCGGATCGCTGAGAGTGAAGCGCTGCTGGGTCTGCCATGGCACCATATCCGCCTGCTCGACCATCAAAGCATTCGCATCGATGGCGAAGCCGTCTTCATCCAAAATCACGGCAGGCAACCCGATCGTCGCCAGCATATCGGCGGCACTTTTGGCATTTTGCAAGTCTAGGCGCGAAGAGATCAGTGCGGCGCGCGCCAAATGCACTCGCAGGCTGTTGAGTAGGCTCACTGAGCCCGCGTCCATGGGGCCACGTTTGTAAGCACGCTCGATACTGAACACCACCCGATCACCGGTGGGCATCATCAGCGCGGTGCCCGCTGACCATCCCAGCCCGTGGGGGTGAAAAAAATCACGGTAAATGGGACTGACTTCAAGCTCGCCATGCGTCCAAAAATCATGCTCCACCAAAAAGGTGGGGGCGCTTGTGCTGAACAGACCTCGCTGCCGGTTGCAACGGACAAACCAACCATCATTGAAATAGGACTGAAAAATCGGCCGGAGGCTCAACGAGCAGGTCCAGTTCACGGCTTGGTCGCGCACTGCAAACATCAGCCCACCTTGGGCACCGACAAGGCCCGCCATTTCGTCTAGAACGCCAGGCCACTGCTCAGGCAAAAAAGAGCACTCGTAAATACGATCAATCAGATCGGTGCTCATTGAGCGTCTCGGTGGTCTGAGCGATCGTCATTGAATTTCGCAAAAGTATTCATGGGCCTAGTCCGTTTGGATGATGACAGTCGCTACAACGCTGGGCACGATGAAACTGTCGCAAACAAGATGTCAAGATTGTCGGTTCAGAGTATCCCCAAACCTGTTGGACAAAGTCAACCCGCAGGTGCCCGCCTCGCTTGATTCTGTTCAAAACCGTGACGGGGTGGATCACTCTGGCCTGCGATCGGGTTCCGTCTTCGTCGGCATTTTTTAACTGCTTGGAGATTATTTATGCGTACTCGATTCACCCGATTTTCAATTCTCCCGCTGGCTGCATGTGCCGCTCTGGTGGCCGGATGTGGTGGTGGCTCCAGCTCGCCACCCACCATCACCGTCAGTGGTGTGGCCATGGCGGGCCCCTTCTCGTCTGGCAATGTTTGCGCCTACCGGGCGACCGGCACAGCGCTGGGTGCCAAGCTGGCTTGTGGCGCAATTGACCCTGCGACCAGCGGCTACAGCCTGAATTTCAACGACTACAGCGGTGGCATGGTGGTGCAAGTCGAAAGTGGCGCGAAGTACATTGATGAAGCCACGAAGGCCAATACAACGCTCACCGCTCCGATTCGATCGTTCGCCACCGTCGGCGCGTCCAACGCGATTCAATTGGCGGTGACACCGCTAACGGAGGCCGCACTGTTGTCTGCGGGTAACTTCTCTGACACCAAAATCACGACGGCTGCGGCAATGCTCGCGACCAAATTTGGGCTGGGCGCGAACAGCTTGTTCACCAATCTGCCCCAGCGGGCCCCTAGCTCGGCACCCCAGCTGTCTTACCGCGTGGCACTGGATGCCTTGTCGCGGCTGCAAGCCGCCGCAAATGTCGCTGGCGGTACCGCTCAAAACCCCAGTATTTACCTCACCAGTTTGCTCGCCATGCTCGACGGCGGTGCCATGGAAGCCTCTTTCAATGCAGCAAGAACCGTTGCATTCAATGCGGCCCTCGCCAACTCCAGCACCGTGGCCCCCGGTAGCAGCTGTACCTTCGGCAACTTCGTGTTGACGTGCTCACTCACCGGCGCTGGCACTGGAACGGGAACACCCCCCGGCACAGGAACTGGCACCGGCACCGGCACCGGAACGACCCCTGGTACGACCCCTGGTACGCCCCCTGGTACGGGCACAGGAGCTACGCCGGGTACAGGCACCGTGACGCCGCCGGTCACGGGCACATCAACACTGACGATCGCGACCTCGGCATCAGGGATTGCCGCACCGGTCGTTGTTCTGAATAACATACCCAAACCAACGAACCAAACTGAGTTCTGCGGCGCCCTCACGGACGACGCCAGCTTCAAGGCACTGAGCGCCAACGGGGGTTCCGTGAAGATTAACAGTTGCAGCTTTGCCAACAACGTGGGCAATGTCTCCGCGACGTTGACACTGACGACGCCCGTCAGCTACACCTTGCCTTACAGCATCACCTACACCTACTCGGGCGGTTAAATCGTCATTGGCACGACCGCGTTGGCACGCTGATGCCAACGCGGTGTTGCCATCTCGCCGTGGCCCCGCCTACATGAGATTTTGCGTCGCGGTGGCGTACCCAAGGACTCGTTCTATCACCACTTTGAGAGCAAAGAAGCCTTTGGTGCCGAGCTGATTGACCTGTATGCCGCCTTCACGCCACAGCAGGCCATGTCCATTGGCACGGCAGGCTACACCGCCATGCTGTGTGTGCTGGCCTTGGAGCGCCAAGGCGTCAAGCCCGGGGATGGCGGCTGGAAGCGTGGCAGCGTTTAGGCACCCATTTGGATCTGGCCAAACTCGGGGTCATCAGCCGCGAAATCGGCCTCAGTGAAGTCGTGCCCGTGGCCACCCAGCTGCTCAATGGCGAAGTCAAAGGCCGCGTTGTGGTGGATGTGGCGCGTTAACGAGCAACGGTGCGCTTGCAGGCTTCACTTTTAAGAGATAAATGGGCCTGCAGCCCACGTGGTAGTTGGGCATGAGGCTATTGTTTCAATAGCAAATACGACCTCATTCCCCCGCCGGTGGTACCCCAAGTCAGTCGCCATCGTGTCGTGCGTGGCCTTGGATGTACCCCCACGTGAAGAGTTGAATCAATCACGGCACGCGCGCGCAGTGGCGTAAGCACTTTTCAAGCTGGCGCGGTGAGGGCATGGTGAATACGGGCAACAATGGCACTCTGCCTCCATCGGTAAAACCATGGCGCAACGCCCCGTTCAGACATGGCTCAAAATCACCTTCCATTCCCATCTAAAAACCGAGAGTTTGCTATGAAAAAACGAATACTTTCATTGCTGCTGACCAGCGTCGCTCTGGTCGCCAGCGCCGAGACCATTGGAAGTGTCAGCACCACCTTCAAGATGCTCAGCCCCAATGACAAAGTGGTGGTCGATGTGTTTGACGACCCTGAGGTGGACGGTGTGGCTTGCTACTTATCGCACGCCAAAACCGGGGGCTACTCCGGTGCGCTGGGGTTGGCAGAAGACACCTCGGACGCCGCCGTGGCCTGCCGCCAAGTCGGCCCGATCAGCTTCAAAAAAAAGATCGACAAGCAAGACGAAGTATTCAACGCCCGCTCATCTTTCCTATTCAAGCAAGTGCGCGTGGTGCGCATGGTGGACGTCAAGCGCAACACACTGGTTTACTTGGTGTACTCCGACAAACTCATTGACGGCAGCCCCAAAAACAGCGTCACCGCCGTGGCCGTGCCGGCAAATCAGCCCATTCCTGTGAAATAGTTTTTCCAATCAAATAGGGCGGTAGCCCAAGTGCAATCTGCGCAATCAGCTATCAATAGCGTAGCAACTCAACCTCAATCGCCACCCCCTTTTCATAACGCAGCCACCTGATGCATCAAAAAATCCACATCGCTGGTGGCCGGGTTGAAATCATCCGCCCGAGCCGCAGAGCCAAACACTTCCAAGCGGCTGACGCGAAAGCGCTGGCAAATGGTGGCGATGCCGGTCCGGTGTTGGGCGAGGGGGGGGTGCATGGGGCAATTTTAGGGGACAGCTTCCAATAGACAGCCCTACTCCGTCTCAGCCAAGCCGTGTCGATGGTCCCCGGCAACTCCGCAAATTTTGCCGCCATCGTGGGGTTGCCCCGTGTGAGCTTCTTGATCGTCAGATCGTCGGCCTTGTCGTTGGCGAGTCGCCAATTGTTCGCTGACTTGTGCAGCGCTTCTTTGGTTTTTTCCAGGTCCTTGATCGCATCGTCGATGCGTTTGATGGCTTCTTCAAAGCCTTCGCAGGCCTGGCGTCAATGGCGCCCAAACGCGGTCTTGAATTCGTCGAGCTAGGGTTCGAACTTGGTGATGTCCACGCTTTATCCATCCACGTTTCTTGAGCGCACCAGCGCCAATTCGGACTTGCACTTCACCGCGTTCAAAGCGGCATTGCGTAAGAGGGTCATCAGGAGCACGAAGAACTGCGGCCGCACCACGTACTCGCACGCCTTCTCGAAGCGGGCTTTGCCCACCTCTGGCTGGTCACCCTGCACCCGTTTGACGACGGCAACGGCCGCATCAGCCGCGCCGTGGGCGACATGGCGCTGGTACGCGCCGAAGGCTCGGCGCAGAGGTTCTATAGCCTCAGCGCCCAAATACAGCGCGAGCGCAAACAGTATGACGACCAGCTAGAAGCCACCGACAAGCCCATCGCGGTCAGCGCCGTTGTCGCCTGTTCTTTGATGTCGTCATCGACCCGAATGTGAAGCATTGAAGTCTGCGCTGCCATGGTGCGGCTCCTGCGCATGAAAACCTAATTGCGTATCTCATTTGAGACTTTTGCAAGACGCGGGCCGGGTCGCCAAAGCGGTAGGCGACATCGGCATCACCCGCGAAGGGCTCTACAAGGCACTGGGCTTGCAGTTCAACGTGGGCGCGCGGTTGGCGCAAAGTTGAGTGCCAAACTGGCCTCTACCGCTTGTGAAATGAGCGGGGTTTGCTATCTATCTGGAAGTGAATTGCACCTGCATCTTTTGGCAAGTAGACGCGATTTCTTTAAGATAAATTTCAATTAAACTATTTTATATTTTCAATTGGACGGCATCTGAGTTTTAATTAGACGCTATCTTTTGGCGAAAGTTTTGCGCATGACCCCCGAACCAAACCCAACAACAAACCCACCACCCAGCGGCACCATTGCCCGCCACGCACAGAGCCGAATCACCATCGCTTTGCAAGATACACGCGTGGTGTTGGTGGTGGGGCCTCGGCAAGCGGGCAAGACCACGCTGGCCCGGCTCTATGCCCATAACGATCGCCCCTACCTCACGCTGGATGACCCCGCCACGCTGGCGGCCGCACGGGCAGACCCGGCGGGCTTTGTGCGCGGCCTGAAAAGCGCGGTGATCGACGAGGTGCAACGAGCCCCCGAACTGTTGCTGGCCATCAAAGAAAGCGTGGACAAAGACCAGGCCCCTGGCCGCTTTCTGCTCACCGGCTCCTCCAACCTGATGGCACTGCCCGTCGTTGCCGACTCCTTGGCAGGCAGACTGGCGGTCATCACCTTGCTGCCCTTTGCCCAAGCCGAGGTGGCAGGCACACCAGGGGATTTGCTGGATCGACTGTTCAATGGCGACGCGCTGCCCGCAGCGGTGAACCCGGTGGTGGGCGATGTCCTGATGGCACGCGTGCTCCAAGGCGGCTACCCCGAAGTGCTGCGGCGCACCAGTGCGCGGCGCCAACAGGCGTGGCTAGAGGACTATGTGGCACTCATCCTAGACCGGGATGTGCGCGACATTGCCAACATCGATCAATTGGACCGCATGCCCCGCTTGCTGGAGGTGTTGGCCGCCCACGCTGGGCAACCGGTCAACCACAGCAGCTATGGTGCCGCGCTGGGCTTGACCGCGCCCACGGCGCAAAAGTATGTGGGCATTTTGGAGCGCTTGTTTTTATTGCGCCAAGTGCCGCCGTGGTCCCACAACGCGGTCAGCCGCCTCACCAAAACACCCAAACTGCATTTTCTGGACACCGGCTTGCTGGCCGCCCTGCGCGGAGACACCGTCGCCCAGTTGCAGAAAGACCGTACTGGCTATGGCCCGCTGCTAGAGAGTTTTGTGGTGTCAGAGGTGCTCAAACTTTGCACCTGGTCAGACCAGCGGCTGCGTATCTCCCACTTTCGTACCAAAGACCAAGACGAGGTGGACTTGGTGATTGAAGACCGGCGCGGCCGAGTCATTGGCATCGAGGTCAAAGCCTCTGCCACCGTGCGCCCCCAAGACCTGCGCGGCCTGCGCCAACTGCAAGCTGCGGTGGGCGACAAGTTTGTTCACGGCCTGGTGCTGCACGACCATGACCGCATCACCCCGTTTGATGAAAAGTTGCATGCTGTGCCGGTGTCGGTGTTGTGGGAAGCATGATGAACCCCACCGCCGCCGCACAACTTGGCATCCAACTGTTCGATGCCGCCGACTACCTGCAATCTGACGAAGACTGCGCGCAGTACCTGCAAGCCTGCATAGACGAAGCCCCCGAAGATGCCGCCCTGTTCACCAAAGCCGGGGGCGACATCGCACGGGCGCGCGGCATGATGCAGCTCGCCAAGGGCACCGGCATCACCCGCGAAGGGCTGTACAAGGCGTTGGGCGAACAAGGCAACCCCAGCTTTGCGACCGTTGTCAAAGTCATGCATGCGTTGGGATTGCAGTTCAACGTGGGGGTGCGGCCGACGCAGGGTTGAGTGCCAAATCGGGCTGCAGCCCAAGTAGAGTATGCGCAAGCAGCTATTAAAAATGAAGCAACTTTCTGCTGCGGTGCCGATAGCGCAGTAAAAGCCGATAACGGCTAGCCTCCGTGCAGCTCTTCCCAAAGGCTATTCACACAAACCAGCAGCGCGGGTCCGCTGCATACACCGCCTCGCGGTTGCGGTTGATGCTGGCCAGCACATAGGGGTTGCGCACCGCGCCGGGTTCAATCAAATCGACCGTGCGACCCAGCAAATGCTCCAGCGCCGTCTTGGCACGAAAGAAATCTTGCAGACCCGGCGTGACGCCTTCTGCAAACTCGATCAAGAAATCCACATCGCTGGTGGCCGGATTGAAGTCATCGGCCCGCGCTGCCGATCCAAACACTTCCAAGCGGCTAACGCGAAAGCGCTGGCAGATGGTGGCGATGCCGGTACGGTGTTGGGCGATGGCGGGGTGCATGAGGAGATTCTAGGGGGCTGCGCCCAAAAAGCCAGATGCCGTCTGACCTATTCGCGACCCCTCCAAAACCGGCCACCGCAGCGCGCACTCACGCAGCATATTTTGGCTAAAGCGGGCTGTAGGCCTTGTGGAATATGTGCAAGCAGCTATCGAAACTGAAGCAATTTGCCGTACCTCTCGACCCGGCACACAGGGCTTTTGTCATCGAGACCCTCTTCACAACCCAGCGGATCCTACTCCGTCTCATCCGGGCCAATGCTCCCCGGCAGCTCCGCAAACTTTGCCGCCATCGTGGGGTTGCCCCGTGTGAGCTTCTTGATCGTCAGATCATCGGTCTTGTCGTTGGCCAGGCGCAAATTGTTGGCGGACTTGTGCAGCGCTTCCTTGGTTTTTTCCAAGTCCTTGATCGCATCGTCAATGCGTTTGATGGCCTCTTCAAAGCCTTCGGAGGCCAGGCGCCAATTGCGCCCAAACGCCGTCTTGAATTCGTCGAGGTGGGTTTCAAACTTCGTGATGTCCACGTTCTGCGAGCGCACCAGCGCCAGCTCGGACTTGTACTTCATCGCGTTCAACGTCGCCAGCCTCCAGCTTGGCTTGCAGCGCCTGAATTTCAGGCATCCTTTCTGGCGGCAGCCTCTTGCAGCGCTTGGGCCAGCTTGGCCTCGGCCAACTGAGCAGCAGCTTGTGCTGCGCGTTGCGCGCTTGATTCAGTGCGTTCGCCAGCCCATCGCGCTCTTTACTGACCGTGTCCAATGCCTCCGTCACCGCCAGCTTGCGGACTACCTCACCTTCAGCGAGCTGGGCCTCCAAGGCCTGAATCTCCGCATCTTTGCGGACCGTAGCGCCTTGCAGCGCATTGGTGACCTTGGCCTCGGCCAAGGCAATCGCGTCGCGCTTTTCCCGCTCGGCCAGCTCCAGCCGCTCGTGCAACGGTTTGTCAAAGTCGCCATCGCGCACCTGCTTGAGGATGTTGGCGTACCCCGCTTCGTCGATCTTGAAGGCTTTGTTGCAGTGGGGACAGATGATTTCATGCATGGCGACGGGGACTCTTTTTGTTGGTTGGACTGGTATGCAGGGTCAGCACGTCATTTTCAAATTTTCATGGATTGCTTACGCCATCCGCTAACTGAATTCTTAACAGCATCGGGTGCTGTGTCAGCCGCCCAGCGATCCCAGAACTCGACAGTTCCGCTATTGGGCTTCTGTCTTGGTTCCGCGATCCGAATTCGCGTCGGGAGCAGGCTTGCATCACCGACGACAAGTGCCTCCCCCGTATCCAGGACTGGCAACAAATCTCCGAAACTTCCTAAACTATCAGGTAGCAGTCGCTTTACCACTGCCTGATCATCCCCATTGGTAAGTCGCATAGCTACCAAGTTATTGCACTGACTAAGAACGGTCCGATTTACTTCGGAAGGGCGTTGGCTAATGACTGCCAATCCCACGCCGTACTTACGGCCCTCTTTCGCGATCCTCTCGAAGATCTCTATAGATATATCTCCTGCGCCACCAACATCTCGACGTTCAGGAATATAGAGATGCGCTTCATCACAGAAAATAGCTACTGGGTGCCTTTGGTCGGCGGGCGTCCACTGTTGTATGGAAAAAGCTATTCCAGCTACCAAGCTAACAATAAGGGGGAGGATGTCAGAGGGTACTTCTGAAAAGTCGATGATCTTTACCCCGCCCTGACTATCTGGTTGATTTTTTGTGCCCGTAAGTAAAGTCTTTACGAGAACATCTAACCACTCGAATTTCTGCACCTCAGCTTCCCCACCAAATAGAAAACCAAGGCGCCGATCCGTACGTTTATTCTCCAGACGTTGAATTAGACGACTGAGTTTTCCATTGAAATCTCCAGCCTTTTCAGTTCCAGCTTTGGCACCAGGCACCATTTCTACGTTAATTTCACCGAGCCTCTTCAAGACTCCGTCGACGCTAAATGGGATCGGACTGTCTATCGTGAAATTATTAAGAACGTCTTTGTGTCCGCCGTTGGCTAAGTAGTCACGCTTTGCTTCGACGATGGTGCGCGACATGATCATTGCTTGGTTGGGAGCATTTTGATCACTGCGATCAACAAACATCGAAAGCATTGCCTCGTACCCTAACAGCCAAAAAGGCAGATACAAAACACCATCGGCCAAAGTTTTCTTCTGATCAAGATCACTTGGCCCCGCTATCTTTAGGTGGCGGATTCCCTTCCCTTGCAGCGGGCCATATTCGCCGTGAATATCAAATACGAGGGCATTGGCGTTTGGAAGCTCCGCAACTTGTTCCAAAATCCTCGCTGTTGCCCAAGATTTCCCAGATCCCGTACTGCCAACAATAATTGCGTGACGTTGAAAAAACTTGTTGCCATTTAAGTAAGCATCTAGGACTTACGCATTGACAGCCGCACGAAATTGTGGAGTCAAGTGCTCTTTGCCAGGAATGAAACCAGTGACGAAAGCGGCGACGACCTGGGTAAACAATTCTGTCTTCCATTGGTAGGCGTT
>JAGODZ010000206.1 GCA_017997975.1 Rhodoferax sp.
AGCGTATGCGCTCGCAACAATTGTTGGATGCGGCCCTGCAGTTGGGCATTCAGCGACTAATGGTTGAAACAGGTGCCACGGGCCACTACCGGGTATGGCACATGCAATTTGAGACCTCGACTGCCAAGCTCGAAATCATTCCTTCTGAAGGTCTGGTAGACGTTAATGTTGCCTCAGAAGCCCTATTACAAAGGTTATTCGAAAAAATTGGAGGCTTAGATGCGGGGCAAGCCAACATCATGGTTTCCCGCATACAAGACTACATTGACCCTGATGATGTACCGCGTGGCGTTGGTGGAGCCGAAGCCCCGCAATATCGTGCAGCAGGCAAGATGGCGCCACCACGAAACGCCCCTTTTGACGACCTGTCGGAGCTACGAATGGTGCTAGGCATGACACCTGAGCTGTATGGGATAATTTCGCCCTTTTTGGGCATTAACGGACAGGCTCGGCTCGCAGCTGAAGCGGCACCACCAAGGCTGATTGACGCGCTGACAGGCCAGCGCGGTCTTGGTGATCGTATTCATTCCACACCGCTTGGGAATCGAGGAGACCTTCTCACAGGGGTTGCTGCGGATCTATTTTCTCCTTCAGCCGCGCGCGCGCGCGGCACAGTCAAATTGCGAGCAACCATACAAACCCCAGAAGGGCGCTGGTGGCAAAGAGCTGCGTGGGTGGATCTCTCTGCACGGCCAGACAGTTTGACGCCATGGACCACCCTCTCGCTTGAACCCACACACCGTATGGAACAGCCCCAACAAGAAGTAATGCCATGACCGACAAGGGCCATTTAAATCGCCGTATGCGCATTTGGCGCGACAGGATTGTCTGGGGCTTTGTGGATTGCCAACGCATGTTGGTAGAGAGCGGCTTCTGGCCTGTTGCGACACAAGGCTTGGTATCTCCGGAAGGAGAGCGAAAGACGCTGATTGGAACGCGCTTACATGCGGCAGGCTCTGGCGACAAAGCAGTTGGTTTGTTGATACCAGAAGCCCAATGTCTATGGGGCACATTGCAGCTTCCGGAAATGCCGCGGCAGGCATTGGATACGGCTGTGAGCGAGGCAATGTGGCGTGTATCTCCTCTCCCCATCGAGCACATCATGACAGCGTGGCGCGCTGTGCCGAATGATGATGGAAGCTGGTGGGTAGAGTGGGGCATTTGTCACAAAAATGTGCAGCAAGACGCGAAGGTTCACCATGGGCTTGGAGAGTTCGCCCCCGTGTATTTGGAGCGCCAAGGCCATGCCCTAGGCGTGCCTAGCAAAGGGCTCCAGGGGTTACGAAAAAAACAGCGCAGGATGGATGGCTTAGTGGCTGCAGGGCTATTTTTGAGTATGGCAGCCATGGCTTTGCCGGCACTCCTGCCTTTAGTGCTTAAGCGTGAAGCTGTGCTGCAGGCCTTGCAGCACACCAGCAAAAGCGAAGAGGCAGCAGCACCGCTGCGCGTGCAGCTAGAAGAGTTGCGCGCGCGCATGACTGTCGCTGACGGCTTGCGCCAAGGGCAACAAAGCAGTGTGTCTTTGGCGGCAGTGGTTGAAGCATTGTCAGCCCAGCTGCCAGATGACACTTCATTAGATAGACTAGAAATCAGTGCTAGCGACATCCGGATCTCAGGCATCACTGGCGATGTGGCTGATTTGACAGCACAGCTAGCACGTCATGCCGAATTTGCCGATGTTCGTTCCAATGGTGCCAGTGTGCGCGACACCACAACAAACAAAGAGCGTTTTACTTTTGATATGCGCTGGCGTGGGCAAGGGGGCAGGCCGTGAATATTTGGACCAAACGCGCGCTTGCTGTGACGGTCGGAGTTTTTTCAATTATTTTGGTAGCTGCGGCCTGGATTTATGGCGTGCTTTGGAGCCGCTATGACGACGCGCAACAGCAGTTGGAATCGCGAACTCAACGGCTGGATGGACTTATTAGCGTGGGCTCTCAAATTGAAGCTTTGCTGGAAGTTGTGCGGAAAAATTTAGCACCTTGGGTACGGCCTGACAGTGACAACGCACAGAATGAAATCCAGCAACGACTTCGGGAAATGATTGCGACATCAGGCAGTACTTTAATTTCTTCGCAAGTAGCACTAGAGCCTGCAGCAGAGGGCAAGCTAGCTACGGTGCGTTTAACCGCAACGATTGGTGGAGAGTGGGCTGGGCTAGTGCAATTTATGAACAGCTTACACACCCAGGTGCCGCCTCTGTGGGTGCGATCTGCCAACCTACAAAGGGACGGCATAAGTTCCGGTACCCAAAATCAAAAAGCCCGTATCACCTTGCAGCTGGAAGCACCTTTGGTGTCGGAAGAGGCGCAACCATGAAAAAGCCTTGGATCGTGGTACCTATGCTGGCGGCTACCGCTTTGGTGGCAAGCGCTTATTGGTGGAAGACTCATCAAAATGACTGGAGCCCCCCCCTCCCACGCCAACCCGATTTGCCACAGTACATCCCGATGGCTTCACCCTCTAGCGTCTCAACGGTGCAAGCCTTGGCGCGGCCTCTTTTGTGGACAAACCGCAGACCGGTGGAATCCAAGAACGAGAGTCAAAAAAATCAGCAAGAGCAAGAACTAGCGCAATCGCGATTGCTAGCAGTACTAGAGTCCGGGGGAGATCGTATTGCATTGCTGCAGCATGCAAATGGCACGCTGCTCAAACTCACTTCGGAAAGCAAGCCTTGGCGACTTGAGTCTTTTGATGGCCGTAGAGCAATATTTTTTTCAGACGAAGCTAAGCGGTCTGAATTATTTTTGGAGTATGCAACACCTCCAGCCTCACAACAGAGGCAGGGCCGCACTCCGAGACCCTGATTTTGTGCGCACACAAGTAACATCAATGGAGTTTCTTTTTTTATGAATATTCGGCCGTCCATTCTTCTGCTGGCATTACTGGCCGCAGGTTGTGCCAGCGTGAGTGGTACACCCACGGCGGCCCGACCAAACGATGTACCGGTTGCCTCCCAAGTGCTGGGTGCTACCCAGCCTACCCCTGCGAGAGAGCAAGGGCACAGTGACTCGATGAAAACGCCGACGAGTGCCGAATCTTCCAAAGATAAGGCGCACGAATCTCAGGCTGAAGATAAAAAAACCTGGCTATTCCCAGGCTCAGGTCAATTTCTTAAGTCGGATGTTGCTCCTAAGGTCGATCCAGTACTAGTCAGTGGTGAGCGCGTATCGCTCAACTTTGAGAACGTGAACGTTGGCAGCCTGGCCGCCGCACTGCTTGGGGACTTGCTCAGGCTCAACTACACCATTGATGCGGGGGGGGACACAGTGGTGAGCCTGCACACGCGCCAACCTTTATTGCGCAGCCAGGTGCTGGATGTACTCGATGCCGTATTGCTGCCCCACGACTTGGCCATTGTGCGAGACAACGCAGGCGTCTACCACGTAACCAAGCGCACCGCCACTGTTGGTTCGCGGCCTCTTGTAAGCGCATCAAAATTCAAAGACTTGACCGGTAGCGGCACAGTGATCGTGCCGCTAAACCACATTGCCGCCGCAGAGATGGCAAAAATTCTCGCACCTCTAGCGCCGCGCGAGTCCATTGTGTATGTTGACGGACTGCGTAATCTTTTGGTGCTGCAAGGCAGCAAAGCGCAGCTTGGTGGTTGGCTCGAAATGGTCGATGCCTTTGACGTAGACTTCCTTGCAGGCATGTCCTTGGGCGTCTTTGTACTGGAGAACGCCAATGTCAACGTAGTGCGTGATGCAATCCAAACCATGCTTGGTAGCAGCAGCGATAGTGGCCTCGATATTTCTGGAGGTAAAACAGCAGCAATGCCGACGGGAGCCTCAACAACTAATCGACAGGGTTTTTCTTTAGGCTCAGCTACCGTGGGCAATGCCACTTCCAATGGGGGAAATGGTGGTGCCTATCCCTTGTTTGGTTTAATACGATTGTTCCCTGTGGAACGCTTGAATGCTCTAGTAGTGGTCACACCGCGTGCCCATTTGTTGCCCCAAGTAGAAACATGGGTACGGCGTCTAGACAGCCCATCGAACACCACAGAACCGCAGTTGTTTGTCTATCCGGTACAAAACTCTTCAGCCGTTCATTTGGCGGAAATGCTCAACGGCCTTTTCAGCGGTCAGGCCAGTACTGCCAAGGCAGGAGTGGCCGCAGGTGCAGCCCCGACGCAATTTTCAACTACCGGCGCTGGAGCCACAGGGCAAAGCACCCCTGGTGCAAATGCGGCCACTGGCTTCGGCGCGCTCGGAGCCCAATTGCCGAACGCAGGCAGCAATGCAGCGCAAGAACCACTGACAACAACCGTCCAACTTGAAGGCGGAGTCAAAGTGGTTGCCGATGACAAACGCAATGCCCTGTTAATTCGCGCACCTCGTACTGAATACCGAAGAATTGAAAAAGCGCTTCGTGAGTTAGATCGAGCCCCCACGCAAGTTTTGATCGAAGCAAGCATTGTAGAAGTTGGGCTTACCGGCGATTTAAAATACGGCGTGGAATGGTTTGTAGAGAACACCCTAAAGGGCGAGCGATCAGGGATTGCCTCTTTAATTACAGATGCCAAGAACCCATTCGCAGGCGTTGCGGGAAGCACCCTCTCTCGCCCCAACGGGTTTTCTTACTCTATTTCCAACAAAGCAGGATTAGTAAGAGCCACATTACAAGCCCTTGCTTCTACGTCACAGTTGCGCGTACTGTCAAACCCCTCCATTTTGGTACTTGACAACCACAGCGCCACCATTTTGGTAGGGAAGCAACAACCCATCAAACAAAGTACAACAACCAACGGCCTCAGCACCAACACAATCGAAAATTTTGTTTTAAAAGATACTGGCGTGATGCTCACGGTCACACCGTCTGTAAATGCTGGCGGCTTGGTCTCTATGAACATCTCGCAACAAGTGACCTCTGTGGGCGAGATTGACGGCCCCACAGGACAATACAACTTCCTCACACGCCAGATACAAACCCGAGTGGCGGTACGCAGCGGCGAGCCCGTCGTCTTGGGCGGGGTTATGAGCGAAACCGAATCTACACTGAACAGTGGCGTTCCCGGGCTTCGTGACGTACCGCTGCTTGGAGCTCTTTTCTCAACCAACAACAACGAGCGCGCCCGCACAGAGTTGCTCGTCATGCTCACGCCACGTGTTTTGGAAGACGATGACGCCCTACGAGAGGCAAGTGCCGAACTGCGCGACCGCATGCGCTCACTCACACGGCAAACCAACTTAACGCCACTACCCATGCTCGAGGGCGCAGCAACAAAGCCTGCCCAAGCAGCGCATACTGGAACACCAGCCCCATGATGGCTGATTTCTATCATCTTTTGTGAGGAGTCAAAGGAATGCTCGAACCGTTTCGTCGTCGCCGTTTTTTGAGCCAGCTAGCTGTGTATTCGGTTGCTGTGCCAGCAGTGGCCCTAGCCGTCGCTGGCTGTGCAAACGCCCCCGCCGCACAGACCTCTGATGAAGAGGGACTGCTATTACGTGCCAACGCTTTCTGGAAGGCCATACAGGAAAACGACGGCGTCACTAGCTGGAACTATGAAGAGCTGTCGCAAAAGCCTGGTTGGACGCTGCAAGCCTACCTCAAGCGTGGTGGCGGTGTGGTGTATGACGAAGTGAAAGTATTGGGCATCGCGTCGCTTAACAGCGACAAGGCTACAGTCAATGTGCAAATCACGTATTCGCTACCGCAGCTGCGCATGAACAACCAAGAAGCCTTGTTACGCGACGAATGGGTTCGCTTGGATGGTGTCTGGTACCATGCTGACCGTCCCAGCATTTTGTAAGTGCGGGTCAGGCGGTACCGTTCGATGGACTCGTTGCTTGCGTGCAACAAAACATCAAGCGTCAGTGCGTGCGGTAGCGCGTTGCTTGAAAACGAAGTTTGCACCGTTTAAGATGCAAGCAGCCCAAACGGATTGACGGATGGGTTGCACAGCCCGCAAGGGTGGGAAGCTTCCTTCATTTATCTAAGGACTTTTAAGATGAAAAAATTTGCTCTGGCAGCCGTTGCGGCAGCTGCGCTGTCCGCTGGTGTGGCACAAGCCTATACCGTGGGTACTTTCTCTAACGGCGTTGTGGT
>JAGODZ010000037.1 GCA_017997975.1 Rhodoferax sp.
CGCAGCTGGCGTGGAATGGACGATTGACGACTTTGAGCGCGTGCGGGTCAAAACACCGGTGTTGTGCGATTTAAAGCCCAGCGGCCAGTATTTGGCAGTCGATTTACACCGCGCGGGCGGCATTCCGCAGGTCATGAAAACTTTGTTGTCAGCAGGTCTGCTGAATGGCGACTGCATCACCATCAGCGGAGAAACGATTGCCGAGGTGTTGAAAGACGTGCCCGACGCCCCTCGTGCCGACCAAGACGTGATCCGACCATTGAGCAACCCCATGTACGCCCAAGGTCACTTGGCCATTCTGAAAGGCAATTTGTCTCCCGAGGGCTGTGTGGCCAAAATCACCGGCCTGAAAAACCCCGCCATGACCGGCCCCGCTCGTGTGTTTGACGACGAGCAATCCGCCTTGGCTGCCATTTTGGCCAACAAAATTATGGCAGGCGACGTGATGGTGCTGCGCTATTTAGGCCCCAAAGGCGGCCCAGGCATGCCAGAAATGCTGGCACCGACCGGTGCTTTGGTCGGACAGGGCTTGGGCGAGTCGGTAGGTTTGATCACCGATGGTCGGTTCTCAGGCGGCACCTGGGGCATGGTGGTCGGTCACGTCGCCCCTGAAGCGGCGGCGGGTGGCTTGATTGCCTTGATCAACGACGGTGACTCGATCACGATTGACGCCAACCAACTGTTATTGCAATTGAATGTGAGCGACGAAGAAATCGCCACCCGCCGCGCAAGCTGGGTCGCCCCCAAACCCCGTTACACCCGGGGCGTGCAAGCCAAGTTTGCGTTCAACGCGTCAACCGCCAGCAAAGGCGCGGTGCTGGACAACTACTGATCGACTGCGAATCAGACCCAGTACGAGGCCGCTCTGTGATGGCAGAGCGGCATTCAGCGCTTTTTCTTTTTGAGGGGTGCCAAGCCCATTGCTTGCCTATTGCTGTCAATTCGGGCTTGTTTTCGGACGTTCTCTCGCTCCATCACCTTGCGTTTGGTGTAACCCGACCAATCGGCCCACCACCACCAAGCAGCGGCCAACCCGAACGGTGACAGAACAACCCACCACTCCCAGGCCCCGACAGGATCAACCTGCAGGTACTTCAGAGCCATCAAAATCAGTCCCAAACCTAACAAATACATACACTTCTCCTGCAATGGGGCCGGTATTCGATGGCCAACGCAATCACCCCGGTCAGTACAATACAAAAATTGACTGTACCCCAACCGAAAGGAATAAATTCATGAAACGCACTCTTTTTGCCTTCGTTGCCGCTGCCTCGTTGGCGGTGCCTGCCTTGGCGGATCAGGCACTGGCCACCAAGAACAATTGCATGGCTTGCCATTCGGTTGATAAAAAATTGGTGGGCCCCTCCTTCAAAGAAATTGCCAAGAAATATACAGGTCAAAAAGATGCGGAAACCTTGTTGATCTCAAAGGTCATGAAAGGCGGCTCCGGCGTATGGGGTGCTATTCCTATGCCCGCCAATAGCCAACTCAAAGAAGCCGACGCGAAGACGCTGGTTACCTGGGTTCTGGCTCTGAAGTAATTTTGGTCACTGGGTAGGTGTTCCACCTGCTGTGGATCGCCTACCCATAAAAAAAGCCCGCAATCGCGGGCTTTTTTTATGGGCTCAGCGGAGAACTGCTTCAGACCTTTCTTTTCGAAAGGGCCAAAACAGCGCCTGCTGTCTCTCAATAAGTTTGACCGAGCTGGTCCAAAATGGCAGGGTTTTCAAGGGTCGAGGTGTCTTGCGTGATCGACTCCCCTTTGGCCAACGAACGCAACAAGCGACGCATGATTTTGCCGGAGCGGGTCTTGGGTAAATTCTCGCCAAAACGAATGTCTTTCGGTTTCGCAATCGGTCCGATTTCTTTCGCTACCCAGTCACGCAACTCCTTGGCAATGGCCTTGGCCTCATCACCGGTGGGGCAAGGGCGCTTCAAAACCACAAAGGCACAAATAGCCTCGCCGGTTAGGTCGTCAGGGCGCCCCACCACGGCTGCTTCAGCCACCAAGTCAGATTTCGCGACCAGCGCTGATTCAATCTCCATAGTGCCCATGCGGTGGCCGGACACGTTGAGCACGTCATCAATGCGACCCGTGATTCGGAAGTAACCACGGTCTTCGCTGCGCACTGCGCCGTCGCCGGCCAAATAGACATTGCCACCCAACTCTTCCGGGAAGTAGCTTTTCTTGAACCGATCGGGGTCATTCCAGATGTTGCGAATCATGGACGGCCAAGGGCGTTTGATGACCAACAAGCCACCCGAGCCATTGGGCACATCGTTACCCGCCTCATCCACAATGGCGGCCATGATGCCAGGCAAAGGCAAAGTGCAGCTTCCGGGGACCAGAGGTGTCGCACCTGGCAAAGGCGTGATCATGTGGCCGCCGGTCTCGGTCTGCCAGAACGTGTCCACAATCGGGCAACGCTCGCCACCGATGTTTTTGTAGTACCACATCCACGCTTCGGGGTTGATGGGCTCGCCCACTGAACCCAAAATACGCAAGCTGGTCAGGTCAGAGCGGTCAGGATGAACTTTTTCATCACTCTCAGCTGCTTTGATCAGTGAGCGAATCGCCGTGGGTGCGGTGTAAAAAATAGTGCACTTGTGGCGCTCAATCATCTGCCAGAAGCGACCCGCATTGGGGTAGGTGGGAATGCCTTCAAAAATGATCTGTGTCGCACCGGCAGCCAATGGACCATAGGCCACGTACGCATGACCGGTCACCCAGCCAATGTCAGCCGTGCACCAAAACACATCATCAGCCTTCAAATCGAAGGTCCAGTCCATGGTCATTTTTGACCACAACAAAAATCCGCCGGTGGCGTGCTGAACGCCCTTCGGCTTGCCGGTTGAGCCGGAAGTAAACAGAATAAACAAGGGATGCTCAGCACCGACTGAGACGGGCGCGCACTCGGTACTTTGGCCTTCCAAGGCCTCGGTAAAGGTCACATCTCGCCCCGCCACCATGTTGCAAGGTGATGCAGTGCGCTCGTAAACAAAGACGGTTTTTACCGACTCGCAACCACCCAAATTCAGGCCTTCATCCACGATGGCTTTGAGCGGAAGTTGTTTGCCGCCGCGCATCTGGAAATTGGCCGTGATCACAGCGACCGCACCCGCATCCATGATTCGCTCTTGCACCGCTTTAGACGAGAAGCCGCCAAACACCACACTGTGCGTTGCACCAATTCGGGCACAGGCTTGCATCGCGATCACGCCTTCGAGCGTCATCGGCATGTAAATCAGGACGCGGTCACCTTTTTGGATGCCCTTGGACGTCAGTGCGTTGGCAAACTGACTCACTTTGGCCAACAACTCCTTGTAAGTGGTTTTGGTAACCGTGCCGTCGTCAGCCTCAAAAATGACGGCTGTTTTGTTTTCGTTCGGCGTGCCCATGTGCTTGTCCAAACAATTGGCCGAGGCATTCAGTTCGCCATCGTCAAACCATTTGTAGAACGGCGCATTGGACTCGTCTAAGGTTTGGGTGAACGGCTTCGTCCAGACCACGTTTTCACGTGCCAGACGGGCCCAAAAACCTTCAAAATCGTTCTCCGCCTCAGCGCACAAAGCGTTGTAGCCCTCCATACCCGAAATGCGCGCGGCCTTGACCATGCTCTCACTCGGGGGGAAAACGCGGTTTTCAACCAATACGGACTGGATCGCGGATGGTGTTGCACTCATGTAGGTCACTCCTCTTGTTAAATTGAATTCCTATCAAATGTCCAGCCTAGCACTTACAAGCCACTGACTGCAGCAGACGCTACCAACAGCGCCAAAGTCGGGTGAGAGGCTGACTCTACAATGGCCCGCACTCTTTGATCCACACTGCCTCATGTCAGATAAAAAAATTCGACCACCGCGCCCTTTGCGCCCGGTTGCCAGCTTCATTTTTGCCAGTCGCTGGCTTCAGCTGCCGCTCTACATTGGTTTAATTGCCGCGCAAGGCGTTTATGTGTACCACTTCTGGGTCGAATTGCTGCATTTGCTGGAGGCTGTGTTTGGCAACCAAACCGCGCTTCAGGCACTGGTCACCAGCATTGGCTATAAATCCGATGTCGCCGTCACCTCGTTGAACGAGACCATCATCATGCTGGTGGTTTTGGCGCTGATTGACGTTGTCATGATCTCAAATTTGCTCATCATGGTGATCGTGGGAGGCTACGAAACCTTTGTCAGCCGCATGGATCTAGAAGGTCACCGTGATCAGCCTGAATGGCTAAGCCATGTCAACGCCTCGGTCCTCAAAGTGAAACTGGGCACCGCAATCATCGGTATCAGTTCTATTCACTTATTAAAGACGTTTATCAACGCCGCCAATTACGATGAAAAAGTGTTGATGGCGCAAACGGCAATTCACATTACATTTTTACTCTCCGCTATCGCCATCGCTTACACCGATCGGTTGATGCAGCGCGGCAACGGCGACCATTGAGGTCTGTTGTCAAGATTGGCTTGGGACGCATCGACCTAACGTCGCGTCCCTTTTGACCGGATAACACCACGTGCTACTGATCATTGTTCTTCTACCGCTGCTGGCGGGCACGCTTCTAACAGCTTGGTCAGGCGCCATGCCTTCCGGCAGCTACCGAAGGCGCACTGCCTGGATTGCCGGTGCCGTCGCCGCTTCGAGCCTGGGCCTGCTGCTCATGCAGGCACCCGTTGTCATGAATGGAGAAACCGTGCACTTGTTTGCGCGCTGGGTGCCAGAAATTGGAATGAACCTGGGGCTGAAGCTAGACGGGTTGTCCCTGATGTTCGCCATGCTGATCACGGGCATGGGTTTGCTGATCATTGTCTATGCGGATAGTTATTTGGGCAAAGACGATCCGGTGGGCAAGTTTTACAGCACCCTGATGCTGTTCATGGCGGCCATGCTGGGCATTGTGCTGTCGGACAACCTGTTGCTCATGATGGTATTTTGGGAACTCACCAGCATCTCATCTTTTTTGTTGGTGGGTTACTGGAACCACCGCGCCGACGCCCGCGATGGTGCACGCATGGCGCTGACCATCACCGGGGGGGGCGGACTGGCCATGTTGGGCGGCTTTGTTCTGCTGGGCCAAATGGCGGGCACCTACGAAATCAGTGAAATGGTGGCCAACACCGCAGCGATTCAGGCCGACGCCAACTACCCTATCGCTTTGATTTTGATTCTGGTGGGTTGTTTCACCAAAAGCGCTCAATTCCCCTTCCACTTTTGGTTGCCACAGGCCATGGCCGCGCCCACGCCGGTGTCTGCTTACCTTCACTCCGCCACCATGGTGAAAGCCGGTATCTTCTTGCTGGCACGACTCACGCCGGTGATTGGGGGGACCGAACTGTTCATGGGCATCGTCACCACAACCGGCTTGGTCACCGTGGCGTTTGCCGCTTTTATTGCGCTGTTTCGACAAGACCTCAAAGGGCTGCTGGCCTATTCCACCATCAGCCACCTGGGTCTGATTACCTTTCTCATTGGGCTGGGTTCTCCGCTGGCTGCCGTTGGCGCGATCTTTCATATCTTGAACCATGCCACCTTCAAAGCGGCCTTGTTCATGACTGCGGGCATCATCGACCACGAAACGGGTACACGCGACATGCGAAAACTGGGCGGCCTGTGGCGACTGATGCCGTGGACTGCAACGCTGGCCATGACCGCGACGGCGGCCATGGCGGGTGTGCCCTTGTTCAACGGTTTTCTGTCCAAAGAGATGTTTCTCACCGAAGCGGTTACCTTTGCCCAAGCCGGAGGTTGGCGTTGGGCGGTGCCCGCCCTGGCCACCTTTGCCGCTTTATGCAGCGTCGCTTATTCGGTGCGCCTCGTGCACGATATTTTCTTCAACGGACCCGCGCGCGATCTGCCTAACGCCCACCCTCACGAGCCTCCTATGGGCATGAAGGCCCCTGTGATTTTGCTAGCGGTTTTGTGTGTGGTGGTGGGCCTGTTGCCTGCACTGACATTGGGGCCACTGGTGCGGGTGGCATCAACCGCCATGCTGGGCCATGCCCCGCCGGAGTTTCATTTGGCGATTTGGCACGGCTTTAATCTGCCATTGCTTCTGAGCATGCTCGCCTTGATTGGTGGCGCGGTTTTTTACTTCCGCGTCAATCGTGGTAATCGCCTGCACCGGCTGGACATCGAGCCCTGGTTTGGCGAGTTGACCGGCCCCAACGTGTTCTGGAGAGCCAACGACGGGCTGTTTGGCGGTGCAGGTCGCTTAACAGCGCTACTGGAAATTGGCTCTTTGCAGCGCTATGTGGCGTGGATGCTCATCGCCAGTGTTGTCGTCGCAGCCTCTACCTTGTTCACGGGCGAAATACCCCAAACCGGCGCACGCGAATTACTGCCAGTGACTTTGCCCGCCTTGGTGCTTTGGGGATTGATGCTGCTGGCGAGCGGCTGGCTGGCGCTGCGGCATCACAACCGCTTGCAGTCGGTGGTGATCACGGGCGTGATTGGCTTGGTCACCGCCTTGACCTTTGTGGGATTTTCAGCGCCCGACTTGGCACTGACGCAACTGAGCGTTGAAGTGGTTTCCACTGTATTGATGTTGATGGGCCTGGCGTTGCTCCCCAATCGCACTCCGATAGAGTCGACCTTTAATCGGAAAATAAGAGATGTCTTGCTCGCGCTCATCGGCGGCGCTGGCATGTCATGGTTGACTTGGATGATGCTCACCCGTGACCATGACTCCATTGCTTGGTACTTCCTGAACCAGTCGGCCATTGCGGGCGGCGGCACCAACGTGGTCAACGTAATTTTGGTGGACTTCAGGGGCTACGACACGTTTGGCGAGATCACCGTTTTGGGTATTGCTGCCATCGGCGTGCTGGCTTTGATGGATGGCATGCGCACCCGGCGCCCAGCGGGCGACGAAGCGGGTCGCAGCTGGACGTTTGCAGCGCAGCCCCTGATGCTGCGTGTTGCCGCACGCATTGTGTTGCCGCTGGCCTTGGTCGTCTCGCTGTACATCTTCATGCGGGGCCACAACATGCCGGGTGGCGGATTCATTGCCGGATTGATCACAGCGGTGGCGCTGGTGTTGCAGTACATGGCCATGGGCCAAAGTCGTGCCGAGGTGTTGTTGCACGCGGCGGATGGACGCCGGTTTGTGCGTTGGATTGGAACGGGACTGGCCATTGCGGGTCTGACGGGTGCGGGTGCCTTCGTGCTGGGGCAACCCTTCCTGACCAGCGCACACGGTCATCCCTTCGTGCCACTGCTGGGTGCGTTGCCACTGGCCACTGCGGCGCTGTTTGATCTGGGTGTTTACATCACCGTGGTGGGGGCTACCTTGCTCACCATTGCCACCTTGGGCGCTGCAAGTCGTGCCCCGAATGTGGCACCTCGCACAACACCGGTGAAAGGAGGTCAGGCATGAGTTTGGAATTTTTAGTGGCCACAGGCATCGGTGCCGTCACCGCCAGTGGCATTTACTTGGTGCTGCGGGGGCGCACGTGGCCCGTGGTTATTGGACTGAGCCTGCTGGGCTATGCCGTGAACCTGTTTATTTTCGCCATGGGGCGCTTGTGGCAAGACGCCGCGCCCATCCTGAGCGCCACCGGACGTGTCGCCGACCCCCTGCCCCAAGCCTTGGTGCTGACCGCCATCGTGATCGGGTTTGCCACCACGGGCTTTGTCATTGAACTGGCGTTGAGAAGCCGGCATGAGAGTGGCACCGACCACGTCGATGCCATCGCGCCCGAGAAAACGACTCCTGCTGCGCTTGAGGACGTCAAATGATCGAATTCATGGGTGCTTTCTTTGCCAGCCATTTGTCTGTCTTACCGGTCATTCTTCCCCTGTTCACCGCAGCTGCCCTGCTGCTGATGGGTGATGGTGGTGGTCAATCCAGCCACGGCGGCTCCAAACTTCGCTACAGCCGCATGCTCAGCCTGACGTCGACCGTCGTGGGTGCGCTCTTGGCGTGGCAACTGATGGCCAACGCGTCTTCGGGATCCTTGTCTGTTTACCCCTTGGGAGGCTGGTCTGCTCCGTTCGGCATCGTCCTGGTGGTGGACCGCCTGAGCGCCATGATGCTGGCCTTGACTTGGACCATCGCCGTGCCCGTGTTGTGGTACGCCACAGGCGGATGGGACTCGCATGGCCGCTACTTCCATGCGCTGTTTCACTTTCAACTGATGGGACTCTCTGGTGCATTTGTCACGGGCGACCTGTTTAACCTTTTCGTTTTCTTCGAGGTGTTGTTGATCGCCTCCTACGTGCTGCTGGTGCACGGCCAGGGACGGGAGCGATTCAAGGTGGGGTTGCATTACGTGGTCTTGAATCTGGTCGCCTCGGCCTTGTTTCTGATCGGTTTGGCCATTATTTATGGTGTCACTGGCACACTGAACATGGCTGATTTGGCCCTTCGCGTGGCACAGTTGGCACCCCAAGAGGCCTCCTTGCTCAAGGCAGGCGCTTTGTTGCTGCTGGTGGTGTTTGGCTTGAAGGCCGCCATTGTTCCGCTTTACATGTGGCTGCCAAGTACTTATGCGGCTGCCAGTGCGCCAGTGGCTGCGCTGTTTGCCATCATGACCAAGGTCGGGGTTTACAGCATCATTCGGGTCCATGCGGTGATTTTGGGCGAGTCGGCGGGCCATGCGGCCTTTGTTGCTGAACCTTGGCTGCTACCGGTGGCGCTGACCACCACCGTGTTGGGGGTCTTCGGCGCGTTGGCGGCACACAGCCTGTCTCGCTTGGTGTCTTATCTCACCGTCGCCTCTGTTGGCACCATCTTGGCCAGCATCGGGCTGTTCACACCCGCTGCCCTGTCGGCGGCACTCTATTACACGGTGCACAGCACGCTGGTCATTGCGGCTTTGTTCTTGCTGGTGGAGCTGGTGGGTTCACAACGCGGTGACATTGGGGACCGCTTGCAGCCTTCCACGCCCGTCGCGCAGCCCATTCTGCTGGGTCTAATGACGCTGCTGGGCGCCGCCTCGGTGGCAGGTTTGCCCCCTCTGCCCGGCTTTTTGGGCAAATTGATGGTGCTGCAAAGTGCCGCTGCCACCCCAGCGCAGGGTTGGGTGTGGACGGTGATTCTCAGTGCCGGCTTTCTGACGCTGGTCGGGCTGGCACGGGCTGGCACTATTTTGTTTTGGCACGTTTTACCGGGGAACAACACCATGAGTCACTCAGGGGCCAGCTGGCGGCTGACTTCGGCCACACTGGGCCTGCTGGGACTGAGCTTGGTGTTGGCCGCCTTCGCCTCGCCGCTCAAGCGCTATACCGATGCTGCCGCCCTGCAGTTGGCCGACCGCACGGCTTACGCAGAAGCCGTTTTGGACTCAGTGGGCGGTGCCGCTGCCCAGACCACACGCCCTTATCGCGGCGGTGTCGGTGACGTCAAATTGCCGCCTCAAGGAGATCAGCCATGATTCAACGCAAAAAATCATGGTTTGGGCATCCGTGGTTAAGTGCCATGCTAGCGTTAAGCTGGTTGTTACTTCAGCACTCGATCGAACCTGTGCACTTGCTGTCCGCTGCGCTGATTGGCATCGTGATACCGAGACTGCTGCACGACTTTCTGCCTCGGCCGTCCAAGATCAAGGTTTTACCCGCGGTTCGACTCACCCGTTTTGTGCTGTGGGACATTCTGATGTCCAATATTGCGGTGGCCAAACTGGTGCTTGGACCCCTGTCGCGCCCTCAACCCACCTGGGTTCCGGTGCCGCTCACCTTGACCCATCCCACCGCTATTTCCTTGCTAGCAGCCATCATCACCACCACACCAGGCACCGTGTCTTGCACCATTGACGAGGAGCAGCATGTGATTTTGGTGCACGCGTTAGATTGCAGCGACCCGGCCCAGATGGCGATTGACATCAAAGACCGGTACGAGGTCTTGTTATTGGCTATTTTTGAAGGCGACCCCATCCCGACAGGAGGCAAGGTATGACATCTGGCATTTTTCTAATCTCCCTGGACATTGCGAGCACTGCCGTGGCACTGGCCATGGTGCTGTGTGCGTGGCGCTTGGTCAAAGGCCCCGACACCATCGACCGCGTGCTGGCCATTGACACGATTTACTTGAACGCGGTGGCACTGGTGGTGTTGCTGGGCATTCGCCAACAGTCCGCCATCATGTTTGAAGCGGCACTGATCGTGGCCATGTTGGGGTTTGCCTCCACCGTGGGCTTGGCCCGTTACCTGACGCGCGGTGACGTCATTGAGTAGAAAGGGACAAAGATATGAATGCATTGCATCCCGTTGTGGAGTGGCTCGCCGCTGGGTTATTGCTCATTTCCGCCTTCACGCTGTTTGTAGGTGCCTTAGGCTTGGTCAGATTTCCCGATTTTTTTATGCGGCTGCATGCCCCCACCAAAGCGTCCACCTTGGGCGTGGGTGGCATTCTGTTGGCCAGCATGATCATCGCGGCGGCGCAAGGTCGCATCGGGCTGGCTGAACTGTTGATCACCTTGTTTGTATTCGTGACAGCACCGGTCTCTGCCAACCTGATGGCGCAAGCCGCCCTGCACCTGCGGGTGGCTTCTCAGGTGCCAGCGCCCAAAGACGCCGTGCCTGAAGATCACCCTGCCTAACTGGCATTCCGACCGCATTTTTAACAACGCGCTGAAGACGCCTCATGATTTGGGTTTTTATTGCCGGCCTCATCGCACTCGTCGTGGGTGCTGAGCTGCTGGTCCGAGGTGCCTCCCGGCTGGCCTTGTCGCTGGGTATTTCGCCCTTGGTCGTCGGCCTGACCATTGTGGCTTTTGGTACCAGTGCGCCCGAGATTGCCGTGTCGGTGGCAGCAGCGTTAGAGGGTCGCACCGATATTGCCATTGGCAACGTGGTGGGCAGCAATATTTTTAATGTGCTGTTTATTTTGGGCCTGTCGGCTCTGATCACCCCGCTGGTCGTCAACGCCCAAATCATTCGCCAAGAGGTACCCATCATGATTGGCGCTTCAATTTTGCTGCTCGCCTTTGGGCTAGACGGTCGAATCAGCCAAGTAGATGCGCTGATTTTGTTTGTGCTCTTGGTGGTCTACACCGTATTTTTAGTGATCCAGTCCCGCCGAGAAACGCGCGCTACCAACGATGAATATGAGTCAGGAATTGATTCTCAGAGTCAGTGGGATGCTCATTGGGCCGTTCAATTGGTGCTGATTGGGGTGGGCCTGGTTTTCTTGGTACTGGGTTCCAACTGGCTGGTGGAAGCCGCCACCAGCTTTGCCAAAGCGATGGGCGTGAGTGACTTGGTGATTGCCCTGACCATCGTGTCAGCAGGCACCTCGATGCCCGAGGTGGCCACCTCTATCATGGCCGCCGTGCGCAAGCAGCGTGATATTGCGGTGGGCAACGTCATTGGCAGTAACACGTTCAATATTTTGGGTTGCCTCGGCCTGTCGGGCATGGCTGCGGCTGACGGCTTGGGCATGGCACCCGCGCTCATGGCGTTTGACATTTGGGTCATGCTGGCCGTGGCGTTGGCCTGCCTGCCGGTGTTCATGACGGGCCGAGAGATTGCCCGTTGGGAAGGCGCCGTATTTTTGGGTTACTACGCTGCCTACACCACTTACCTCATTTTGGCGGCACAGTCTCATGCTGCGCTGGCCACCTT
Source organism: Rhodoferax sp. (assembly GCA_017997975.1). Lineage (GTDB taxonomy): Bacteria > Pseudomonadota > Gammaproteobacteria > Burkholderiales > Burkholderiaceae_C > Rhodoferax. Next base: position 11,552 of record JAGODZ010000037.1, read on the forward strand.
CAGCACCACCATGATGAGTTTTGTGGTGCCGCTGACCATCATCACGCTGGTGGTGGTGTTCATTAAGCCCAAGCCCGCCCCTCTCTCCTAAGAAGCGACGCGGCGTCCTGCTGAGACCAGCAACCAGGGGTTAACCTGCGGGGGTTGGGTTACCAACCATCGCCTCAGGTCGAACCCAAGCATCAAACTCTGATGCGGTGACGTAGCCGGAACGCAAGGCGGCTTCACGCAAACTGCTCCCACTGGCATGGGCCCGCTTAGCAATTTCAGCCGACTTGTCATAGCCGATGTGGGGATTCAAGGCGGTGACCAGCATTAACGATTGGTTCACTAATTCAGCAATGCGGGGTTTATTGGCTTCAAGGCCCTGCACACAGTGCAGATCGAAACTGCGCATGCCGTCAGCCAACAAACGCACGCTTTGCAAAAAATTGTGGGCCATCATGGGCCGAAACACATTCAGTTCAAAGTTACCCGAGGCACCGCCCACGGTGATGGCCACGTCATTGCCAAACACCTGGCAGCACAGCATGGTGAGCGCCTCGCACTGGGTCGGGTTCACCTTGCCCGGCATGATGGATGAGCCCGGCTCGTTGGCGGGCAACAGTAACTCACCCAGGCCGCTGCGCGGGCCGCTGCCCAGCCAGCGCACGTCATTGGCAATCTTCATCAAGCTCGCCGCCAGCGCTTTCAGCGCACCATGGGCGTGAACCAGGGCATCGCACGTGGCCAAGGCTTCGAACTTGTTGGGGGCGGTCACCAAAGGCAAGCCGCTCAGCCGCGCCAGCTCGGCCGTCGCCCGTGTCGCAAATTCGGCAGGCGCGTTCAGCCCGGTGCCCACCGCCGTCCCACCGAGTGCCAACTCACACAAGTGGGACAAAGCCGCGCGTACATGCTGCTCGGCATGGGTCAGTTGAGCCACATAGCCCGAAAATTCTTGCCCCAACGTGAGCGGGGTGGCGTCTTGCAAATGGGTGCGGCCAATCTTGACGATGGTGTCAAATGCCTGGGACTTGAGCGCCAAGGTGGTGCGCAAACCCACCAATGCGGGCAAAAGATGATTGCTGACTCCCTCGACGGCAGCGACATGCATGGCAGTCGGAAACACGTCATTCGACGACTGACTTTGGTTCACATCGTCATTCGGGTGCACCACGCGATCCATGCCCCGCTCCCCGCCCATCAATTCGCTGGCCCGATTGGCCAGCACTTCATTGACGTTCATATGGGTCTGGGTGCCGGAGCCGGTTTGCCAGACCACCAACGGAAACTCCTCGTCGTGACGACCCGCCAGCACCTCGTCAGCAGCCTGTTCAATGGCGCGGGCTTTGGCGGCGTCCAACCCGCCCAAGGTGGCGTTCACGGTGGCAGCAGCGCGTTTCACCCGCACCAACGCATGAATAAGCTCTGGGGATTGGCGCTCGCCAGAAATATCAAAGTTCTGCAGTGAGCGCTGGGTCTGCGCGCCCCACAGTCGGTGGGATGGCACCTCAATGCCGCCCAGCGAATCGCACTCGGTGCGTGTAGATTGAGTCATCAACATTCTCCATTCGTTCGCTGTAAGTTCAGTGAAACCAAGCCTGTCAAAATGCGTGGCCGTTCAATCTAAATCACCACCAGCTTGTCGGCCTCGGCTTAGTCAAGCGCGGCATAGAGTGAGGCGATGACGGCTGGGGATATGGCGTTAAGACTAGGGGATAAGGGTAATTATGGCAAGGCCGTCAAAAAGGCTGCAGGACAAAAAAATTAAACCTAGGTGGGCTTCCCAAGTTGGCGCAAACGCAACAGTCCAATGCCAAGGTACGACTCATCGCTGCGCTGATGTACCAGGGTGTCAACCAAGTCCGGTTTGCCGGTACGATAAGCAGCCTTGGTCGTTCAGTTTCGTGACTGATCAGGCAGCCACCACTGTACCGCCACATACGTTGGATAAAATTTTTGTACGCACACATAGTCCATGATCGAGTTTGATTCGAACTCTAAAACAGGTGTCTCCAATCTGCGAGATGTGTCCTGCCGTGGCGTTTTGCTCACCATGGGCCGTTATAACGGCACGCTGGCTGCCGCCCGGGACTTGGGTTTGCAAGGCATCAACGTGGTGTTGGCGGACCACTTGACGGATACAGCCAGTCATGCATCACGCCATATTGCCCGTCGGTTGTTAGCACCGGATGTCATGCAGCCTTTGGCCTTCATGGCATGGCTTCTGGATTTTGGGAAATCAGAGCCCGGTTTCGTGTTGTACCCAACGTGTGACGAACTGTGCTGGCTCATGGACAAGCACCGCAAAGCACTTGCAGAATTTTTTTACCTCTACCAGCCACCGCAGGGCCAGATCTATCAGGTACTTAATAAAAAATCGCTCTACCAAACCTGCAGTGCGTTGGGTATCGACCAGCCCGCTATGTGGGGTATCCAGACACCCAGTGCGTCTGACGAAGACTTGGCTACCGTGCATTATCCTGTGTTACTCAAGCCGCAAACCCAGGCGGCGCTGTTGGTTCAAATTAAAGGGGTATTGATCCATACACCACAGGCTTTGCGCGAGGCGCTCGACCCTGCCCAGGCAAAGTTTCAATTTCGCCCCGAGTTGGTGGCCGACGATCCTTCAGTGGAGACGCCCCTCATCCAACAGTATTTCGCGCTTGCCGACAAGAACATCTACTCCCTTGCCGGTTTTTATGCCCCGGAGACCGGCACCTATTTGTTGCGTGCCTCTCTCAAGACGCTCCAGCAGCCCTTGCGCATCGGTGTGGGGCTGTGCTTTGAGAGTCGTCCTGTCCATGAGCGCACCGCCGCTCAGTTGCGCGCGCTCATGGATGCCGTCGGCTACAAAGGCGCGTTTGAGGCGGAGTACATCCACCTTGAGAGCGAAGGCCGATTTCTACTGATTGACTTCAACACCCGCTTTTACGGTCAAATGGGCTTTGAAATTGCCAGAGGCATCCCCACGGCTCAACTCTGTTTTCACGCGGCTCAAGCGGACTGGACACGTGTCAAAGCTCTTGCATCGGGCAGTCTTTTGTGGGACCACAACTCGGTTTGGAAATGTCGCATCGCCTGGATGCTCAAGTTTTATGTCACGACGCTCTGGATTGGTGGCGGTATGTCACGCCGCCAGCGTGCCGAGTGGAATCAGTGGGCCGAGTCTGGCAACACCTATGACCCTATTTTTGCCAAAGATGACCCCAAGCCTGCGCGGTTTTTCATGAAGAAAGTGCTGTTTGATTTCATGCGCTATCCCCGTTCGTCCTTCAAAAAATATTTTTTGCCGTGAGCCTAGGCATGTCAAGTCGAGCTTTCACATCCAGCGCCATCTCGCGACTCAAGCGCTGGGGCAAAACATGGGGACGGCGCATCTTGGGGGCAAAGTACCGCCCGGAGCTCGCACCCACCCATTGGGGCCTTGCGCGACAGAACGGCGAATTGGCCCTGCGCGGAGTGGCGCTTTCCTCTATCGTCGCCACCCACGGCACACCGTTGCACGTGGTGGATGAAGTGCGTCTGATCGACAATCTCAAGGCGTTTCAGACCGTACCAACGGGCATTGTTCAAGGGCTGGAGGTGTTTTACTCCTACAAGACCAACCCTGTGCCTTGGGTCCTGGAATCATTGCACCGTCACGGGGCGGGTGCTGAGGTGATTTCAGAGTACGAACTCTGGCTGGCGATACAACTGAAAGTGCCTGCGCACAAGATTGTCTATAACGGTCCGGCCAAGTCGAAGGCCTCGCTTGAAACCGCGATCAAAATGGGGATTCACAGTATTCATGTCAATAACCTTGAAGAGCTGGATCTCATTGCCCGTCTGGCCAAAAAAATAGGTCAACGTGCGCGAGTCGGTATCCGAATTACGTCACTGTCCGGATGGACGGGGCAGTTCGGATTTCCGGTGGAAGACGGGTCCGCATTGCGGGCCTATGAACGCGCCTTGGCTCTGCCAGATCTGGAGGTCGTGGCTTTGCACAGCCACCGGGGATTCCTTATCCGCGACGTATCGACCCTTCAGGATTACCTGAATTTTTTGTTGAATTTTTGTCAAACGCTGCACCTCCAGTTGGGTTGGTCGCCGCAGGTGCTTGATGTTGGTGGAAGTTTGGGCGTGCCCACCACCCGCTACCTGCATGCCAAAGAAATAAAGCAATCCGTGCGCTACCTAGTGCCACCCAAACCTCCCCAGCCTGAGGCCAGTCTGGGTGCGGCCCAGTACGCTGAAATCGTTCTGAGGCAGGTAAACGCGCATTTTTCTGCACAAGGACTTGCCCCGCCTCAACTCATCTCGGAGCCCGGAAGAGCCCTGAGCGCCAACGCCCAAATGTTGATTACAAGCGTTGAAAACATCCGCAAGAGTCACGATTTTGACTTTGCCGTGCTGGACGCTGGGGTAAGCGTGGCGAGTATTGTGACCAGCGAATACCACGCGGTGTTGCCGCTGTCCGAAGGGTCGCAACCCGCTCGCTGCCATCGACTGGTGGGGCCCATTTGCCACATGGGCGACACGCTGTTTCCTGCCCAGTATTTGAGTCCCCTGAAGGTGGGCGATGCACTTGCCATCATGGACTCGGGCGCTTATTTCATTGCCGACGCATCCTCCTTTTCGTTCCCACAACCTGCGGTAGTTGCGCTTACTCGCCAAGGTGACGTGATCAAAGTCCGGGAGCGGGAGAGTTTTGAACACTTGGTCAGCCTTGACCACTTCACCCGGACTTAGGTGTTGAAAATTCAGGAGATACGGGTTTCAGCGCCAGAACTTGGCTTTCAATTCCTTCAATTGCCAGTTTTGCAGATAGGCCCTGAATTCTGGATTGTCATACCGGGGAACTTGCTGAAAAAAAGCTTTGATAAAGCCCGCCATGATCAAAAGGCCACCGATTACGAAGGGTTTTTCACGCATTCTGAAAATGCCAGATGCGAGCGCATACAGAGGGTGGTATCCCATGAAATAGATGCCGCGCCCAAGGCGCAAGCGGCCCCGGTACACGTTTTTGTCAGACGACCCCATAAGCCGGTGATGGATTAATCGGGCATCCGGGTCATCAAAACTCTCAGTGTGCCAACCCTTCATTCGAGCGGTATGCACGTCAATGCCATCCCAAAGAACTTCTTCAACGAAGCCGCCAATATCGCAAAATGCGGACCATCGATACAACTTGAACTGGCCCGCCACATGCTCGTCAATGATCAGCTCTTCAATCAATTTGCCATCTTCAGGACGAAACACTTTGCCAGAAACAGCCGCTAGCCTGGGGTTGGCGGCAAACGCCTTGAACATGATTTCAAGGTAGTGAATACCAAACGACATATCACCGTCCAGTTTGGCCACATACTCAGGGTGGGGTGTCTTGACTTGCATGAGTCCAAACTTGAAAGCTGCGACCACACCGCCACCCAATTTGCGAAACCCCCGATCTTTGATGGTGACCAAATGGATAAAGGGGTACTTGTCTGCATACTGCTGCACGATGGAGGCCGTGTCGTCCGTTGAGCCGTCATCCACAATCACCCATTCAAGCGGCCACACCGTTTGGGCCACGATGGAGTCGAGGGTTTTAGAGATCAATGCCGCTTCGTCGCGGACGGGTGAAATGATGACTAAGGGTACCGTAGGCCGAGAGTGTCCTGGCGTTGCCGTGTCATTCATGTGTATTTGTATTGTCTGGTAAAACGAACATTGTAAAAATCACGCTCGGGCCTCAAGTTTACTCAACTGTTCGCTCAGACAGCAGCTTCCATTGTCTCCCTTCGAGCCGCAGCAACAGGTCTTTGCGGGCCTTATCGGCGTAGCGGTCGGAGCGGTAAGTTTGCTGGATACGAACTGAAGCCATGGGCCCCTCCACCTGGAGGCTCAAAATTCGCATGTCAACCCGAATGGAGCGGGTGCTTTCAATGCGCGTTTTTCGACGCTGTTTCCACGCTTGCAGATCAGTGCCGTCGGACGGCTCAAAGGCAGCACTATAGTGTGTTATGTAAGCCTCAAAAGACCTGGCGCTCCATGCCTTGAGCCAAGACCTCAATGCGGCTTGCACCTCGCCTTGTCGCGCTGCGTCCTCAATGCTGGCGGACTCTCTGGCCGTGCCCGATCCCAGCACGGGTGGATCAGCACTTAAATCCAAACTTTCTAGCTGGAGTTGATCGCCTCGAGGCTGGGTAACCTGATTGCGCTGGGGTCGCTCACGGCGAGGTGGCGTCGGTGTTGTCACGGTCCGCGCCTTGTCCAGGCTTTTGGTTTGAGTTGCCCCGGCCGGGCCATTGGCAAGAAAGATTGCCGCAGCTGGCTCGGCCATGAACTTCTCCAGCGCCCGTAGCCTCGCTTGTGTCTGGGTATCCCCCGGCTGGATCTCTCGGGCTTTTTTGAGGGCTTCAAGGGCCAGTTCCATGTGCACCGAGGCAAGGCTGATTTGGGTCTGGAGCCGATCGCCCTGAAGTGCACTGGACTTCATCAGCATGTTGCGCGCTTCATCCAATTGACCCCACCGGGCATAGACCGAAGCAAGATTGATATACGGTTCCGGTTGATTCAAAAACGCCACCCGCAAGCCCTCAAAAATATCAAATGCGGCCTGCAGCTTGCCCAAATCTGAAAGGTAAATGCCTTTTTGAAGCAACAGTTGTGGGTTTTGTGGGTCTTGCAAAAGCCACTCGCTGAGCTTCTCCAGCTGCAACTCGGTTGTCTTTACGTCCAGCCCAGTGGTAGGCGGAACTTCGGCAGGTCTGGAGAGTGGCGCGCTAATGGCGTCAAACGAAGCGGCCTGTAGCCCAATCACTGTTACCCATCCTATACAAATTTTTTGAAAATAATTCAACAACGTCTCCCGCGTGGACGACCATGGCTTCACGACCATAACGACAATAAGCTTGCGACAATACAGCAGATTCGGGTGGGATCTGGTTCTCAGTCTTCGTCGCCTCTTAGCGTGAATAAAGAATGGCGGTCTTATCGTCGAAACACACTACAGTCACCGAATGCCAATTTCTGAGGAAACCGTGTTTAAAAAAACCAGTTTAGGTATGCTTAACGCGCCGTTTGCTTTGTGCTTTTTATGCCTTTGGTGCACAGCAGTGTTTTTGATATTGGGGACGACGACCGTTTGGGCCCAGCCTCGCGCGCTGAGTTTGCCGTTAGAAAGTAAATGGTCACCTGTCCTAGTTGTTCCTGACAACCGGCTTGTGGGCGATGTGCCAACAAATACAACTTCTTCAGTCACTCTGGATCGCCTCACCTTGGGTGCGGGGGATCAAATTTTCATAACCGTATTTGGGCAACCAGAT
>JAGODZ010000207.1 GCA_017997975.1 Rhodoferax sp.
AACACAGCTGGGTGGAATTTGCCCAGCGCAAAGGATTGGCAGTTGACATTGACGACCTGATGCGCCGCACCACCGGCCGCACCGGCTTGGAATGCATGCGTCTTCTGTTTGAGCAGCCCGACATGGACGAAGCCCAAGCCATGGCCCACGTGCACGAAAAAGAAACCGTGTACCGGGAGCTGTTCCAACCGATTTTTACCGAGGTCGCGGGCTTCAAGTCTTTTTACGAGTTGGCCCGAGGTCGGGGTTTGAAGCTGGGTGTGGGCACCGCCGGTGACCGCCACAACCAAGCGTTTGCCTATTCCCACCTAAAAATGCCCGTACCGCCGCTCACCACCGTAGGCGGTGACGAAGGTTTGGCAGGCAAGCCCGACCCTGCCATTTTTCTGGAAGCGGCGCGCCGCATGGGCGTGGCCCCGGCGCATTGCATCGTGTTTGAGGACGCACCCCTGGGCATCGAGGCGGCCCGCCGCGCCGGCATGCGCGCCGTGGGCATTGCCAGTAGCCACCACCCTGACGAATTGACCGGCCCGCACGTGCTGGCCGTGGTGCGCGATTACCGCGACCTGATCACATCTCAATTTTTGGAGAACACCCATGTTGCAACTTCTTGATGGCCAAGCGCCGTCCACGATGATTCACCGGGGCGACTACGCCGCACCTGCGTATTGGATTGACACGGTCCACCTGACCTTTGATCTGGACCCCGCCAAAACCCGCGTCTTGAACAAGATGACGCTGCGTCGCAACACCGACGTGCCCGCCCAAGCGCTCAAGCTGGACGGTGAAGAACTCAATCTGGCCCGCGTGCTGGTCAACGGCCAAGGCACCTCCTTCAAAATGGACGGCAACCGTTTGGTCTTAGAAAACCTGCCTGCCGAGGGCAGCTTTGAGCTGGAAATTTTCACCACCTGCGCACCCGTCAAAAACACCAAGCTCATGGGCTTGTACGTGAGCAACGACTCCTTCTTCACCCAGTGTGAAGCCGAAGGGTTTCGCCGCATCACCTACTTTTTGGACCGTCCCGATGTGATGGCGCTCTACACGGTCACCCTGCGCGCCGACCAGTCCAAGTACCCGGTGTTGTTGAGCAACGGTAATTTGGTGGACTCGGGCCCTTTAGAAGGGGCTGGCAACGAAGGCCGCCACTTTGCCACGTGGAACGACCCACACAAAAAGCCGTCCTACCTGTTCGCGCTGGTGGCGGGCCAGTTGGTGTGCCGTGAGCAACGCATCACCTCACGAGGCGGCAAAGACCACGTACTGCAAATCTATGTGCGCCCCGGCGACATGGACAAGACCGAGCACGCCATGAACGCCCTCATCGCCTCCGTCGTGTGGGACGAAGCCCGCTTTGGCCTGCCGCTGGACCTGGAGCGCTTCATGATTGTGGCCACCAGCGACTTCAACATGGGCGCCATGGAGAACAAGGGCCTCAACATCTTCAACACCAAGTACGTGCTGGCCAGCCAAGCCACCGCCACCGATGTCGATTTCGCCAACATCGAGAGCGTGGTGGGTCACGAGTATTTCCACAACTGGAGCGGCAACCGCGTCACCTGCCGCGACTGGTTCCAGCTCAGCCTGAAAGAAGGCTTGACCGTGTTCCGCGACCAAGAGTTCTCACAAGACCTGTGCCACGAGGCCTCGGCCCGCGCCGTGAAACGCATTGAAGACGTGCGCGTGCTGCGCACTGCCCAGTTCCCCGAAGACGCCGGTCCCATGGCCCACCCGGTGCGCCCGGACAGCTACCTAGAAATCAGTAACTTCTACACCGTCACCATTTACGAAAAAGGCGCTGAAGTGGTTCGCATGATGCAAACCTTGGTGGGGCGTGATGGCTTTGCCAAAGGCCTCACGCTCTACTTTGAACGCCACGACGGCCAAGCCGTGACCTGCGACGACTTCGCCCAGGCCATTGCCGACGCCAACCCCGCCTCTGAGCTGGCGCGTCTGCTGCCGCAGTTCAAGCACTGGTACAGCCAAGCGGGCACGCCACACCTCAAAGCCAGCGGCCACTACGATGCCCAGGCGCGCACCTACACCCTGAGTTGTGAGCAGCGTTGCACCGCCCTGCCCGGCCAACCCGCCAATGAACCCTTTGTGTTGCCCATCAGCATGGGGTTGGTGTCGGCCCATGGCACGGCCGTGCCCATGCAGGCCCAAGGCCAAGAGACCGCCACAGGCACCAGCCACTTGTTTGTGATGACGCAAGCCAGCGAATCCATCACCTTCGTGAATGTGGATGAAGCGCCCGTGCCGTCCATCCTGCGCGGCTTCTCCAGCCCCGTGGTGCTGGAGTTTGACTACACCGACGCGCAACTGCTGACCCTGCTGGCCAACGACCCCGACCCGTTCAACCGCTGGGAAGCGGCACAACGGTTGTCACTGCGAGTTGCTATTAACTTAATAGCATCTCACGCAGATGCGACGGTGGCTACAGCCTTAAATGATGCTTATCTTGACGCCATGCGCCAAGTCTTGCGCCACCCCACGCTGGACGCCGCTTTCAAGGAATTGGTGCTCACCCTGCCATCGGAGACCTACATCGCCGAACAACTCGACGTGGTGGACCCGCAGCGTATTCATGCGGTGCGCGAAGCCATGCGCATCCAATTGGCTGTGGCGCTGGCAAACGACTGGCAATGGGCGCTAGAGACCCACAGTGACAACGGCGCTTACCGACCTGACCCCGTGTCCAGCGGTCGCCGTGCGCTGGCGGGCATGGCGCTCACCCACCTGTGTCTGGCCGCTCGCGAAAGCGGCGACACGGTGTGGCCCGGCAAAGCGCTGCAGCGCTTCAAAGACGCTGACAACATGACCGACCGTGCCAACGCCTTGCACGCACTGATCAACACCGGTCATGAATTGGGGGTGCCTGCGCTGGCCCGATTTCATACTTTATTCAAAGACGATGAACTCGTTTTAGACAAATGGTTTGCCATGCAAGCCGGTGCTTGCGACCGGGGTGGCCACATCTTGCCTGCCGTACGCCAGCTCATGAAACACGCTGATTTCAGCCTGCGCAACCCCAACCGCGCCCGCAGCGTCATCTTTAGCTACTGCAGCGCCAACCCAGCCGCGTTCCACCGCGCCGATGGCGCTGGCTACCTGTTCTGGAGCGAGCGCGTGATGGAGTTGGACGCCATGAACCCCCAAGTCGCTGCCCGCCTGGCCCGCGCGTTGGACCGCTGGAAGCGCTTGGCCGAGCCCTACCGCAGGTCAGCCCGCGAAGCCATTGAACGTGTCGCTGCCAAGCCCAAGCTCAGCAACGACGTGCGCGAAGTCATCACTCGCGCGCTGGCAGATTGATCTCTGTCAACCCGTCTCGCAATCACTAACCACCCAACCTCCGTCATCAGGGAATCCACATGGCCGCCAAAATCTCTTTGTCTCGCTACCTCGTTGAGCAACAGCGCATGGAAGGCCACATCCCGGCCGAACTGCGCTTGCTGCTCGAAGTGGTGGCCCGCGCCTCCAAAAGCATCAGCCAATCCGTCAACAAAGGCGCTCTGGGCGACGTCATGGGCGGCGCGGACAGCGAAAACATTCAAGGCGAGATGCAGAAAAAGCTCGACATCATCGCCAACGAGGTGCTGATCGAAGCCAACGAATGGGGCGGCCACTTGGCGGCCATGGCCAGCGAGGAAATGGAAGGCATTTACGTGGTGCCCAACCGTTACCCGCAAGGTGAATACCTGTTGTTGTTTGACCCCTTGGACGGCTCCAGCAACATCGACGTCAACGTCAGCATTGGCACCATCTTCAGCGTGCTGAAAAAACCCGAAGGCGTGGGCGTCTCCGAGCAAGACTTTTTGCAACCCGGCTGCAACCAAGTGGCCGCGGGCTACTGCATCTTCGGCCCGCAAACCACGCTGGCCCTCACCGTGGGCGACGGTGTGGCCATGTTCACGCTGGACCGCGAGCAAGGCTCCTTTGTGCTCACCGAAGAAAACGTGCGCATTCCTGAAGACACCAAGGAATTCGCCATCAACATGAGCAATATGCGCCACTGGGATACGCCCATCAAGCGCTATATTGACGAGTGTTTGCAAGGCACTGAGGGCCCGCGCGGCAAAGACTTCAACATGCGCTGGATTGCCAGCATGGTGGCCGACGTGCACCGGATCCTGACCCGTGGCGGCATCTTCATGTACCCCTGGGACAAGCGCGAACCCGGCAAGCCCGGCAAACTGCGCCTCATGTACGAAGCCAACCCCATGAGCTGGCTGATCGAGCAAGCCGGTGGTGCCGCCACCAACGGAAAAGAGCGTATTTTGGACATTCAACCCACCCAATTGCACCAGCGCGTGAGTGTGATTTTGGGCTCGAAAAATGAAGTGCAACGCGTCACGGCCTACCACAGCGAAGCCGTTTGAGGTCGCCTTAACAAGCCGCACATGCGGCTCCTAACGCCTTGATAAAAAGGTGTTTCGGAAACAAAAAAAGCACTGTGCAGACAGTGCTTTTTGTTTGGTGCCTCGTCGGTGAATCGGACACCGGACTGCTCGTTACGAGTGAGCTGTTATACCACTTAACTAACAAGGCAAGCCGCATATTCTAACGCCAATCCTTGTGCCTTATGGGCGTGCAGCTGGGCAGGAAGAGGGAGACCACTTCACTGGTTTTCAATCTATCGACTGGCGCCATTGAACCCCCTTCAATCTGCTGATCGCTGTTGCGTATTTAAATGGTCAGCTCACGCGTTCCAGCGTCCAACACACCAGCCCTGCAGCCCACTCGCTAGCAGCCTGTCGGGCTTAGGTCGTCGAAAGCGAAAATCGGCCCCAGCGCCGACTAGTTTTTGACGATTTCGCAGCCCAATATCTGGATATTGGGTAAGAAAGCGGCGAAAAATAGCCCGCTGCGGTCGATTTGCAGCCGACGATTCCTAAGTCCGACAGGCTGCTAGAGCGCTCACTCTAGGGAAAACCCTGAAATTGAGGTGCACCCTCTAGGACTTCCTAAGACACTGATACCAGTCCTGACATGAAGTGGCATGCGATACCCGATATGCAACCCCACCGTCAGGTTGATCCCATCACATTCAAGGAACTCCTCATGTCACAAAAGAACCTCTCCACCGTTGCCAATAACGTCATTGCCGCCTACGGCATCACAGCCACCAACGTGATCAACTCCTACCGCTTTGGCGGCGAGCGTGTGGTCGGCTTTGTTGACCAAAGTTTTGCCTCCGTTGTGAACCGTGGTGGTGCCGCACTGCGCAAAGACCTGCGCTCGAACCTGATTGGTTCGCAGCAACGTGTCAGCGGTTACTGCGTCAAAGGCGTGCACTTTGGCACCGACAAGGCACAAAACGTCGTTGGCGTGGCTGTGGACTTGGCCACCAAAGGCGTGAGCTTGGTGGCTTCCAATGCCGAGCGCATGGACCGTGCTGTCAATTTGAACGCACTGGCCACACTGAACCGCGTCGCTATGCCCGCGGCCAACTTGGTCAACAAAGTGGCTGAGCGCTTAGAAGAAGGCAGCAGCGAGTTGGTCAAGCGTGTTTCCGGCAAAGACATGCCCGCGATGGCGCTGGCGACACGCAAGCTGAAAGTAACCACCGCCAAAGCCACAGCCACCCGCAAGCGCGTCACCCAAGCCGCCACGCGCAAAGTGAGCGAAGTTGTGGCCGATACGGCAACTGAGACCTCGAACGTCGCACGCCGTGTCGCTCGCAAAGCACGCACCTCGGGCGACCGCGTGGTCACCGCCGTTGCGGACACCGCCATCGAGACCTCGAACGCAGCGCGCCGTGTGGCACGCAAGGCCGAAGCCACGGCTGAAGCCGCTTAATCGACTCTCACTGCGCGGGCAGGCCGCCTGCGCTGTGCGGCGCCATTCCCAAAAAATCCACGTCCTCGATCGGTAAATAAATATTCGAGTGAGTGGATTTTTTTGTGATGCACGCCTAGCTCTTCCGCCAAATCTTCGGCTCATCGCGGCTTAAAAGTGTCAACTAAGGCGGACTCTGCGGCTTGAAATCTGATCCCTAC
>JAGODZ010000038.1 GCA_017997975.1 Rhodoferax sp.
GGTGATCCGCTGTTGAAGATGGATGGGCAGGCGGTGTTCAAGCTGGCCGTCGGCTTGCTTGAGCAAGCCGCGCGCGCCACCTTAAAAAAGGCCGGTAAGACGGAGGCGGACATTGATTGGCTCGTTCCCCATCAAGCCAACATTCGCATCATGCAAAGCACGGCCAGAAAACTCAAAATGTCCATGGACAAAGTCATCGTCACAGTGGAGGAGCATGGCAACACGTCCGCAGCTTCCATTCCGCTCGCACTCGATTCAGCCGTGCGCAGTGGCACCATTAAACCGGGTGAGCTGCTCATGCTAGAAGGTGTGGGCGGAGGATTCACCTGGGGCGCAGTGCTATTACAGTTATAGCTGTCTGCGCAGACCCTATAAGGGCTAGATCAATATTTGTTCAATTTTTTGAGGCAATTCATGAATCCTTTTGCTTTTGTGTTTCCTGGCCAAGGCTCTCAGTCCGTTGGCATGTTGGACGCATGGGGAGATCATCCATTGGTCAGCGAGGCCGTGAATGAGGCGTCCGAAGCTTTGGGCGAAGATGTGGGTCTTCTGATTAAAGAGGGCCCTAAGGAAGCCTTGGCCTTGACCAGCAATACCCAACCCGTGATGCTGGTGGCGGCAGTGGCCGCTTACCGAGTCTGGCTGGCGGAGACGGGGGTCGCCCCTGCCGTCGTCGCGGGACATTCTTTGGGTGAGTATTCCGCTTTGGTGGCCGCGGGTTCATTAACACTGGCCCAAGCTGCGCCTTTGGTGCGTTTTCGGGCACAAGCGATGCAGGAAGCGGTGCCTGTTGGTGTGGGTGCCATGGCCGCCATTCTGGGGATGGAGGCGGCGCGTGTCGTGGCTGGGTGCGACGAAGTGATGGCCGCTTTTGGCGCTGATTCACCGGAAGTCGTCGCGGCCGTCAACTTTAATGATCCGATGCAAACCGTCATTGCCGGCAGCAAGGTGGCGGTTGACAAGGCCTGCGAAGTACTGAAAGCCAACGGCGCGAAACGCGCTTTGCTTTTGCCGGTGTCCGCGCCATTCCATTCGGTATTGATGAAGCCCGCCGCCAATAAGCTGCGTGAGCGTCTTGAAGAGGTGGTCATCTTGCCGCCACAAATCCCTTTGATCAACAACGTTGACGTGATTGCGAATACCGACGGAGGCGCAATCAAGGAGGCCTTGTACCGTCAGGCTTTTGGTCCGGTGCGATGGGTGGAGTGTGTGCAAGCGATCAAATCACGTGGCGTGACCAATGTTGTGGAGTGTGGCCCGGGTAAGGTGCTCGCTGGCATGGTGAAGCGCATTAGCCCTGAACTCAACGGTTTCGCGATGTTTGATCCTGCCAGCTTGGCAGACGTTAAAAGTGCAATTTTGGGTGAAATCAATGAGTGAAGTTAAATTTGAGGGCCAAGTCGCCCTGGTCACGGGCGCCTCCCGTGGCATTGGCGCTGCGATTGCCTTGGCCTTGGCCAAACGCGGGCTGAAAGTGGTCGGAACAGCGACAACCGAGGGCGGTGCCCAGAAAATTACCGAGGCTTTGTCGGCCTATCCCGGTTGTGTCGGCCGGGCGTTGGATGTGAACGATGCGAAGTCGGCGGAATCGCTGATTGATGCGATTGTGAAAGAGCACGGCGGTTTGCAGGTGCTCGTGAATAACGCGGGCATCACCCGTGACAATCTGGCCATGCGAATGAAGGATGACGAGTGGGATGCCGTGCTCGACACCAATTTGAAGGCCGTTTTCAAAATGAGTCGCGCCGTGATGCGCACCATGATGAAGCAGCGTTACGGGCGCATGATCAACATCACATCCGTGGTGGGGTTATCAGGAAATGCGGGCCAAGCCAATTACGCCGCTGCCAAGGCGGGTGTCGCTGGCATGACGCGGGCCTTGGCCCGGGAGCTGGGCTCGCGCAACATCACGGTGAACTGTGTGGCGCCCGGTTTTATTGAAACCGACATGACGGCGAGTCTCCCAGAGGATCAGCAGAAGGCGCTGCTCAGCCAAATCCCGCTAGGGCATTTGGGAAAACCCGCTGACATCGCCCATGCGGTGCTCTATCTGGCATCGCCAGAAGCGTCTTATGTGACAGGTCAAGAATTGAACGTCAATGGTGGCATGTACATGTCTTAATGGTGTCGGTACGGTGAGTCGAATTGGTGTCAGCAATGACACGAACCTACCGAGACAGTGACCACGAAGCAAGCCGATTTATCCGTGCGGCAGTTGAATTGGAGGTCACTCTCCAAGCCCGGCTAAAATCACGGATCCATTCACAACCCTTTGAGGGAACCCATGAGCGATATCGAAGCACGCGTTAAAAAAATCATTGCCGAACAACTCGGCGTAGAAGAGTCTCAAGTCACCAGCGAGAAAGCCTTTGTGGCCGATCTAGGCGCTGACTCTCTCGATACCGTGGAGTTGGTGATGGCGCTGGAAGACGAGTTCGGAATTGAAATTCCAGACGAAGACGCTGAGAAAATCACCACGGTGCAAAACGCCATTGATTACGCCAACACGCACAAAAAAGCGTAAAGCCCAAACCGAGTAGCGTGCAGACGCTTCTTGAGCTGACTGTGCTGCGTACATTGCCCCACTCAACAGGGGCATCCCAGTCAGCGAATCTGGTTTACTGCCGTTGCTGACGGTCTTTTCAGATTAACTATTGACTCAAAATTCTATGTCCCGTCGTCGTGTTGTTGTAACAGGTCTAGGTTGTATCAGTCCCGTGGGTAACACGGTCGCTGAGGCTTGGACTAGCTTGCTGGCCGGTCAATCTGGCATAGATTTAATTACGAAGTTTGATACCTCTCTCTTCACCTGCAAAATTGCAGGAGAAGTGCGAGGCTTTGATCTGGACTCTTACATTGGTGCCAAAGAAGCGCGCACCATGGACACATTCATTCATTTCGGCGTCGCTGCAGCGGCACAAGCCATTGCTGATGCAGGCTTGCCCCAAGGGGATGCATTGGACGATGACCTTGCGACCCGCATCGGGTGCATTGTGGGTTCTGGCATTGGCGGTTTGCCCATGATTGAGAGTGTGCAAACAGAGTATGCCCAGCGAGGTCCGCGCCGAATTTCTCCTTTCTTTGTTCCGTCAACCATTGTGAATATGGTGGCGGGCCAAATTTCAATGCGTTTTGGCCTTAAAGGCCCCAACCTCTCCATTGTCACGGCCTGTACGACTGGCTTGCATTGCATTGGCGAAGCAGGTCGCATGATCGAATATGGTGATGCCGATGTGATGATCGCGGGTGGTTCTGAGGCGACAGTGTCGCCGCTGGGTGTGGGGGGGTTTGCGGCCATGCGCGCCCTGAGCACACGCAACGATGACCCCAAAACGGCCTCTCGACCTTGGGACAAAGACCGGGATGGTTTTGTGTTGGGTGAAGGGGCCGGTGTCATGGTGCTTGAGGAATATGAGCACGCCAAAGCACGCGGTGCCAAAATTTACGCAGAATTGGCTGGGTTTGGCATGAGTGGCGATGCCGGTCATATGACCGCTCCCAATATGGATGGTCCGCGGCGCGCTATGTTGAGCGCCATGCGCAATGCCGGCGTGAATGCAGACCAAATTGATTATCTGAATGCCCACGGAACTTCTACGCCATTGGGTGATTTGAACGAAAGCAATGCGATCAAGGCGGCGTTAGGTGATCATGCTAAAAAAATAGTGGTTAATTCCACCAAATCGATGACGGGACATTTGCTGGGTGGTGCGGGTGGGATTGAGTCCATCTTTACGGTGCTAGCACTTCACCACCAAAAGAGTCCCCCAACGATCAATATCTTCAATCAGGATCCTGAATGCGACCTAGATTACTGTGCCAACACCGCACGTGACATGAAAATTGACGTGGCGTTGAAAAATAACTTTGGCTTTGGTGGCACCAACGGCTCCTTGGTGTTCAAGCGGGCGCCTTAAGCCCGCTGTGTGGAAGCCTGTATCAACAAGCGAATCACCTCTTCAGCGAATAACGCCCCAGCGGTTCGGTATCCGGTGGGGCGTTCGTCTTTTCAAGGCTACTTTTTACTCGTCTCTGCCGTGATGGGTTTGCTGGTCGGTGGGCTTTGGACTCATGCTGTGACCACCTTTGGTAACGCTCAATTTTTGTTCTTCGCTGCCCTTGCGGTCGTTTTAGCGCTGGCCTGTCACGCCTGGCGCAACACTGAAACAGGCCAATTGGCATGGGGTGGGGAAAGCTGGGTGTGGACAACGGCGCACCACGCCACAACAGGATCAATGGCAGTGCATTTGGATGTTCAGTCTTTGATGGTTCTCACCTTGAAAGATGACCAAGGTAGATCTGTTTGGCTCTGGGTGGAGCGCGCGTCGAATCCTATAGATTGGCGGGCTTTGCGTCGAGCGATTTATGCGGGTAAACAGACACCTGCTGCCAAAGACGACGCCAAGACAGAGGGGTCATTGTGAGTGCGCAGCCCCACGACCCGGCCTCTGTTGCGAGCAGTACCGACAGCGACGCCATGCTGGTTCAGCGCGCAGTCGCTGGAGACCCGTCTGCTTTTGAACTGTTGGTTATCAAGTACCAGCGACGCATCCAGCGGCTCATTGGCCGCATGGTTCGGGATGTTGACTTGGTGGAAGACATTGCGCAAGAAACCTTCATTCGGGCTTACCGAGCGTTGCACCAGTTCCGTGGCGATGCCCAGTTTTATACCTGGCTGTACCGAATCGCGGTGAACACGGCCAAGAAGTTTCTGCTCGACATGAAGCGCGACCCCACTGTTTCCGAGAATGCGTTCAGATCAAATGATGACGATGATGAAACTTCTTGGGTCAAACATGAACCAATAGCAGATGAGACACCTGAGACGGTGTTGGCGGCGAAAGAAATTGCAGCGGCGGTCAACGCAGCACTGTTGGCGTTGCCCAATGATTTGCAGCAAGCATTGACGCTGAGAGAGATTGAGGGAATGAGTTACGAGGAGATTGGCGAGGTGATGAATTGCCCCATTGGAACAGTCCGATCGCGCATATTCAGAGCCCGAGAAGCCATCTCAAACAAGGTTAAACCCATGTTAGAAAAACAAACAGGCAAGCGTTGGTAGGTGACGTTGAGATAGAAATCATGAAACAAGAAATGATGAGCGATCATGAAGTCGTGTCGGCGCTGGCCGATGGTCAGTTGCGAGGGGATGACTTTGTGCACGCCGTTGATTTACTGGCGTCTTCGGCCGAGCATCGTTCAACTTGGCATGCCTATCACACGGTCGGTGATGTGATGAGAACAGGCGCTTGCCAGTCCATAGGCCAAGACAGCGAGTTCCTGCAGCGCTTGAGAGTGAATTTGGCGCATGAGCGTTTGCCTATTGAAAATGAGGAGGTTCTTTCATTCGAGTTGTCTGAACAACTGGCGCAATTACCCGCGAATGCGGTCCCTGCTAGCAACGATTCCTCGTTTCGCTGGAAGGCTTGGGGTGGTGTCTTTTCGGTGATTGCGGTGTCCGCCGTGGCGTGGCAGATGTTTTCGGGTGTGGAAAACCCGCCTGGCTTGGCCCAGGTCACGCCGGCTACCGTGCCAAGCCAGGCGTTGGCCCAAAACGACCCTCGCGAGCTGATGGCAGCTGAAGACCAAGTCACCATGATTCGCGACCCCCGACTTGACGCCCTCTTAGCGGCTCACCAGCAACTGGGCGGAACCTCTGCGTTTCAAAACCCAACTGGGTTTGTGCGGAGTGCAACATTCACCGGAACAGGTCATTGAGCGTGCCTGTTGTCAAAGACGCAAAAGGGTTGACGGCATGGGCCCTGATGACCATGGGCTTTTGCTTGGTGATGTTCTCTTCGATCGTCTTTGCTCAGTCACGCCCTGGCGTGCCGAGCGCGAGCGTTGATCAAGCGGAGCTCCGAGTGAGTGATTGGTTAAGGCATATTCACGAGGGGTCGCGACGGCGCGCGTATGTGGGAACCTTTGTGGTGTCGGTCGGAGATTTCATGTCGAGCGCGAAAATTTGGCACGTGTGTGACGGGGCGCAACAGCTTGAGCGTGTGGACACCTTGACCGGTGTACCTCGCTCCACGCTCCGGCGCGACGACGATGTAGTGACATTTTGGCCCGCTTCTCGCGTGGCCGTGTCTGAACGACGGGGAGGGATGGCGTCCTTCCCCAATCAGCTCCAAGCTGCGGATGCAGACATTGAGCGGTTTTACAAAGTACGACGCGACGGCAGTGCACGAGTGGCCGGGCACGATGCCGAGATCGTTGTGATGCAGCCACTGGACCGCCACCGCTTTGGCTACCGCGTATGGACCGAAAAAAAGAGCGGCTTGATTCTGAAATTACAGACGCTAGATACCTCAGGCGCGGTGCTAGAACAATCCGCTTTCTCAGAATTGAGCCTTGACGCCCCCGTCCGTGCGCGCGAGTTGAGCCAAATGATGCGCGCCACCGATGGCTATCAACTGCAAAAGACGTCATTGACCAAGACCAGTGAAATGGCGGAAGGCTGGATGATGAACAAGGCCCTTCCTGGCTTCAACTCGGTGAGTTGTTTCAAGCGAACGTTGATGTCCAATGCCAGCAATGAAAGCAGTGGGGAGCAGGTGTTTCAATGGGTTTTTTCTGACGGATTGGCTTCGGTCTCTTTATTTGTAGGGATTTTTAATCCGGAGCGACACCGTCAGTCAGGGGCTTACGCCATGGGGGCCACCCATACGCTCACACAACGAGTGGGGCGTTGGTGGGTGACGGCTGTGGGCGAGGTCCCTGAGGCCACGCTGCTTAGTTTTGTTCAGGGACTTGAGCGGCGTGAGTAAGCTCAATTTTTGTGAATAGTTTTTTTGTTCAATAGAAAGGAACGATCGTGATTCATTTCAATTGGAAGACACTGAATGCAGGTGTTTTTGCAGGTGTCGTGGCTGTATGCGCCACGGGGGTTTTGCTGCCCGTCAGTTCGGCGCACGCCCAAATCGTGAATTTGCCTGACTTTACCGGCTTGGTGGAGCAAGTGGGCCCTTCGGTGGTGAACATTCGCACCCTGGAAAAGGTCAAGACACGCAACGCAACAGGGTCTCCTGGCGAAGAGGAAATGCTCGAATTTTTTCGCCGTTTTGGGCTGCCCATTCCGAACATGCCACGTCAAACACCCCGGCAAAATCGTCCTCAGCAAGAGGAGCAACCTCGTGGCGTCGGTTCGGGTTTCATCCTGTCATCAGATGGTTACATCATGACCAATGCGCATGTTGTGGAAGACGCTGATGAGGTCATCGTCACCTTGACGGACAAGCGAGAGCTCAAAGCAAAAATTATTGGAGCCGACAAACGCAGTGATGTGGCGGTGGTCAAAATTGAAGCCACCGGCCTGCCCGCGGTGAAGATCGGCGATGTCGGTCGCCTGAAGGTCGGTGAGTGGGTGATGGCCATCGGTTCACCCTTTGGTTTGGATAACACCGTGACGGCGGGCATTGTGAGTGCCAAGCAGCGCGATACGGGAGACTACCTCCCCTTCATTCAAACCGATGTCGCGATCAACCCTGGCAATTCCGGTGGTCCCTTGATCAATATGCGAGGAGAGGTTGTTGGGATCAACAGTCAAATTTACTCCCGTTCTGGCGGTTCTATGGGCATCTCGTTCTCCATTCCCATGGATGAAGCGTTTCGCGTGAGCGAGCAACTTCGGGCGTCTGGCAAAGTGACGCGGGGCCGGATTGGGGTACAAATTGACCAAGTCACCAAAGAGGTCGCTGAATCGATTGGTTTGGGACAACCCACCGGTGCATTGGTGCGGGGCGTGGAAAAAGGCGCACCGGCTGACAAAGGCGGTGTGGAAGCGGGTGACATCATTACCAAGTTTGAAGGCAAAGCGGTAGAGAAAACAAGTGATCTCCCCCGCATGGTGGGGGCCACTAAACCGGGGACGAGCAGTACCGTGACTGTGTTTCGACGCGGTGCGTACAAAGACCTGAAGGTCGTCATCGCCGAGCTTGAATCGGACACACCTGCCGCCAAAGTGCCAGAAAAAGAAGTGAAACCCAAAGCATCGTCTGCCGGACAGGTGCTGGGTTTGGCGGTTTCCGAATTGTCTGAGGCCCAAAAGAAGGCGCTGAACGTGAGTGGGGGTGTGAAGGTCGAGGTGGCAACAGAGGCTGCCGCACGTGCTGGTTTGCGTGAGGGTGACGTGATTGTGGCCATCGCCAATTCCGAGGTGTTGACCGTGAAGCAGTTTGAAGCGGTAGTCGCCAAAGTCGCCAAAGAAAAAGCGGTCAATGTTTTGTTTCGTCGTGGCGAGTGGGCTCAGTACGCACTCATTCGACTGGTTCCTTGAAAGCGTTCTGCGGGCCTTGTGGCGGCCGGGTGCCTGCGCAATGAATTCGCGTTGAACGGTGGGTGATGCTCATCTGCAGCCCGCCCAGGTCGCTTGCTTCATAGGCACAGTGGCCTGCTCGATTTCTGAGCGAATGAAGACGCCACAGAATGCCCGCAAAACGCTTGAGCGTAGGTTGTATGGCCTGTTTGGGGGCACACGCCACGCATTTGAACCCGTGCAAATTATTGGGAAGTTGTGTATAAAATAGCAATTGCTGCAGTGCAACAACCCAAGGTGACCGGTCCCTTGGCTGTCAATGGCTGGCTTTTTGCCTACAATGGCCTCCCAGCTATCGCAGTTGCCAAAGATTGTTGGTTCGGGGCGCGTCAGTTTTCGACGTGCCCTTTTTTCATGCCCGGTCGTTTTAATTCAATTCTTTAAGTGTTCCCGTTGATGAATCACATCCGAAATTTTTCGATCATTGCACATATTGACCACGGCAAATCCACCCTGGCAGACCGTCTGATTCAACGTTGCGGGGGACTGCAGGCCCGCGAGATGGAGGCCCAGGTGCTGGACTCGATGGATATCGAGAAAGAACGGGGCATCACCATCAAGGCGCAAACGGCGGCGTTGAAATACAAAGCGCTGGATGGCAAGGTTTACAACCTGAACCTCATTGACACGCCGGGCCATGTGGACTTTTCCTACGAGGTCAGTCGATCACTCTCAGCCTGCGAAGGGGCCTTGCTGGTCGTTGATGCCAGTCAGGGGGTGGAGGCGCAGACCGTCGCCAACTGCTACACCGCCTTGGAATTGGGTGTGGAAGTGGTCCCGGTGCTGAACAAAATGGACCTGCCCAATGCGGATCCAGAAAACGCCAAAGCTGAAATTGAAGATGTGATTGGCATTGACGCCACCGATGCCATTCCTTGCTCGGCCAAGTCAGGCATGGGCATTGATGACATTTTGGAGGCCGTGGTGGCGCGAATTCCGCCACCTAAGGGCAATCCAACCGGGCCGCTGCGGGCGATGATCGTTGACAGTTGGTTCGATACCTATGTGGGTGTTGTGATGCTGGTGCGTGTGGTGGATGGTCGCTTGGGCAAAGGCGAGCGCTTCAAGATGATGGCCACAGGAACCACTTACAACGCGGACAACCTCGGTGTGTTCACCCCAGCCAATGAACCTCGGGACTCGCTAGAAGCGGGCGAAGTGGGCTACATCATTGCCGGAATACGTGAGCTGCAGGCGGCCAAAGTGGGTGACACCATCACGCTGATCAAGCCTGGAACGGGCGGTGCGGCCTTCACGGCGACCGAGCCCTTGCCCGGATTCAAGGAAATTCAACCGCAGGTGTTTGCCGGGCTGTATCCCACCGAATCCAACCAATACGAAGGCTTGCGGGACAGTTTGGAAAAGCTCAAGCTCAACGACTCGTCGCTGCACTACGAACCCGAGGTGTCGCAGGCGCTGGGTTTTGGCTTTCGGTGCGGTTTCTTGGGATTGCTCCACATGGAGATCGTTCAAGAGCGCCTTGAACGAGAGTTTGATCAAGACCTGATCACGACCGCGCCCAGCGTGGTGTACCAAGTGGTGTCGGCGGATGGCGAGATCAAAATGGTGGAGAACCCGTCCAAAATGCCGGACCAGGGGCGAATGGATGAAATTCGCGAACCCATTGTGACCGTGCACTTGTACATGCCGCAGGATTATGTGGGTGCGGTGATGACCTTGGCGAACCAAAAACGGGGGGTCCAAATGAACATGGCCTACCACGGTCGCCAAGTGATGCTCACCTATGAGATGCCCTTGGCAGAAATCGTGCTCGACTTCTTTGACAAACTCAAATCGGTTTCCCGAGGCTACGCGTCAATGGACTACGAGTTCAAAGAGTACCGTGCTGCTGACGTCGTGAAAGTGGATATTTTGCTGAACGGCGACAAAGTCGATGCGCTGTCCATCATTGTTCACCGCTCGCAATCGCAGTACCGAGGTCGCGCGGTCGTTGCCAAGATGCGGGAAACCATCTCCCGTCAAATGTACGACGTGGCCATCCAAGCCGCTATTGGCTCCAACATCATCGCCCGTGAATCCATCAAGGCGCTGCGCAAAAACGTGATCGCCAAATGCTATGGTGGCGACATCTCCCGCAAACGCAAACTGTTAGACAAACAGAAAGAGGGCAAAAAGCGCATGAAACAAATTGGTTCTGTTGAAGTGCCGCAAGAGGCATTTCTTGCAATTTTGCAGGTGGACGGCTAATGCAGGCGTTAACTTCTCTGATCCTCGCCTCCTTCGTGGCTTATGTGGGGGCGTGGTACTTTGGCATGGTGGAAGGCAATTTTGCGTTGCTTCTGTTTCTGGCGAGCGTGGTAACCGGCATCTATTGGCTGGCCGAGCGTTTCTACTTTTTGCCAGAGCGGCAAAAAGCGGCTGATGCGCTGGTGGCCGAGGCCACGCGTCGGCGTGCCGAGCTGGGCCAGATGGGCATCAATCAGGTGGACGGTGACGTGGGGGCAGGGCGGGCGCGTATTTTGGCGCAGCCTTGGTGGTTGGACTGGACGGCAGGACTCTTCCCCGTGATCATTGCGGTTTTTTTACTGCGCTCTTTTCTCTTTGAACCGTTCAAGATCCCCTCGGGTTCCATGGTTCCCACCCTGCGCATTGGCGATTTGATTTTGGTGAATAAATTTCACTATGGGGTTCGTCTTCCTGTCATTAACACCAAGCTGACGGCGGGTACCCCCCCGCAGCGCGGTGATGTCATGGTGTTTCGTTACCCGCCCAAACCCAGCTTGGACTACATCAAACGCGTGGTCGGTGTGCCGGGTGATGAGGTGGCTTACCTCAACAAGCGGCTGACGATCAACGGCGTCGCCATTGACACGAAAACCCTGCCTGAGTTCTTTGATGACGACGTCATGCGTTACTTCAAACAGTATGAAGAAGTCTTGGGCGAGAAGACCCATGGCATCCTGAACGACGACAGCCGCCCTGCGTTTGTGGCGGGGGTGGACAACTTTGCCTTCAAAGACAACTGTCGCTACAGCGTGGAAGGGGTGGTTTGCAAAGTACCGCAAGGGCATTACTTCATGATGGGCGACAACCGCGACAACTCGCTGGATTCACGTTACTGGGGATTTGTGCCTGACAAGAACATCGTTGGCAAAGCCTTCTTTGTTTGGATGAACTTTGGTGACCTCAAACGCATTGGTGCCTTCAATTAACCTTCATTTTTGTGCATTGGAGACAGGTATGGCACGTTCTTTCAAAACTCGTCAGAGTGGCATCACATTCATTGGGATGATTTTTGTAGCGGGTTTGATTGCAGCAAGCGTTGCGGTTGGCATGCAAGTTGTGCCCACCTACACAGAATTCAGAACGGTACAAAAAGCCGTGAACAAGGCGGCGCAGGACGGCAACACAGTGGCAGAGGTTCGAAGTTCTTTTGATCGCTCTGCGGCCGTTGATTACATCATCAGCGTCGCAGGCAAAGATTTGGAAGTGACCAAAGTCAATGAAAAAATCGTTGTCAGTTTTGACTACCAGCGGGAAATTCATTTAACGGGCCCTGCCTATTTGACTCTTAAATACAGCGGGCGCTCCAAGTAAGGCGCTCCAAACGAGGTAATGGATTGATTGATGGTTTGAATGCGCTGCAAAAATTATTGCAGCATGAGTTTAAGAACGGTGGGCTGTTGCGCCAGGCCCTGACACACCGCAGTTTTGCAGTGGACCACAACGAACGCTTGGAGTTTCTAGGCGATGCCGTGTTGAATCTGGCCGTCGCAGATTTGCTCTACCAGCGATTGAGCGACTTGCCAGAAGGCGATTTGTCCCGTGTGCGTGCCAATTTGGTGAAGCAAGACACCTTGCACGGTTTGGCGGTTGGCATTGGTTTACCCCGCCTGCTTCGGTTGGGCGAGGGCGAGATGCGTTCGGGAGGGCAAAAACGGCCTTCGATTTTGGCCGACGCTTTAGAGGCTGTGATTGGCGCTGTCTATTTGGACGGAGGTTTCGGGGCGGCTCAGCAGCTGGTCCATCGGCTGTTCAAGGCGGTGGAAATCAATGCCACGATGTCGGCCATTGGCAAAGACCCCAAGACGGAGTTACAGGAATGGCTGCAGGGACGAAAAATGAAAGTGCCGCTGTACCGCGTGGTGGCCACGCTGGGCGCGGCACACAAGCAGACATTCGACGTCGAGTGCGAGATTGTGGAATTCAACTTAACAGAGCGTGGCATTGGGATTTCCCGCCGTGCCGGTGAACAGGCCGCAGCAGCCGTGATGCTGCAAACACTCAAGGCAAAGGCAAAAAATGACAAAACCAACTAAAAATACACCCGCTGGCGCCAACGACTCTGTCGTGGAGACCCAAGCCGACTTGGAGAGCATGCTGCAAGGCATGTTGAAAACCACCAAGCCCGTGGGCGCTGTTGGTGCGCCGGTCGAGGGCCAGCGTTGTGGCTTGGTGGCCATTGTGGGCAAGCCCAACGTGGGCAAATCCACCTTGATGAACGCTTTGGTGGGCCAAAAAATCAGCATCACCTCGCGCAAGGCGCAAACCACGCGCCACCGCATCACCGGCATGCACACCAAGGGCGCCACACAGTTTGTGTTTGTCGACACCCCGGGGTTTCAGACCCGCCACAACAATGCCTTGAACCGTTCGCTGAACAAGACCGTGATGGGCGCGGTGGGCGATGTGGATTTGATTCTGTTCGTGGTGGAAGCCGGCTTCTTTAACCAAGCGGATGCCAAAGTGTTGGCGCTGCTCAGCAAAGACGTACCGACGCTGCTGGTGGCCAACAAGCTGGATCAGGTCAATCGCCGGGCCGATATTGCGCCGTGGTTGCAAGAGATGCAGCAGCGCCATGCCTTTGCCGAGTTTGTGCCCATGTCGGCCAAGAACGCCAAGGACATCGACCGCATGCTGGGTATTTGTGAAAAATACCTGCCTGAACAAGCCTGGTGGTATGCCGCTGACGAGTTGACCGACCGCAGCGAGAAATTTCTCGCCAGCGAAACGGTGCGTGAAAAACTGTTCCGGCTGACGGGCGACGAGTTGCCTTACACCTCCACGGTCATCATCGACAAGTTCGAGGAAGAGCCGGGACGTGGCAAGCAAAAACGCCTGCTCAAAATCGCCGCCACCATCGTGGTCGAGCGTGACACCCACAAAGCCATGGTGATTGGTGACAAGGGCGAGCGCATCAAGCGCATTGGCATGGAAACCCGCGTGGAGTTGGAAAAAGCGCTCGATTGCAAGGTTTTCATCGAAATGTGGGTCAAGGTTCGCTCCGGCTGGGCGGATGACGAGGCGCGCGTTCGCTCCTTTGGTTACGAGTGATCTGCTGATCGTCCGTGGCCACACAGCGCATCTCGCAGGAGCCTGCCTTTGTTCTGCACCGCTACGACTGGAGTGAATCGAGTCTGATTTTGGAGGTGTTCACGCGCCACCATGGTCGCGTGGCCCTGCTGGCCAAAGGGGCGAAACGCCCCACCTCCCGTTTTCGCCCGATCTTGCTGCCGCTGCAGCCCTTGCATTTGGCTTTTGGCGGCGATGCCGAGATTCGCAGCCTGAAAGCGGCCGAGTGGCAGGGCGGCCACGTCATGCCCACGGGCGATGCGCTGATGTCGGGCTATTACCTCAATGAACTGTTGCTGAAGTTGCTGGCCCGCGACGATCCGCACCCGGTGCTGTTCGATGTGTATGCCAGCGTGGTGCAGGTGATTGCCTCGCGCCACGTGGCGTTGTTGGAAGCCGCTTTGCGCACCTTTGAGCTGCTGCTGCTGCGTGAGATTGGTTTTTTGCCGCTGCTCGACACACAAACCGCCACGCTGCTGGCCCTCGACCCCCACACCCGCTACCACTTGGTGCCCGAGGGTGGTTTGCGCCAAGCCAGTGCGCAAGACCGCGCCAGCTTGACCGGAGCGCAATGGCTGTCCTTGCAAAAAACTGTGCTCCCCGGTGCCCCTTTCACCGCCACCTTGCGTGCCTGTTCGGCGGTGACGCTTGAGCTCAAACCGCAATTGCGCACGCTGCTCAATTACCATTGCGGGGTGGGCACTTTGCGCACGCGCCAACTCATGATTGACCTTCAGTCCCTATGAAACACACTGCACTTTCCGTTAATTTGAACAAAGTCGCCTTGGTGCGCAACACCCGGCATCTGGGCATTCCCAGTGTCACGCGGGCGGCGACGCTGTGTTTGGAGGCCGGCGCCCAAGGCATTACCGTGCACCCCCGACCGGACGAGCGTCACATTCGCGCCGCTGACGTGCGTGACTTGGCCCAGTTGATGAAGGACTGGCCGCAACGTGAATTCAATATTGAAGGCAACCCGTTTCAAAACCTGATGGCGTTTGTGCGGGAGTTTCGCCCCCACCAGTGCACTTTTGTGCCCGACTCAGAAGGGCAGTTCACCAGCGACCATGGCTGGAACCTGGCGCACGACGCCGACCGCCTGCGCCCCCTGATTGCTCAGGCCCAGAGCCTGGGCGTTCGGGTCAGTTTGTTCATGGACGCCGACGCGGATGCGATGGCGGCGGCCAAGGCCGTGGGTGCAGACCGCGTCGAGCTGTACACCGAACCTTTTGCGGCCGCCTGGGGCACCCCGCAGCAAGACGCTGAGTTGGCGCGGTTTGCCTTGGCAGCGCAAGCCGCGCTGGACGCAGGCTTGGGCGTGAACGCCGGACATGACTTGAACCGCGACAACCTGGCCGCCTTTGTGCAGCGCGTCCCCGGCGTCAGTGAAGTGTCGATTGGCCACGCCTTGATTGCTGACGCGCTTGAGATGGGTTACCGGGCGACCGTGATGGCTTACTTGGCTTGTGTGGGCGCTGAGCAGGGAGTGTGATTTGATTTACGGCATTGGCACTGACATCTGCGACGTGCGGCGCATTCGGGCCAGCGTGGAGCGCCACGGCGACCGCTTTGCGCACAAGATTTTGAGCGAGGCGGAGTTTGCCACCTGGAAAGAGCGCAGCGCGCGTTGGCCTGAGCGGGGCATTCGCTACCTGGCCACACGCTTCAGTGCCAAAGAAGCCTTCAGCAAAGCGATTGGGTTAGGGATGACCCTGCCCATGACGTGGCGTCGGTGCGAAATCGCCAAGCTGCCCAGCGGCAAACCCATCATCGTGCTGCATGGCGGTTTGAAAGACTGGTTTGAGTCCCGCCACCTGACCGCTTTGGTCACCGTGACGGATGAAACCGATTACGCCGCGAGCTTCTGCATCGTCGAAATTAATGAAAAAAGTCCCTGAAACCCAAGACTGGCGTACGCTAGCAGCTACTTAAATCATAGCAATCTCATGTGCATTGCTTTTTCATTCTGACTACATCCCTTCACCATGACCCCTCATTCCCCCCTGATCATTGATGTCGAAGGCCTGTCTCTGACCGCCGTGGACCGCAAGCGCTTGAAGCACCCGCTGGTGGGCGGTGTCACGCTGTTTGGTCGCAACTGGCAAGACCGCGCGCAGCTCACGCAGTTGTGCAGCGCCATCAAAAAGGTGCGGCGCGATTTGCTCATTTGCGTGGACCATGAGGGCGGTCGGGTGCAGCGCTTCAAAACCGACGGTTTCACCCACCTGCCGCCCATGCGGGCGCTGGGCGAGATGTGGATGAACGACGGCAAGCGCGGCGAGGGTGCGGGTGCCATGTACGCCACCAACGCCGCCACTGCGTGTGGCTTTGTGCTCGGCGCCGAGCTGCGCGCGTGTGGGGTGGACTTCAGTTTCACCCCCGTGTTGGACTTGGATTTTGGCGAAAGCAGCGTCATTGGCGACCGGGCCTTTGCCCGCGACCCGCGTGTGGTGGGCCTGCTGGCCAAAAGCCTGATGCACGGCCTGATGCAAAGCGGCATGGCCAACTGCGGCAAACACTTTCCGGGCCATGGCTACGTCAAAGCGGACTCGCATGTGGACATTCCCGTGGACAAGCGCAGCCTGAAAGCCATTCTGGCCGACGATTCAGCGCCCTACGACTGGTTGAGCACCAGCTTGTGCAGCGTCATGCCTGCGCATGTGATTTACCCCAAAGTGGATGCTCGGCCAGCAGGTTTTTCGTCTAAATGGCTGAACGACATTCTGCGCACGCAACTGGGTTTTAACGGCGCGATCTTCAGTGACGACCTCTCCATGGCCGGTGCCCGTTGCTTAGACGGTAAAGAAGTGAGTTTTACCGAGGCGGCCGTGGCTGCATTGCACGCCGGTTGCGACATGGTGCTGCTGTGCAATCAGTCGCTGAATGGGGGGCAGGGGGTGGATGCCTTGATTGACGGGATGACCGAGGCGCAAGTCAAAGGCGATTGGGAGCCTCAAGAGGTCAGTGAAGACCGACGCCTGGCCCTGCTACCCCGAGTTGCCGCGCCCGACTGGGACAGCCTGATGGTGCAGCCCGAGTACATGCACGCTTTGGACTTGATTCCTTAAGTTCCATGGCGTGTCAGAGGCCGCTCAGGGTGAGCGGTGCAAGCGGGGTGCCGCTAAGGCGTCGATCATGTCTTGCGTCGCGGTGTCGATGGTGGGGTGTTTGGCAAGCAGCTTGGCCGCCTGCAACTGAAGGCGAAGGTCTTTGAGGTCTTTCACCGTGGGCGCGACCTTGATCTGTGCCAAAGCTGCAGCACTGTTGCCACCCTGAATCAGGGCGCACACTTTGGTGGCCCACACCGTCTGACGTGACATGACATGACTCCTGTTTAAAACTTGAATGCCATTTTGGCACATAGCCCGCGTCCTTCCTGCGCAAGCAGCTATTATTTTTGTAGCATTCTTTTTGACTGATTTTTACCCTTCATGCAAGACACTCTTTTGATCATCGTGCTGGCCCTGTTGTCCATGGTCGGGCCGATTGGCATTGACACGTATTTGCCCTCGCTGCCGGCCATTGGCAGCACCTTTGCCGCCTCGCCCGTGGCAGTGCAACAAACACTGAGCATCTACATCCTGTGCATGGCGTTGATGATGCTGTTTTTTGGCACCCTGTCTGACTCGTTTGGGCGTCGCAAGGTGTTGATTGTGGCGATGGCCGTGTTCACCCTCACCTCGTTCGCAGCCGCCTGGGCCCCCAGTTTGGGGGTTTTGCTGGTCATACGCGCCTTGCAGGGCTTGGCCTCGGGAGCCGGTGGCATTGTGGGACGCGCCATGATTCAAGACCACTTCAAGGGACATGACGTTCAGCGCGCGACCGCCGTGGTCATGATGGTGTTCGGGCTGGCCCCGGCCATTGCGCCGATTCTGGGCGGCTGGATGCAAACCACGTGGGGCTGGCGCTCCACCTTCCTCTTTATGGGTGGCTTCAGCGCGTTGATGGGTTTGATTTGCGTGCGTTTTTTGCCTGAAACGCTGCCCCCATCCAAACGCACCCCCTTCGTTCTGGGTCCGATTGCCCGCAACTACCTGCTTTGTGTGCGCGATCGCCAGTTCGTGTTGCTGTCCTTGAGCCTGGCCTTTGTCTTTGGCGGGGTCGCCTTGTACGTGGGGTCAGCCGCCGCGTTTGTGATGACCATTCTGGGCCAGTCGGAGACTGCTTTTGGCTGGTTGTTCGTGCCCATGATTGGGGGCATGGTCATTGGCTCGGGACTGAGTGGTCGGCTGGCCCACCGGGTCGCCCCGAAGCGCATGATCGCGGTGGGGTTTGTCTTGATGGTGCTCGCCGTCGTGGCGAGTTTGATCTACACCTCGGTGGCGGTCGCTCGGGTGCCGTATGCGGTGATGCCCATTTTTGTCTACACCTTGGGTTTGGCGCTGGCCATGCCGGGCCTGTCGGTGCAAGCGCTTAACCGTTTCCCCCGCATGAGTGGCTTGGCCGCCTCCATGCAAGGCTTTATTCAGATGTTTCTCTTCGCCATGCTCTCGGGTGTGTTGGCCCCTTTGTTGTTTGACAGTGCATTCAAGCTGGCCGCAGGCCACGCGGTCACCGTGTTGATCGGCTTGCTCTTGTGGGCACTGGCATTGCGGCGCAGTCAAACGACAGAGCATTCCAGTTCATGAACCAAGGACGTTGTCACCCATGAAATCGAAATCCAGCCAAGGCGGCCTGGTGTATTCCACCGACAGTGGGCGCATGTGCCCCAGCTGCCGCCAACCCATCACCCATTGCAGCTGCGGCACGGCCGCGCCCAAACCTTCGGGTGACGGCATTGTTCGTGTCTCCCGCGAAACCAAAGGCCGCGCCGGCAAAGGCGTCACGCTGGTGCGTGGTTTGGCGCTGGACCCGCTGGCCTTGCTCACCCTGGGCAAACAGTTGAAAACCGCCTGTGGTTCTGGCGGCACGGTCAAAGATGGGGTGATTGAAGTGCAAGGCGACCACTGCGACCGCGTCATCGAGGCCCTGAAAGCGCAAGGCTTCACCGTGAAACGCGCCGGCGGCTAACTTATGAACCCCGACGACTTGCAACTGCTGGTGACCCGCACCATGCCCTTTGGCAAACACCAAGGCCGACTCATCGCCGACCTGCCCGGCGACTACCTGCGCTGGTTTGTGCAAAAAGGAGTGCCCAAAGGCGAGATTGGGCGTTTATTGGGCCTGATGCATGAGATCGACCACAAC
>JAGODZ010000208.1 GCA_017997975.1 Rhodoferax sp.
TGGAAGATGTCTTATTGGCCCGCAACCCCACCGACCCGTTTATTCAAAAGCCCGAAGTGGGTGCCGCCCTGCGAGTGGCACTCCAAGCCGCTCACTGAGCAATTCGCTGGGTGGCTTGCGCTGTGAGCAAGGCCAGCATGCGGGTTTGCGGCAGGGGTTTGTAGTAGAAGTAGCCTTGCATGATGCTGCAGCCTGACTTTTGAAGGTAGGCGGCTTGTGTGGGCGTTTCCACCCCTTCTGCCACCAAGTTCAGGCCCAGCCCTTTGGCAATCGAGATGATGGCCAACACCACGGGAAAGGGCGCGTTGTCGTCTTGAATTTCCATCACAAAAGAGCGGTCAATCTTGAGTGTATGAATCGGGAATCGGTGCAGGTAGGACAGTGACGAATAGCCGGTTCCAAAATCGTCAATGGCCACGCTCACCCCCAGTTTTCCGAGCTTGTCGAGCTGCTCGAAAGCGGCTTTGGGGTTGCGAATACAAATGTTTTCTGTCACCTCCACCTCAATCTGGCCCGGTGAAATGTGGTGCTGCGCCAATGCGCGCTGCAGCTTGTCGTGAAAGTCACCCCGATCCAGGTACTGGGGGGACAAATTCAGCGACAGTTGAATGTTGGGGCACCCGGTGGCATTCCAGGCCAGCAGGTCACGACAAATAGCACCCAGCATCCAGTCGCTGATGGGCATGATCAAACCGTTGTCTTCGGCCATGGGAATGAACTCACCCGCGCTGAGCAAGCCCAGTTCGGGATGGTTCCAGCGCATCAGCGCTTCTGCGCCGACGATTTTGCCCGTGGTCACCTCAATTTGAGGCTGGTAGTGCATTTCCAATTCACCGTGAGCCAATGCCAGGTGCAAACGGTGTTCCAAGTCAATATCTTGCCGCGAGGCTTCCAGCATGCGGTCGTTAAAAAAAGCATGGCCATTCTTGCCAGCCGACTTGATTTGGTTCATGGCAAGGCCAGAGTTCCGTATCAGCGTCTCAATATCGGTGCCGTTGTCCGGGTAAAAGGCAATGCCGATGCTGGCGGTCATGTGAACCGCGTGGCCTCCCAGTTCAAACGCCGGCTTCATGCACTCCAGAAATTGATCCGCCATAACGGTGGCATCTTGCAAACCCGTCAACTCCGGCAGGATGGCCGTGAACTCATCATCGCCAAAGCGCGCCAGCGTGTCGCCCCGGCGCAGGCAGGTGCTCAGCCGGTGCGCCGCTTGCTGCAGCAGTTCGTCGCCCATGCGATGTCCCAAAGACTCATTGACCAGTTTGAATCGGTCCAAGTCAATGAACATCACGGCCAGTTGGGAGTGGCTTCTGCGCGCCTGCAGCAGGGCCAGGCCCAATCGGTCTTTGAAAAGCACGCGGTTCGGAAGATCCGTCAGCCTGTCGTGGTAATTCTGGTGTGAGATCAGCGCATCGGCCAGCTGGGTTTCGGTGATGTCTCGGGCCACGCCGTAGAGGCCCAATAATTCGCTGTCTGCTGCCTCATTCGCGTTCACCTCTCCCCTTCGCGGCAGCGGGGTATTCATCAATTCATTGCTGAAAGTGCGGGGCGCGCTGTTGGGATTGAGGGACTTGAATCGCAACTCCACCAGTCGGGTCAAACGGCGGTCGTGTCCCGCGTCGGAGAACACATAGTGGGCGCGCTCCAAGTCTTCTGGGTGGATCAGTTCTGAATAGTGTTTGCCCAGCAGGTCGTCACGGCTGTACCCCAGCAGATCGCGCACGCGATGGTTGACAAAGGTGAAGCAGCCAGCCGAGTCCAGCATGTAAATAATGTCAGGAGAGCAATCGACCAAATGTCGGTAAAGTTGCTCCGAGTTCGCAAGCTGGGAGGCGATTTTTTTGTTTTCTTCTTGCAAGCGGCGGTGCTGAAGCGCTTTGTCAATGGTTTTGAGCAGCTCTTCGCGGGCGTACGGTTTTCTCAAATAGTCGTAAGCACCGCGTTGCAAGGCGCCAATGACCGATTCCACCTCGACGGAGCCGCTGGTGACGATGACATGTGCGCCTGTGGGGTGGAGGTTCATGAAGTCCATGATCTCCAGCCCGCCCATATCAGGCAAGCCCAGGTCCAGAATCACCAGGTCACAACGCGATTGCTTCAAATGCGCAATGGCTTCCTGCCCCGTAGCGGCGGTGCTGATCACCAGACCTTGGTGCTGGAGCAACGCCTCCAAACTGCGCAGGAGTCGGGGTTCGTCTTCGATCAGTAAAACCCGTACCGCTGGCGTTGGGCCACTCTCCGGCATCTCGCGCGGGTGGGTGGGGATGAGCGACGAGAGTGTGAGGCTTCGGTGCGTCATGGTCGTGCCTCAAGGTGAGGGTGCATCAGTAATCCACGCCGCATATCAGTGGCCTGCTTTCGGTGTGGGCAGAAGAAGGGTAAAAGTCGTTCCCGCTGGGGAGCTTTGGCAGCGGATGCGCCCTCCCAGTTGTTCAACCAGTCGGTGCACAATGTTCAGCCCGATTCCCCGGTTTGAGCCAGGCTTGAGGCTGTCAACGGGCGAGAACAGAAGGGCCTGAACTTTGGGGTCAATGCCGGGGCCGCTGTCTTTGACTGAAATTTCAGCGAACGCTTGGCCCTCCACCATGACCATGCCTTTGTTGATCACCTCAATCAAGCCCCCTCCCGGCACGGCCTCCATGGCGTTCTTCAGCAGGTTGAGCAAAATTTGCTTCAGCACGTCAGACGATCCCAGCACCTCGGTGGTACCGACGGGGGAGGTGGAAATTATTTTGACTGACGCTGGCAGGAACTTGCTTTCCGTGAACAAGCGCACCAAGTCTTTGATGACGGTGGTGACCTCGGTGACCGCAAGTTGCGTTTTGGGCGTGCCGCCAGCAAACTCCGTGACCAGCTGGCTGACCCGGTCAATCTCTTCTTTCAGAATCGTCAACTCGTCCGACACGGTTTCTTGGCGGGACAGTTTTTCGTCGAGAACACCGAGGTAATTCTTGATGATGGTGAGCGGATTGTTGACTTCATGCGCGACGCGTTGGCTGTCTTCTCGCTGTTCTTGGCGCAGTGTCGCTAGGCGGCGCTCAATCTCAGCACGCGCTTTGCGGGCGTTTTGAATCGACAGGGCGGCCTGTACGCCAAACGACAGTAAAAACCGCTCGCGTTTTTTAAGCTCTGCCATGCGCCAGGACGAAATGCTGCCCACCATCATGCCCACACAGTGAGAGGCGGCCAGCAGTGGCACGCACACCAAGCATTCGGCCTTTAATGCGGCCATGAGTCGGTCTTCTAAAGGGTCTTGTGAACGGCGCTCCGGGCCTAAAAAGAGCAGTTTTTTTGATTCAATGGCTTGGGCCAAGCGACTGTTGCCCGCCACAGAGATGAGCAGCTGTTGAGCTGACTCCAGCGCGTCAAGCGGTGACACTTTGACCAAGTCGTGGCCGGCTTCAGGGGCGACAAACAGCAAACTGTCGTTCAGATTGAGCAAGAGATGCGCGTTGTTGCGAATCATCTCCATCAACTGTGGCTCACTGGGCGGGTTGGCCAGCGACTGACTGATCACCGCCGTGAGCGCCACGTCGCGGACCTCATCGGCCAGTTGTTGCTCTGCCGGGTTAACCGCGCTGACCGTCTGGCGTTGCGCCTCGGGCGCATCGAATTCTGGATGGTCCGGTAACTCCAGGCCCAGATCCAACGCCGTTTTAGTGACCTGTTTTACCGCATCCGCCATCAGGGCAACAAGAAAAGCCAAATCGACGCCGCACAGTGACCCCGCCTCCTCGGCGAGCAACTCGGAACTTTCTTGGCTGGCGAGCCAGTGCGCCAAGTGAACCATGCGCACAATCGGGTGCGCTGACGCCAGCCGGTCCGGGTTTTCGTGGTGGTACAGAACACCATCGGCAATGACGGGGCCGAGGTTCCAGCGTTCAACCAACCAAGCACCCGCTTCAGGGTGAGAGATTTTCAGCGTCTCTTGCTCCACTTCGCACAGCGTGAGGTTGTCGTTGGCTCGAAAATTTTGGCTGTAGTCATTGGGCGCAGCGGCCAACAGCGCCAGACGCCCCACATCGTGCAGCAGCCCGGCAAGGTAGGCTTCTTCGACAAAAGGGTAGGCCATTTTTTTAGCCAAGGCACGGGACATCACGGCAGTGGTCAGGGCGTGGTGCCAAAAGTCGCGCAGATCGGTGCTGCCCGAATGCGGAAAAGCGCTGAAAGTTTGAAACACAGACTCGCTGATCACCAGCGTTTTGATCATGTCCGCCCCGAGAGTACTCAGTGCCTGCATGAGACCGACTTTTGGCCCCCCTCGGTGGTAAGCCGCACTGTTGGCAATCGTCAACACCTTGGCCATCAGGCTCACATCACTGCCGATCAACTCCGCCAACTCTGCCATCCCTGCATCGTCGGTTTGGCACAGTCGAATCAACCTGAGCAGCGTCTGGGGCATGGATGGCAAACGAGCCACCAGCAGGCGGTTTCGAATGTCTTGTTCGTGTGTGCTCATAGGGATCGCGTTTGTTTCGCCATTGAATGGTCAGTTCTATCGATCACAAATTGTTTCAAACGGGGGGAGAGCACCTTTTTTGAGGTGTCTTGGAGTGCGCAGCAAAACGAATGCTTTCTTGGCGTGAAGTACCGCATGTTCCCCCCTTCCATTTTCATTTCAATATAACACCACGGCCTGCGTTTGCTCGGCGCGGATGCAAGTGTTTTTCAGGGGGAATCGGTGAGCCGTGCGGCTGTTCATTGCGACGCACACGCGCAAGAAATGTGCGGTTTTCAAAACGGGTGAGGCGAAGAAGCCGTGCCCATGGTTGACTGTGCATCACAGCGAAAATAGGTGCCACTGAATAACGACAGAGAAAGAATGATCCCATGACGCACGCCGCACCCTCACGCTTGATCTCCCCGGGCTTGCGCCCCTCCGAATCGAGGGCATTGTTCCCGGATGCGGTCGGATTTTGCCCGCAGCGTTTGGAGCGTCTGACAGCGGCGCTGCAAGGGGAGGTGACCGCCCAGCGTCTGCCGGGCGCGGTGGCCGTTATTGCACGGCGAGGAAAATTGGCGCTCTTTGAGAGCGTGGGTGCCCTTGACCCCGCCACGGGTGCGCCTATGGCCTCTGACGCGGTGTTCAGAATTTATTCCATGACCAAGCCGATTGTGTCGGTGGCGGTGATGGTGTTGATGGAGCAGGGCAAGTTGCTGTTGAGCGACCCGGTGGCTAAATTTTTGCCGGAATTTGCCAAGCAACAGGTGGCCCGCCTGAAGGAGGGTGCTGTGGTCACCCAGGCGGCACGCCACATCGCCACCATTCAAGACTTGCTGCGCCACACCGCGGGGCTAACCTATGAGTTCATGGGCTGCGCATCGGTGCAGCGTCAGTATGCGCAGGCGCGAATCGGTTCGCGGGAGCGAACCCTTGCAGAATTCACCCAAGAACTGGGCCCATTGCCCTTGATGTTTGAGCCTGGCACCGCTTGGGAATATGGCCGCGCCACCGATGTGCTGGGGCGGGTGGTGGAGGTGGTGAGTGGGCAGCGGCTGAGTGATTACCTGACCCAACACGTACTCACGCCCTTGGGCATGCACGAGACCTGGTTTTCCGTCCCGCCCGAGCACCACGGCCGCATTGCCCAGCCGTTTGCCAAAGACCCGGACGGCGGCGTGCCAATGCGCATGATTGACGTGCGAGAAAACGCCGCCCTGGAGTCCGGTGGCGGGGGTCTCGCGTCCACCGCGCTGGATTACGCCCGCTTTTTGCAGTTCATGGTGAATCAGGGTGAGCTCGATGGCGTGCGTTTGCTGGGGCCGCGCACTGTGGCCTACATGACGGCCGACCATTTGGGTGACATTCCGGTGCACTCCAGCGCGTCGCGGGCGTTGTTGCCGCCCGGCCACGGCTTTGGTTTGGGGTTTGCGGTGCGAAAAACACAGGCGGCTGACACGGTGCCAGGGTCCGTGGGCCGCTATTTCTGCGGTGTCAT
The DNA here is from genome assembly GCA_017997975.1 of Rhodoferax sp. GTDB lineage: Bacteria > Pseudomonadota > Gammaproteobacteria > Burkholderiales > Burkholderiaceae_C > Rhodoferax. The sequence continues at coordinate 5,940 of JAGODZ010000208.1, forward strand.
GGCAGGCACCACTTTCTTCGTTGACCCCCAAG
>JAGODZ010000209.1 GCA_017997975.1 Rhodoferax sp.
TCAAGCCACCAGTTTCCAAGGCAACTCTTCCCCCGAGCGCAAAGGCTTGAGTTGGGACTCACCGAAGGCGTAGCTCTCGGGTGGGGTCCAGGTTTCGCGGGCCAAGGTGATGGTGCCGGTGTTGCGGGGCAGGCCATAGAAGTCGGCGCCGTTGAAGCTGGCAAAGGCTTCTAGCTGATCCAAAGCACCGACCGAGTCGAAGGCTTCCGTGTACAGCTCCATAGCGGCGTGCGAGGTGTAGCAACCGGCGCAGCCGGAGGCGTGTTCTTTCAGGTGCGCGGGGTGGGGGGCGCTGTCGGTGCCCAAGAAGAACTTAGCCGAGCCGCTGGTGGCGGCTGCTACCAAGGCCAAGCGGTGCGTTTCGCGCTTGAGCACGGGCAAGCAGTAGTAGTGGGGGCGAATGCCGCCGGTGAAGAGGGCGTTGCGGTTGTAGAGCAGGTGGTGCGCGGTGATGGTGGCGGCGGTGAATTGATCGGCCGACTGCACGTACTGCGCGGCCTCACGGGTGGTGATGTGCTCGAAAACAATTTTCAGCTCAGGAAAATCGCGGCGCAGGGGAATGAGCTGGGTGTCAATGAACACGGCTTCGCGGTCAAACAGGTCGATGTCGCTGGAGGTGACTTCGCCGTGCACCAGCAGCAGCAGGCCAGCGCGCTGCATGGCTTCTAAGGTTTTGTAGGTGTTGCGCAGGTCGGTCACACCGGCGTCGCTGTTGGTGGTGGCACCGGCGGGGTACAGCTTGGCGGCGACGATGCCGGCGTCTTTGGCGCGCGCGATCTCGTCGGCGGGCAGTTTGTCGGTGAGGTAGAGCGTCATCAATGGCTCAAAGTCCACGCCTTGGGGCACAGCGGCCTGAATGCGCGCTTTGTAGGCCAATGCGGCCTCCGTGGTGGTCACCGGCGGGCGCAGGTTGGGCATGATGATGGCGCGGCCAAACTGGGCGGCGGTGTGCGGCACCACGGTGTGGAGCGCGTCGCCGTCGCGCACGTGCAGATGCCAGTCGTCAGGGCGGGTGATTTGTATTGTTTGTGTCATGGGGAAAGGGTTCCGAGGGGAAAGCGGACGAGATCAAAAAATCAAATAGCGGGGGGTTGGGTCAGCAAAAAGTCCCACAGCGACTGGGCATTGCGCTTGGCGCTGGGCGTGCCATTGCGGTTCGTCTGCACACCGGATTTGCCCGGCTCACGGGTGGTGGGCCGCTCGCGGTACAAACGCACTTCCATGGTGATTTGCAAGTTAGCCAAACCGGGTGGCACGGCGCTGACCAAACGTTTGGCACGCAGGTCTCTTTTGACCGCGCTGTAGGGCAAGAACGCAATGCCGTGCCCTTCCAGCGCCATGGCCTTCAGGCCCTCGGCCATGTCGGTCTCATAGACGCGGTCAAAGTGAATGGCGGTGGTGGTGCCTTTGAGGATCAAGTCCACCATTTGCCCCAGGTAAGCCCCGGGGGCATAGGCCAAATAGGGCAAGGGCTGGCCAGGGCGGCCAGGCAACAAAAAGGCCGGGGCTCCGTCGGCATCGGGTTTCACATAGGGGGCCACAATCTCTTCGCCCAAGCTCACCATTTCATAGCGCTCTGCGTCCAGCTGGTAAGGCTGGGAGGGGTGGTGGTAGGCAATCAACAGGTCGCAACTGCCTTCCACCAAGCGCATCACCGCGTCATGCACATTGAGGGCAATCAGGCGGCTTTTCATGGGGCCAAATTTTTCGCGCAGGTTGGACAGCCAGGCCGGGAAAAACGTGAACGCCAGCGTGTGCGGCACGGCAAACTCAATCACATCGCGCCCCGCTGCGGTGTGGCCGCGCAGCATGGCACGGGTGGTTTGCAGTGCCTGCAAAACCTCTAAAGATTGGTCATACAGCGTCTCACCTGCGGGCGTGAGCCGTGTGGGGTAGCTGCTGCGGTCCACTAAGTCGGTGCCCGCCCACGCCTCTAGCGACTGAATGCGCCTTGAAAAAGCAGGCTGGGTCACGTGACGCAACTGGGCAGAGCGGCTGAAACTGCGGGTTTCAGCCAAACTCACAAAATCTTCAAGCCATTTGGTTTCCATGGACCGGGATTATGCGCGGAATGCATGGGCGCGTCGCCAGCCAAACGAACCGCCAAACTCAGACCCTCGCTTGGCCTGATGCCCGTCTCGCTGCGCCTCAGTCACCCACGTCTATTGTTTTTGGGTTTGCGCCAGGATGAGCGTGACCAGCTCCTCCGTACTGGCAAGCACTTGTTCGCTGAGTTCGGCGACGCGTGGTCCATTGCTGCGCATTTTTGCAGGCTCTTTGCTCTCCAGCAGCACTTGCCGATACGGCTCCCACTCGCGACGGATTCGTCCTATCAGTTCCTTGACCTGCGCTGTCGCGTGAGGCGAGCCTTCGAGTTGAATCAGCACGGCCGTGAAATGGGCACGGCTGAAGTGCATTTCCATATCGGCTGGTTTGGTGTTGAGATTCCAGGCACCATACAAATAGAACTTGGCGGCGCGTTGCGACAGCATGCGCTGGCGTCCTGCGAGGTTAACCATTCGCTCGGCCGCCTCGGCGCTGCCATCTGCGTAGGCCAGTGTCACGGTGTGCGCTACCGCTTGCAAGGCCTCGCTGGCGTCGTAGAGCGCCAAGGCACCCGCCTCACTGGGTGGCGCAGCAATGACTGGTTTGAGCTTTCTCCATTCCGTGTCCAGGTTGGCGAGTGCCGTCTGCACCTTCGGGTTGGGCTGAAAAGTCTTTAAGGTCAGCAGTTGGGATTCAAATAAATCTACCGATTGTTGAAGGATGCGCTGGGCGTCACTGGGCGCAATGCCTTGACCCAGCATGAGGTACGCCTTCACCATGCGTTGCGAGAGCATGCGCTGGCGCCCCGACAGGTTCACGGCGGTGGCAATGTTCATTTTTGCAGCGCTAGCCGACGCCGGATTCGCATGGACGGCCAAAGGCACCGCAGCGATCACCAGGCCCGCTAAGAGAAATCCAGTGATAAGCACCCCTCTGACCGTGAGGGGGTGACGCCATAAAACGGGGCGAGACAGGGCTTGCACCGCAGTCGTTGCGCTTAGGGGAAGGTGACTCATCGTATGTTCCTAAAGTTGAGAGGTGATGGTAGGTGCGGACTCGATCACGGGTGCCGCGCAGCACTCAATGGCGCCCATTGAGGGGATAGGCTGGGTCGGTGTAGCCCGGTGTGGACGAGTGGCCGGGCCGCACCATGCTGTCCACCAGCGCCTCGTCATCGGGCGTCACGGTGTACTCCAGCGCGGGCAGGTAGTCTTGCCATTGTGTGAGGGTGCGTGGCCCGGCAATGACCGAGCTGACGATGGGATTCGCCAACACCCACGCGGTGGCAAACTGGGCCACGGTGATGCCTTGGCGCTGCGCGTGCTCTTTCAGGTGCTGCGCAATCACCCGCGACTCTTCGCGAAACTCGGTCTCCGCCATGCGTTTGTCGGCTCGGCCCGCGCGGCTGGTGGGGTCAGGCGTTTGGCCCGGCGGGTACTTGCCGGTGAGCACGCCCCGGGCAATGGGGCTGTAAGAGGTCACGCCAATCCCATAGTGCGCGCAGGCGGGCAGCACCTCAACTTCGGGCATGCGGTTGAGCAGGTTGTAGTAAGGCTGACACACCACTGGGGCGGGCATGCCCAGTTGGCCTGCCAGACGCACCATGTCGGCAATGCGCCAGCCCCGAAAGTTGGACACGCCCCAGTAGCGAATCTGCCCGCTGCGCAGCAGGGCGTCCAGCGCCCGCAGCGGCTCTTCCAGATTCATGCCGTTGTAGTCGCGGTGCAGGTAAAGAATGTCAACGTAGTCGGTTTGCAGGCGTTTCAGAGAGGCGTGCACCTCATGCAGCATCCAGCTGCGGGAGTAGTGGCCTTGGTTGACCTGATCGGACATGGCGTTGCCCAGCTTGGTGGCCAGCACCCAGTCCTGGCGCTGCCCTTTGAGCAAGTCGCCGACCATGGTTTCCGAGGCGCCTTTGCTGTACACGTCGGCCGTGTCGATGTAATTCACCCCGTTGGCGCGGGCGTCCGAAAGAATAGCCGCAGCCTCGGGCTGGGCGGTCTGGTCGCCCAACATCATGGTGCCCAAACACAGGGTGGACACCTTCAGGTTGCTGTTGCCAAGAGAGCGGTAGTGCACGGGGGTCTTCCAGTCGAGTCAAGAATGCCGGCCAGTCTACGACAAGGCCAGCGGATTCACCACCCGTGATGACGCGCGTGTCAGGCCACGACCACAGGTTTGCCATGGGTATTCAGCGCAGGTTGCCCGTGTGGCCCAGTGAATAGCGGCCTGGCTGGGGCCACACCGTGAGGCCGTGCGGCTCTTGCCCTACTTTGACCTGGTCCACCGCACCGCTGGTGGTGTGGATGCGGTACACCCGGTCGTCAAACCGGCCCGACAGCCAGAGGAACTGGCCGTCCGCACTGACATTGCCCATGTCAGGGCTGCCGCCACCGGGAATGGGCCAGTAGGCGGTGACTGTTTCGGTCTCAAAACTCACCACCCCCACGCCCCCCGGCCCTTTGGGCGAGCCGTGAATTTTGTGCGTGCCACGGTAGGCCACATACAGACTTTTGCCGTCGCGGCTGGGGTACAGGCCATGCGTGCCCGGCCCGACGGGGATAAAGCCCACTTTAGTGAAGCTGGCCGTGTCGCCCACATGCACGCCGTCGGCGTCCATGTCGGCGATGTAGAAACGACTGCCGTCTGGGGAGAAGCGAATGTCTTGCGGCATGCCCTTTTTGGCGGTGCAAATCTCGGTCTGGCTGGGGTCAAACGGTTCTTTGCTGACCTTGAAGCGGGTGGCGGGCATGGACAGCTTCATATAGCCCTCCACCTTGCGGGTCTCCAGATTGACCTTGGCCACCGTGCCTTTGAACTCGCAGGTGAACAAAGCCACTCTGCCGTCAATGGTGAAGTCGCCGTGGTTGATGCCCTTGCATTCCGGCACCTCAATCGAATACTGCATCGCCATGGTCTGCGGATCCCGAAAATCGAGCCGCGCCATGGCCTCGGCCACCACGATGGCGGACTTGCCATCGGGGGTGAAGTACAGGTTGTAGGGGTCATCCACGGGAATGGTTTTGCCCGGCTTGCCGGTGACGGGGTCAATGGCGGTCAAACTGCCGGTGGAGCGCCGCTCTGCGTTGTTGGCCACCCACAGGGTTTTCATGTCCCAAGACGGCACGATGTGCTGCGGCGCGTGGCCGACCTTGAAGCGGTCCACCACTTTCATCGTGGCGGGGTCGATCACTGACACATCGTGCGAGCGCAAGTTGGGCACGTAAATGCGGGGCAAATGCCCTTGCACGGTGGCACTCATCTTGTCTGCTGTGGTTTCGCTGTAGAGGTTGCGTGCGTCCACCACGGGTGCCATGCCGGCCACCGTGTCAATGGGCTGAGGCACGGCGACGGGCAAGGGTTGCGCGGGCGCGGCAACTTGAACGGTCTGCAGCCGGTACAGGCTCACCGCCCCAGCCACCAACGCCACGGCCACGGCCACCAGCCCAAACCCCAATTTTTGACGAACTGAATTCACTGTTTATTTCTCGGAATGGCGCGGTTGACGCGTGAGCCCCTGAATGGCGGCCACGGAGGTTTGAATGATTTTTTGAATGCCGATTTGCCCTAACTCGGCCGTGGACTGGCGAGGGTCGCCGCTGACGCCCAAAGCCTTGTCCGAAGTTGTGGCAGCCACCATCAGGTCTTTGCGCACCAGGGCAGGGTCCACGGCCAGCGCCAGGGACGTGTCGGCCAGACCCGCGTGTTGGCCTATCTCGTTGTCGGTAAACCCTTGGGCGCGCAGTGCTGCCACATAGGTGGTTTGCGTTACCCGGTAGTAATCCAGCAGCGCGTGTACTCGGCACGAGGGGTCTTTGGCCCATTCGCGGTTCAGCCGCTGGGCGACCCGCTCTTCGTTCTTTTG
>JAGODZ010000002.1 GCA_017997975.1 Rhodoferax sp.
ATCCACATTGACCCCTCCCTAGGCGAACGCGCCCGCGTCCCCATCGACCGCATGCTGGCCTTCACCTCTGCCCTCAAAGGCGGGCAAGATGCGGGCAGTTTGGTGCCGAATATTGGGGCGGCGTGAGGGGTGTGACATGGCGTCAGCCTATCGCTTTGAATTCATTGCAAGCTGGATGAAGGCTTGAGGCGTCAATCCAGCAGGGCCGCCACCCGCGCGCGCACTTCTTCCACCACATCGTCTGGGGCTTGCTCGATCAGCGTCAAAGCACGCTGTGACGGGTCCATCATTCTGAACTGGTGAACCAGCACCACGCCTTGCGTTTGCATCCCGGTGCCCATGAGGTTGACCGACAAACCCGCGTTGCGCGCGCCCATGCCACCTTGGGTGATGGGGCACACGCCAATCATCCCCAGTCGGTTCAAATCGGCGTGCGTCACCACGATGGCGGGCCTGCGTCCTTGTTGCTCCTGGCCTAGAGTCGGGTCGAAACTGGCGACCACGATGTCGCCACGCTGCCAAACCCGGCGGCTCACACAGGGACCTCTTGGCCCGAGGTCGGCATGGCGTCCCAAGCCTTGTCAACCAGAAGCGGCTCGTCGCCCTGCATGGCCAATAGTTCATACAGGCTGTACTTGCGGCGACTGACTGGCGAGATGATCAAACGCCCGGCGTCCAACTCAAAATTGACTTTGTCGCCAGGGTGCAGGCCGCTGGACTTGGCCAACGCCTGCGGAATGGTCACTGCAATGGAGCCTCCAGCGGCGCGGAGGGTGGAGGTGTGCATGGTGTGTCCAGTCAAGTCTGAAAAGTAGCACTTAGTTTAACTAGCGTCGTGAAAGCGTGCTCATGTCACCGCTCAAATGCGGGGTGCGTCCAGCCCTAAAGCCTGAAGCACGCCGTTCTTTCTTCGTCGCTCGAAGGGAGCGAATGCTTTTCGCCTATCCAGCCCAGTGGGCTCAATGCGAATCGGGACGAATGCACTCAATGTGAAGCCCCATGGGTTGAGCGACCGACAGCCAGGGGCGGTCTGCGGTCAGGATTTTTGCTTTCAATCGCTGAGCGGTTGCAAGGCACAAACGATCACCCAAGCTCAGGCCTAGGGCACGGGTCTGGCTGCGCATCCAACCGGCTTGGGCGCCATCTTCTGCGGTGATGTCGATCACGGTGTAGCCGAGTTCCGCCAGAATGGTTTTAACCGCAGCGGGGTCAATGCCGCGATCCAGCGCTTTGGCAATCACTTCGGACTGGTTGGCGGCGCTCACCACGCAGTGTTCGGTTTGCAATGCCTGTTTGACCCTGTCCTCTCCGGGCTCACCTTGCAAAAAGGCAAGGATGGCAGAGGCGTCCAATACCGTCGCCTGGCTCATTCTTTTTCCGCCGCAACGCGGCGTTCGGCCATGAGTTCATCCGCCAGCGACGGCGCGTTGCGTGGCACATAGGTTTGAAACAGGGCCTGCGCTTTGCTCAGTTGTGCACGGCGGGTGGTGGCGACCAGCTCCCCGTCACGAATGGTCCAAATGAGCTGGTCACCGTCTTGGATATCGAGCTGCGAGCGCAAGGTGGCAGGAATCACAGTTCTGCCATTGGATAGATTTGAGGTGATGTTCATGGCATTTTATGAATAAAAGTTTATGTTTGCCATGTTAAGTGTTTTTAGAAAAAAATGGCATTTAATTCTACTGCCGCATGACTCTAAGACGCTGAGGGAAAAACCGTCAGCCTAGGGCGCTTCAAAATTGGGGCTGAGTGTATTTCCACCAACGTCGCCTGATTTACTCCCGTTTTAATAGCGGCTTGCGCAAGTAGATCAAGGGCTGCAGCCTGTTTCATTGAAATAAGTCAAATGAACCAAAGAGGCCAGGTTGGAATGAATCAGCACCTCTGAACCTCAAGGCGGAAATCGCAAGCGTGAGAAGTTGCGACCGTTCGCAATGGCTGCGCGCTCAATCTGAGCGGCTGATGCAATCCAGCCTTTGCCCTCCAGAAACAGCAGCCAAGCCCGTATGCTGATCTTGCGGCAGTTGTCGGGCACTAGAAAGCTGGCACTGGCACGCGCTATTTTGTGATCTTCAAACAAAAAGACACCGGTGGTGTCTGGCTGTGTCAGTGCCATATCGTGCATGGCTTCCTGAATCGCGAACTCCCCGAGATTGGATTGGCGAGGTTTCGCCGTCGCCTCAAGGAGCGCGGCTTGATGGTGAGCGTAGGTGCGGGTGCTGATGATCTCCACGCCATGCAGAGCGACCCATTGCGCAATTTTTTCACTGGTCGGTGTGGCGTTGCGAGTTACCTCATGCCACCTCATGTCAACCATTCGCACCGGCCAACCTGGCCTGTGTAGGAGGTCAAGCGCGTCTGCGTAAGCTAGCTTGATCAGCGCCCCGGCATCTGGTACGAGGAAAACGGAGGATGCGGCAGATGGCGTCACGCTCAGGTCGCCAGTGCATTGAGTTCGTTGGTCATTTGCTGGGTGGTTTCCTCAGGCAGGCGCGGCATCGGCAAGTGGGCTTGGGTCATCAGCAGAAATAGATCCTCATCGCTGTCAATGCCGAGTGCGGTCATTGTCTTGAGGTCGTCCGTACGGCCTAAAGAAAAATCGAGCAGGGTGCGGAAGTTCTGGTTGTTGGTCGTCTCTGACGCCTCAAAAGTTTCAACCAGATAGCGCAACTCGGCATTAAATAAGGCGTTGACCGAGGTGTCCGACTTGGCCGCCATCACTTTTGCGCGTTTAAGCAAGTCCCGATCGACTGAGCCGGTGAAGTTGACGTTGGCCATAGAAACCCCTTCTGATTTAACACATAAATAAGTGTATTACATAATAGTGTGGATGGCTTCGCCTTGCCGTGCGTCTGCACTGTCAGCGGCTTCGTGCCTAAGCTCCTATCGATCTGAAAATGGAATAACCGCTCAATGGTGCCGCACTGCCTTCATAAGAACACGCCGATGTCTCGGCGCACCTTGGGGGTGTATTGCATGCAGGTCGGGCTGGTTTAGGATCGGAGCCTGACGGGGCCGAATGACCACCGCCAGCGATAGTCCACCCCGAACCCCCGCCGACGCGCGCCAATGCCGCAGCGACTCAAGGAACACTCCCATGCGCGTTGCCGTTTTCAGCACCCGACCCTATGACCGCCACTTTTTGGAGCGTGCCAACGCAGACGGGCGCCACCAGCTTGAGTTTCATGAGGCGTGCTTGGATGTCACCAGCGCTGTGGTGGCTGATGGTGCGTTAGCGGTTTGCGCCTTTGTCAACGATCACTTGGACGCCGCCGTGCTGCAACGGTTGCATGCCGGTGGGGTGCGCTTGTTGGCCTTGCGTTCGGCGGGCTTCAACCATGTCGATCTGGAAACCGCCGCCGCGTTGGGCATGGTGGTGGGGCGCGTGCCCGAGTACTCGCCGTATGCCGTGGCCGAACACACGGTCGCGCTGCTGCTGGCGCTCAACCGGCATCTGCACCGCGCTTATGCCCGGGTGCGAGAAGGTAATTTTGCGTTGGAAGGGCTGCTCGGTTTCGATCTGCACGGGCGAACCATTGGCGTGGTGGGCACCGGCAAAATCGGTGAATGCGTGGCGCGCATCATGGCGGGCTTTGGTTGTCAGCTGCTCGGGTTCGATCCACAACCCAATCCGGCCTGCGTGGCGCTGGGCATGCGTTATGTGGACTTGCCCGAGATGCTCGCTCAGAGCGACGTGATCACGCTGCACTGCCCGCTCACGCCGCAGACCCGCCACTTGATCAACGCCGATGCGCTGGCCCGCATGAAGCATGGCGCGATGCTACTCAACACCAGTCGTGGCGCGGTGGTCGATACACCGGCGGTGATTGCCGCGCTGAAGGCGGGCACCTTGGGCAGTCTTGGGCTGGATGTGTATGAAGAAGAGTCCGACCTGTTTTTCCACGACCTCTCCGGCGAGGTGCTGCAAGACGACGTCTTTGCCCGTTTGCTGACCTTCCCCAATGTGCTCATCACCGGCCACCAAGCCTTCTTCACCGAAGATGCACTGACCGCGATTGCCGAGACCACGCTGGCCAATATCAATGCGTTTGAGGACCGTGGCCAAGCGCTGTACCCGGTGTCGGTTGAGCGGGTGGCTTGATTGAGGGCGCTATCGCCGCACGCCCACCCGCCCATGGGGTCGATACGCAGGGTGCTGACTCAAGTCGTCGCTTCGGCCCACGACCTAGGCTTTAGCGTCTTAACCCGTGCCTCTGCGTCCGCGTTTGACAGCACAGTCAAACGGTGTGCTGGTGGGGTGCAATCCAGTTACATTGCCTGATGCCCAAACATTGTCGATTTGGGCCAAGAACACAAGCACAAGCACAAGGAAACTGAAATCATGCCTTTTGGATACAACGGAATCATTGGTGTACTCATCCTGGCGGGAGACATCTGGGCCATCCTCAACATTTTTCAAAGCTCAGTCTCCAACGAGAAGAAACTGATTTGGATCCTTGCTGTCGTGTTGCTCCCCGTTCTGGGTCTGCTGCTGTGGTTCTTTCTCGGGCCGCGCAGCGGCAGGGCGAGCTAGCGAGGCTTAGTGTTTGGCAGGCGAGCAAGTTTCACCCGACATCCCTGCCCCGCAACGGCAGCCGCTTGCGGGTGACACCTTCGGCCAGCCCGACCCTACGGTCAATGCCAGGTCTGAATCGTGGTATTTTTAAATGAAATGTGCCTCTAGCCCATATGCAGCTTGCGTGAGCAGCTACTTTTTTGAGAGCAATTCTGAATCCATTCAAGTGAGTTTCTAGGTTGAAGGAACCACCGTTTGACATAACGCTCTATCGTGTCGAGTAGCCGATGCACTTTGAAGTGGGGCAATTTTGGGTCAAGTTACTGCTATTTTCTGCGTTATGAAGATCTCTGCATCGCATCTTGGGGTCACCTAAGAAAACGGGGAAATAAAGCACGTTAAGCCGGTTGAAGTGGTCGAAGCGGCCTGAACTTGCCCGCGCCGACCTTGGCGCTGCTGCTCCACAGGTAGCCGCCAAGTGCATGGATGCGATATAGCTGGCGTAATGCGTGCCCGGCTCCTTCATGAAGCCTAAGTGCTGTTTGATTTCCTTGAAATACACCTCAATGGCCCAGCGCATGGTGTACATCTCCAGCATTCGCAGCGAGGCAAGCGCCCTGACCGTTATCAAAAATACTGCCCAATCGTGTTTGCCAGATGCCGCCTTCTCGCCTTCGACCGTGGTGGGCACAAACCATCCCATTACACACAAGTCCAGCCAGCGTGATCATTCATCGCATTCGATTGGCCTAAGTTGTTGATTTCATTGATCACTTAGTCGAGTGACAAATCAACCACAAGAGATCGTAAGTTGTTGATTCATAAGGGTCGTCGGACTTGTGTGTAATGGGATGGGCGCAAACAGTGAACGCACTTTGATCCAGCGCTGAGTGTCGTCTTTTGGATCATTCAAATTGAGCTCGACATCGACAATTTTTGATTGATAAAGTTGACCCGTGACTTTGCTCCAACTCACGCGAACCGGCTCCCGGTAGAAGGCCGACACGTCCATCTCACGACAGGTGTCTCCTAAGCAGTGGCTGCTGCGAAGAAAATCTGATGTCTGCTCTGGCATATGTTGTTGTGTCATCATTCATCGTGGTTTTTTTTTGATTATTGGGAGTTTGAAAGACAACTACTTTTACCAATTAAAGTAGCTATATTTTATTTTTAAATCAATGACTTAAACCGTTATTCGATTTCGCTTTTAGTGCCGAAATTAAGTTATGAGTGACAATATTAATACACGTCACGGCCGTCCAGCGGCGAGAGATAAATTGAGGTGGGAGTAGTGTCATTTGAAATTGTTCAATGACATCAATAATAAGGAAATACCAAAGATGGCCAGCTACGGATTTTCATCAGATCACGTCAATTTAATTGCAGATAACCTGCGGGATCGTTACAAAAACGGTTTCCCCATCTTGAAGGAGTTGCTCCAGAACGCCGATGACGCAAAAGCTCGTCGGCTGGTGTTTGGATTCCATCCGGGCTTCAAAGGCCAAGCCAAGCATGCCCTACTGCAAGGGCCGGGTCTTTGGGTCTTCAACGACGGGCATTTCAAGAAAGAAGACGAACATGCCATTCGCTCATTTGGCTTGAACAGTAAAGCGGGCGACTCAGGTGCCATTGGTAAATTTGGTTTGGGGATGAAGAGCATTTTTCACCTCTGTGAGGCATTCTTTTACGTGGCTTTTGGTGGCGCACAGAACTTTGATGTTTTCTTGAATCCGTGGCAAAGCTCTGACGGCGATGATGATTTTCATGAGATTTGGAATACTGTTGAACAGTCAGAATTTGATGCTTTGCGCGCAGTGGTCGGTGCTGCGAAATTAGACCAAGACTGTGACAGTTGGTTTCTATTGTGGATCCCCCTGCGCCAAAGGGAACACGTGCCCCATGAAGATGGTCAGCCATCGGGTGCGATTGTGGATAAATACCCTGGCGATGTTGGTTCGATCGAACTTGAGTTTTTACGTGAATCAAAGTTGAGCCGCCAAATTCGATCCGTCGTGCCGCTCCTGCGTCATCTTGAATCCATTGAGTTTGAAAAAAGTGAACTGCACCCAGGCTTTAAAGTTCAAATTTCAATTGACAAAGCTGCGCAGCGTGTTGACCACAGTAGTACATACCTTGTATCTACAGGCCATGTCAGTGAGGGTGGCCGTAGCCAAGGCAAGTTGCAGTTTCGTATTGAGCAAAAAGCGTTGCCTGGCGTAGCGCCTTTTAACAAGTACAAGCAGCTTGATGCTTGGCCCAAAACTCGGCACTTGAATCGGTCTGGCAAGAGCGTGCCCGTGCCAGACAAATCGGAAGCCGAAGGGGCAGTGCTTGTTTCCGGTGCCGCAGCTGACGGTGACAGGGCTATTCTGGATATTCATTGGGCTGTTTTTTTGCCAACCGAGGAAGGTCTCAGTTACCAGATCGACTTGCCAAAGAGCATGCAAACCTACCGAATTGTTTTGCATGGGCAATTTTTTGTTGATTCCGGGCGACGTGGCATTGCTGGTGTCGGCCATTTGGATGACAAATTGATTGGGCCGTCCCCAGACCTTGACGACACTGATTTGCATACCGGGTGGAATCAGGCCCTCGCGCAGCAATTGGTGCTGCCCTTGTTGCTGCCCACGCTGGCACAGTTCGCTGCAGACCATCTCAACGCCAGCGAGACGGAAGAATTGGCACGGGCGATTCTGTTTGCACGTAGCAAAAGCAGCGCGACTGGAAACGGCAAAGAATTTTGGGCCACGTTCAAAGACTTTATCTGTGATGGGCAGGTATGGGTTCGCCTGATCACCACCGAGGGTTTGAAATGGTCGCATCAACGGATTGCGCCCAACGCTCGTCTATTGAAATTGCCACCACCGCCCAAGCACGACATGGGTCGCGCGTGGAAAGTATTGCCTCACCTCCACAAGTTGGTGGAAGAGGGTTGCCTGTTGCTCGATGAAACGGCACCCTCTCTGCTTAGAACGCATTCGAATTGGGATGACCAAACCCTGCTTGATGTGCTCAAGGCGGTGGATCATGACGAGGCATGTTCGGAGACCGGCATGGCTTATCTGGCGAGTTTTTTGAGCTTAGAGAATCGTCGTTATGTCGGCAGTTCCGACGTTCAACGCGCTTTGATTGGCCTGCTGCAAAAGATGCTTCGCAATGAATCATTGCAGAAATTTCGCGGTGCCCGTACCGAATTTAGGAACCTGGTTTCATTGGTAAAACCTGAGTTTCGGTTTGCTGTAGGGATGAAAAAAACAAATGCGCAAACAGGCTTGAATGACGCAACCCTCAAGCTGCTAATCGACGCTGACTGCGACAAACTTTTACTGCCGATGGATTTAGATCCTGAGACTGATTTTGCGTCAAAAGGAGTACCTGATGACAACGAGATTCGGAATTTATTGCTTGCTATTGATCAAAAAATATCGAATTGCTCTGATTCTGAAAATTCCGAAGCCACAAGCCATGTTGAGGATTTGTTGCGTGCAGCACAAATGATCTTAAAGCTGTTGCCGGAAAAAGGCGACAAGCGGACCGACGTCATCCGAGTCAATCGATCGCTTCGGGTGCTATCCGCCACTTGCGCGCGAACCCATAAAGACCGGGCTGTGTCATTTGATGATCTGGATCGGACGCGAGCAGATTGCATCGTATTCAAGAAGGGGCTGTTGAATGTGACGACCCAGACTGCATATCCGGTTGCTACTGCGCTGGCAGAGCTCACGCCATCGAGCCAAGTGTTGGTGGTTGCTGGTGACATTGCACAGTGGATAGGCGGCGCCGGGGATAAAAATGCGCTTGGTATCCCGCTCGGTAATGATGCGAATGCCGCTTATGAAGCCATCGGCAAGCGGGGCCGGGTATTGGCCTTGACGCCTGATACGCAGATTCGGGCGAAATTTATACGGGAAAACAGCCCCAACGCCATCAAAGGCGATGACCTTGTGCGCGGCCTTCGCTATGTTTTGCACGGCTCAGTCGCGCATCAAAGCGAAGACGACGCCACCCTTTGGATCAACCAAGACAAAGATGATCGGGTGTGGGTCAAACTCAAACGCATGCTTGAGCCTGATTCGTGGAATGTGATTGATTCCGGTATCGCAGGATCAATCCCCCCTGATTATTGGGAAAAGCTAAAACTCCGGCGAGTGTGCCCTGATGATGTCATGGCCTACTTGCGGGAAGAGCGCTGTTTTGATCGGATTCATGCCACCGAATTTGATGAAGCGGAGCGCACGGCGATTTTGATTCGCATCGAAGACGATGTCGTGTGGAAAGCCATGCCGCTGCACAAAGACACCAAAGGCAACTTTGGGCCGATCACGGCGAGCTGCTTCATTGATCCACTCGGCATTGCTGTTTCTGGTTTGGCTGATGATGCCCGCATTTTTAAATTAAGTGACTCTGAAAAACTGTGCGGGATGCAGAAGAAATGGATTCTGCACTGGACGCATGAAACCACGATTCGTCAGGCGCTCGACCAAACAGCGCCAGATGTTCACTGGCAGCACATCTTAGAAGCTCTCGGGAATGTGGAACACGAGAAAATTCCGAAATTAAAAACCACCCGGTGGCTGCCGCTGCAACCGTCAGGGGCAATCAGTCCGGATGACATCATTGACCTTGAACCCTTGGTCGACGAGATTGACAAACTGGCGGCTGAGTCCGGTTACTGCTATGCCGGTGTACGGGCTCTGGGGAATGAGATTCAGAGTCATCCAAACTTTGAAAAACTCAGGCCCCTGTTTGCAACCGACAAACAGGGGTTGGCTCGCCTGGGCCAATTGATGGCTGAGGTCGATGGCTATTCTGTCGGCGAGTTCGCGGTTTCCGAGAAAGAAAAGTTGGACGACTACTTGCCGCAACTTTCCAAGCTGACAACACTGCCTGGCTGGGCCATCGTCAAGAAAGCTTCCGATGCAGTGGGCGAGGATCGGATGGCTGATATTGTCGAGTGCCTTCTGAAAGAAATTCAGAAGCCGCTTGTACTGCCAAAACTGGTCGATGTGCTTCAGGAGATTTCAGCCCTGGGCAAACACAAAAAGCCATCTTTCATTTTTAGCCAGTACCTGGCCCAATTTGCCAAGTTTGAAGTACAAGCGAAGACAGTCATCGGAACGATTCGATTGATGGCATGTGATGGATCCTGGAAAACAGCAGACCAATTGTGTGTTGACGTGCAGGGCGCGGATCGGGCGTATGTGCTGGACGATGAGCAGGCCAGAATTCTGGCGGGCATCGTCCAGCCTGGCATCGCAAATCAACCGAATGACGATACGAACAAACTGGAGGCAATTGACGGGTCGCAGCAAGCTCCTGCTGTGATAGCCACGCAGGTGTTGCTCAACTATTTCAAGCCGTGGCGTGAGTTGGAGTTGATGCCTTCAGGGCCGATTGGTGGTCTATTTTCCATTTTGGGGCCTGCATTTCGAGGACTTGCCGGTGAGTGGTTGAAGCCGCATTCCTTTGATAACTTTGTTGGCCAATTCGCTTGGAACGACCTCGCAGGTTCGCGCAACGACTCTGTTTGGGACTATAAAAAATCTGGGCAATATCCGAAGCTGAAAGCGCTGGACATGCTTGACTTCATCCCGACGGTGTCTGAAGCGAGTGAAATTGACGTGCTTTCATTGCTCGGGGTCAGCATGCGTGTGCCGCTCAGCAGCGATTACGACAACTTGTTGGTTGGCAAGCTCACTTGGGCTGGCAATCGCACTGGACGACATGCTTTCCACTTGCCTTTGCGGGCACTGCCGGAGCCAGGGCAGCGCGACAAAAAAGAGCTATCGAATTTGATACGCAAAACGTGCGAGCGCATTTTGCAAGACGCGTACAACCAAAGGGATGTCAAACTTGGCGTGCCGTGGGAGTCGCTGGAGAAAAGTGAACAGCTTGAACTGGACGTGGCACGCAGGCTTATTCTGGATAGCCTTCCTTCTGAGTTGCGAAAATTTGGTTCTACAAAGAAAAATAAAGCTCTCTCTGATGCGCTTGGTGATTTGAAAAAACTTGAACGTAGTCGAGCAGAAAAAGGTGCGAGCAAGCAATCGCTTGATGCTATTGAGCGCGAAATTGATGTTGCAAAAAATAAGTTGGCCGAGCTTATGGTTTCAGATACATCGGTTCAAAAAACAGTGCTTGAAGGCATTCGAGGAAAGGTTAAGCAAAACAAGTATGAGCCTTCAAGCGTTGCGTTTGAGCTGCTTCAAAATGCTGACGATGCGGTCGTTGAATTGCGTGCAATTTGGCAGCATGAGTCCACGGCCAAGAGCAGTAGTCAGGGCATTGGTCGATTTGTGATGGAGTCAGAGAATGACACCATTCGTTTTTTGCATTGGGGTCGACCCATCAACCACATGGGGCAGGGTGTTGACCGCAACGAGTCGCATGGTGAGGACTTGCAACGCATGCTGGTGTTGGCGGCCTCTGACAAAGAGGACGGAACCGGGTTGACGGGCAAGTTTGGCCTGGGATTTAAAAGCGTATTGCTGGTGACAGATGCGCCTTGCCTGCTCAGCGGCGACTTGAAGGTAAAAATTTTGGGTGGCTGTCTGCCAGATGTGTGGGTCAATGCCGATGGCGCGCACCGTGCGTTACAACGGCACCGATTCCCAGAAACGGCCAGCGCCCGGGGCACCGTTGTGGAGTTCGAGGTGAATGCGCCAGAAATGCGTTCCCAAGTGCTGAATAGATTCGCCGCGCTGGCCGGTTTGCAATGCGTCTTCAGCAAGGAAATCCGCGCCATACAAGTCGATGAAGAGCGGCATGAATGGAGACCCAAACTTTTAATCTCAGACTTGCTTAGCGCCGAAATTGGCAGCGTTCAACTCCCCACCAAGGCGGGGCTCAGCGGTTCACAGCTTCTGAATCTGCGAATGCTTGAGGGCTGCATGGTGCTCAGGCTTGACTCACGCGGTTGTGCTGAATTCAGCAGTGAGGGAGGTTTTCCGCCACCGGCGGTATGGGTCACCGCCCCCACCCGGGAGTCACCGGCCAAAGGCCTCATTTTGAACAGCAGCCAGTTCACCCTCGACACCGGGCGCGGTGGCTTGCCTCATGGTGAGAGCTCCGCTGGCAACATGAAGTTAGCTGAATCCTTTGGATATAGCGCTGCCGTGCTGGTATGTCAATTGGTCACTGCAACGCGGCAGGACTGGGCTGCTGCCAGAACGAGCCTTAGTTTGAACAAAGATGTGACTGCGGCTGAATTTTGGGCCAGCTTTTTGGCGCGCATTCCTGTTTCAAAAGACGATCAGGACGGTAGTGAATCGGATCACCTGTTGGGGCGGTTTGGCACCCGTTTTCATGAAAAATACCTTGCCATTTCAGACGACATACCCAATGGCCTGCCGGGTCAATGGTCCGACTTCGTTCTCTTGAGAGAAATTTCACTGTCATTGAATTTGCGGTGGATAAAGTTGTTTGAACCGCTGAAGAGGTTTGGAGCATTAGTGGCGCAGTATCCAGTGACTGGCTGGGTTTCTGAAGCCGTTGCATCGCAGCAAAAAGCCGTCCGGGGTGATCAAGAGGATCGGATTCCGGCGATGTCAGTCCGATTGCTATTGGAGACGGTTCCACAAGGTCGCTGCAGTCCCGAGATTGCATTTATGTTGTCTGAGCTGCTCAATGATTTGACGAATGATGAAAAGGCCTTATGCGACGAAAAAATAGCGGCATTTTGTTTTCAGTCTAACGATGGTCGCTGGCAAAAGGGGAGCGCTTTACTTAAAGCTGGATGCGAAACAGATAAGCAAAGCGCTGTTTTTGCACCGCCTTCAAGCATATTGAATCTGGCGTACCAAGGGACCGCATTGGCCCTAGTTGAAAACTATGCACCTAGCGCACCATTTCAGCCATACGTGTTGGCTGGCTGGATTCTGGCTGCTACAGCGTCCGAGGCGCGCATTGGTGCGCTGCGTTTCTTGCTGTCCTGTACTCAGGATATCAAGTCGAATGTAAGTCAACGCGTTGGCGGTTCGTGGCTTGAAGAATTGGAGGCAAACTCACTCCATTTGGATGATTTTTCAATCCCAGAGAAGAATCAGCTGCTGTCCATGTTCCAAACAAAACCTATGTGGAATGATCCCGATAGCTTTGAAACTGAATCGACGTCACAACTGCTGCAGGGCGCTGATGCTTTATTCGCCATCCATGAGTGGTGGGAGGTTGAGGGTGAAGATTATCTGAATGATTTTGATCGTGGGTTCTGGCCTCATGGTGTGCCTCGCAACTTTACGGATGAATCTGACAGCCGCCCTGCGTGGATGACCCTGTTTTCCATCGGTTTGATGCAGCGCTATGGTCGGGTGAAAAATAATCAGAATCGGGGCTACATCGACCACATGCAAGCCAAAGGCTGGTGGGATATTTTCAGCAATATAGACCCGCATGAAGACGGGCAAGCCTGGCTCAATGTTCTGAATGACTATGGCGAGTTGCAAGTTGAAGATGAGAAATTCAGCATGTGGATGGACAGCTTCCCTCGCCTGTATCGCATTGCACGTTGGTTTGACAATTACAAACACGTGTTTGAGAGTATTGATCACCGAAGCGGGGCGGAGATGGCCTCCATCACTTCGCCAAGCGCCGATCCTGTTTTGACTGGCTCCGGCATTCATGCGCCGACTCTAATGAAAGGACTGCGACTCGGTCAGCATGTCATTGTTCGGGAGTTGCTTCGGGGCGGCGTACTGCACAGTGAAAGCGCCAAAGGGCATGCGTTCAAACCAGGTAGCCGTGTGAAGGAGCTACTTTCAAGTATCGGATTTCCCGAGTTGGATGGCGAAGGTGTCAGCAGTCAAAACATTTACGACGAGCTGCAGGTTTTCCTGGGCGATGGTGCCATCTTTAATGGCGCCTATGACATTCCGATTCAAATCATGGCAGGGGATGCTGCGCTACAGCGGCGTATTCTGGGTGGCATTGCCATCGATAAGGAAGAGTCCGATGAATACTGAAACAGGTGGCATGTTTCACAGTCGGGCGCTTACCGCAGGGGATACCGTGGTTCATCCTCGCCACGGCCAAGGTGAGGTTCTTTTTGCGCGTGATTTAACAACGGTTGTACGTTTCTTGCATGGACTGGAGGAGCTGCGAACCACCGAGTTGACACAGGTGCTTGGCTTGTTGGCCGCCGTGCAGTCTGGCACGGTGTCCCCGACGGCCGAAGTTGTGTTGCGCGCCCAATCCCTGGCGATTCGTTCGGTGAATGACGCCTGGGGCATTTTCTCCCGATCGCGCATTTCGCTGCTGCCGCACCAGTTGTGGGTGTGCCACCGGGCCTTGCGTACCTGGCCTATTCGCAAATTGGTGGCGGATGATGTCGGCATGGGCAAGACGATTGAAGCGGGTTTGATTCTTTGGCCTCTGCTGGCAAAAGGAGCGGTGCGTCGATTGCTGATTTTGACCCCCGCCAAATTGGTTGAGCAATGGCAAGAACGCTTGCGCCAAATGTTTGACATACGCTTGTCCATGTACCGCCCCGATGTCGATACGCCAAAGGCGGATTATTGGAGCACACACAACATGGTGGTGGCATCGCTGCCGACCTTGCGCGCGGATAACAAGGGTCGGCACGAGCGCTTGCTGGATGCTCCCGAGTGGGACATGGTGATGGTCGATGAAGCGCACCATCTTTACGCGGATGAAAACGGCAAGAAAACGCTGAGCTTGCAGTTGATGGAGCGCTTGCAAGAAGCAGGCAAAATTAAATCCTGTGTGCTGTTCACTGGCACACCACACCGGGGTAAGGATTTTGGCTTTTGGTCATTGATGGGATTGCTTGATCAGCGCTTCGGACCGAAAAGACCAGAGAGATTGATGCTCGACGCACTACCCTCTTTTCTAATCCGCAACGCCAAGCAAAAAGCAACGGACATGGAAGGGGTTCGCCTTTTTCAGCCCGTAAAGCAGTATCCAGAAACGTTCAGCTATAGCGCTGAAGAGGCGCTGTTTTATGAGTTGATGACCCATTTCATCCAGGCTGGTAAAGCCTATGCCAATGCGCTTTCCGAGAAGCAAAAGGGGCAGGTGATTCTGGTTTTGATTGCGTTGCAAAAGCTGGCGTCAAGCTCTGTTGCTGCGGTGCGGGGAGCGCTTGAGGCGCGGCAGGGGCGCATGGATGCACAGGCCGAGCGAATTCGACGTGAATTAAGTGACGATTCTGACGACCCCGATGCGGATGAATCGCAGCGCCTGCTGCAGCAGTGGGCCAAAGAGGGGCGGCAGGGGCAAATCAAACTCATGGAAGATGAGTCGAAACATCTTGATGAGCTGCTGATGGCTGCACGGGCAGTCGTTCATGAAACGCGGATTTCGCGAATTGTCCAAATTATTGAAGAGCGCTTCTCAGACCGGTCTGTACTGTTGTTCACGGAATACAAAAAAACGCAAGCATTGATGATGTCGGCCTTGATGGCCCACTATGGTGCTGATTGCGTTGGATTTATCAATGGCGACAATCGACTTGATGGTGTCGTTGTGCCTACTGGCAAGGTCGTTACAAAAACGGCAGCGAGAGATACGACATGCGATGCATTTAACGCTGGAAAGCTTCGATTTCTCATTTCTACCGAGGCGGGTGGTGAAGGCATCGACTTACAAGAGAGCTGTAGTGCTCTGATTCACATTGACCTGCCCTGGAACCCGATGCGCTTGCATCAGCGTGTAGGTCGGCTGAATCGCTATGGTCAAAAGCGCGCAGTAGAGGTTGTCTCTCTTCGCAATCCTGACACGGTGGAAGGCATGATTTGGGGCAAGTTGGAAAGTAAACTTGCCAGCATCATGCAGGCATTGGGCGCTGCCATGGACGAACCGGAAGACTTGCTCCAGCTTGTCCTTGGAATGACCAGCCCAGGATTTTTTGATGAGATTTTTAGTCAAGCCAAGGAGATACCAAAAGAAGGGCTGTCTGCTTGGTTTGATGAGAAAAGTCGGACCTTTGGCGGTGATTCAGCAGTTGAAGCTGTCACAAGGCTTGTAGGGCATTCCCAAAGCTTTGACCTGTCAGGCCTCAAAGACGTTCCGCCGATTGATTTACCTGCATTGAAACCATTTTTTCTTGGCTCGCTCATTAATAACGGAAGAAGGCCCAAGGCTGATGGCGATTTCATTTCGTTCAAAACCCCAGAGAAATGGCTCAATCATCCAGCGATCCGACGCGAATACGGTGGAATGACTTTTGATCGAAAGATCAAGTCAAATGAAAAGAGCGATCTTGTCGGGGTTGGGCATCCGCTGGTGACACAAGCCTTGCGAGATGCTGAGGGGTATACGGGCACGGTCGCCATCGCGCGCGGGCTTGAATTCCCCATTGTTGTTTTTCAGGTCAGTGACCGTGTTACGGATAGTTCATCGCATGTTCAGGAAGTCTTGGTTGGTATTGCAGTGAAGAGTGATGGCAACGAATTCCTTAAGGATTGGCAGTTGCTTCTTTTGCTGAATGAACTAAGTACCAGTGATGTTGCGGGATGTCCGGCAATGTTGCCACCCAGTGCGACCGGTTGGATTCAAGAAGCGAAGGATTTAGTTTCAGCCCAGATACCCAAGTTAGACCTGCCATTTGTGGTGCCGGATATCCGCGAATTGATCTTATTGCTGTCTGATCAAGTGACAGAGGGTTCAACGTTTTGAAGCTTTACAGCTTCAGTCAATTTAGGTTGTGCTCTGCCGTCGGTTCCCTTGCCATCTCGGCCAAGCTTGGTCATGACGTGAAAGAAGAATCGGCCTGATGGTGTTCCGGTGTCGATGGCATGGGTTCTGCTCTTGAAATACACGCCCTACTGGTGCAGTTGGCCGACCATATTTACCAAGGGTATTGTCAACTTGATGAGCCCAGATGAAATACGGTGTTGATTTCAACCTCCCGCAGAACTCATGCCGTCTAAACTCTAAATGTGTTCGTGATTTTTGAACGGCCTTCACGTTGTAACGAGAGCGATGAAATAGGTTACTCACTTGGTCATGCACAGATACGCACCGTTGCAATTGGCGCGCCCATTTGAAACGGCACATGATCTTCTCACGCAAGCGCGTTGGCTGGTGCGAATTTTCGGCATGGTTGTTCAACCTTTTTTGCTGGCGGCACCCAAGCTTCAATCACATAGCTTGGTTTTCTGCCGCATAGCTTTTGAGCATGTTGGCAATCAATGCTCGAAGCGCTACGCCATACTTTCTGAGCAGTTTGCGCATGAGCCGCTGGGCGGCACACCAGTCACATCGGCTTTCTTTCTCGAAACCGTTTGGAGGCCTTCTGAGAAAACTGAAGCGCCTTACTGTTTCATAGGTCACCTCGACACCGCGAGCAGACAGCATTTCTTCAACTACTCGGAGGCTCACCTAGTGGAAAGCGAAAATATAACTAGGCCGTTTAGCTTATGAGATCCGCCGGGAAGCGGTAGCCAGCATATGAGATGGCCGAATTTTTGTCCATGTGATGCACTTTGACTGTCTACTTCATTGACTGCATTTTGCCAACTTGCAAAATACGGCCTGTTAAGTTGACAGTACCCGGTGGCAGGCAACACCATGTGAATTCAGATCATCAGATAAAGAAAGACGCGACTCTTGAGAGCGATTTTGGTGCCATACTTGGTTTCATGCGGTTGAAATGCTCATCCGTTAAAGGAAGTAAATGACACCAAAACGTCAACTAAAAGTTTTGCTAGCAAAACTAGCTAAACCCCAATGGACACCTTTTCCGACCAGCAGATACCTGATAAACCATGAGGGTAACGAAGGCGATTACAACCTGTACTGGGTATTGAAAGGCCGACCGTCTGGCCAGAAAGCGGGTGAAATTAACCGCAGCCTACCTTACTGGAACTTGGCTCGGCACATCGGTAGCACCCCAACTTCCGTAGGCCCTGTGCGTGAGACTGTGGTGGTACTCAATGCTGAGGAGTTCTGGTATCAAGTCATCAAGGTTAAACCTCAGATGTTCACGAAGTATGTGCCGCTGTCCGAATGGCAGCGCGTCTTAACGAGTGTAAAGTTCGACATTGGCCCTGTTGACGTTACCAAGTTTGCAAGCACGCTTAAGAAAGCCTGATATGTTTAGGGCATCTGAAGACTTAGAAAGCTATAAGCAGGGCTACGAAGCCGTCTGATCTGCCTATCCGGTAGTGCAATGGTGATAGCAGCAGCCTGTTTTTTGGCTGCAGGTGGAAACTTACTCGCCAATCAATCAGTGTTCAGAAAACGCATGGCTGGTGTCGTGGCTGCTGCGGCCGCTCAAAGTGGGTAGGGTGTCTGGCGGCAGCGATTTGGGTTTGTAAGTGCACCATGCGAAGTGGGGCGACCGGTGTCGCAGCAGGGTTGAATGTGAAATCCGGCAAATGAATGACTGCAGACAGGCAAGCAATCGCTGTGGGCTTATGTCGCTTTGGGGTTGCTTGTGGCTATCGCTTTGGGTCGGTTGCAGGTAGCCGCCAAACACGGGGGTCGGTCAGTACGCTGGGCCTCCCTCAATCCTTGAGGTGCCCCCAAGGTATCCCGCTTCTTTGCCTAGGAGTTCTTGCGTTTTCGGCGGTCGCCAGGGGGCTTGGCGTGAGTGGCTTTAACGGGCGGTCAGGCCCTCCATTCGTGCCATTCCCCTCAAAGTTTGACGTAAGTGCGAAGCACGGCTGTTCTCAATTCGCGTGTAGCGGGTATGGAAACATCCACTTTTTGAGCCGCCAGGTCGAACGATGAGCCTGGCCTGATGTTGGTGGGCAGGATCTTTTTGGCGGGATTCGCAGCGGGGTAGGTGCCTTGCGCTGGACACATGCGAACGGAAAATTCGAATTCGTCGAGCACGCCTTTGGCATACAGCTCCGCCAATTGTTGAAACGACACGAAGGCGGAGCGTTTCACTGGCTTGAAGCCTGGCTCACGGACGTCACGAACAATCTCGAATTTACCCAGCGTATCTCGCTGCGTGTCTGTGAACGGATGCAGCAGATAAGTCTGACGACCCCCGTCCTTTTTGGACACCCGTGTGTGTTCGACGGTGATATCAGTTAACAGCATATTGTTTTCCTCTTTGTTAAAGCCACAGCTTGCCCAGCCGCATCAGCCGCCATTCCCCTCTAAAGTCCTGGGCCCTGTTTTTTGAAACCAAGCCACTGGGGACTTCGCTGACCTGAAATGACAGCCCCAGCACAAGCTCTCAGGTTCTCCATAAATACTTCAATGCCTTTTAGGCCTGTAGCCCAATCGCCACCTGCGCAAGCAGCTATTGAATGTGTAGCAAATACAGGATGCTTACGCCAGCCGAGTCCGTGCCCGGCAAGGCATCAATTCACTTTCAAACTTCCAAGTTGTCAATCAACCGGGTCTGGCCCAGTTTGGCGGCGGCTAAGACCACGAGGGGGTCGCCGGCTTGTGGGGCTTGCAAGTCGTGGCGGCGGCGCACGGCGAGGTAGTCGGGCTGCCAGCCTCGGGCGCTCAAGGCTTGCAGGGCTTGGGCTTCTAAAGCGGCCAGGTCGGTGGCACCGGCGCGCAGGGCGTTGGCCATCGTTTTGAGGGCCAGGGACAGTTGCACGGCCTCGGCGCGTTCGCTCTCGCTCAAATAGCCGTTGCGCGAGGACAGCGCCAAGCCATCGGCGGCGCGCAGGGTGGGGCCGCCAAGGATGTCGATGGGCAGGGCGAATTGCTGGGCCATGCGGCGAATGACCATGAGCTGTTGGTAGTCTTTTTGGCCAAACACCGCCACGCGGGGTTGCACGCAGGCAAACAGCTTCATGACCACCGTGCACACGCCGACAAAGAAGCCAGGGCGAAAGTGGCCTTCCAAAATATCAGCCAGCTCAGCCGGTGGGTGCACTTTGAAGGTTTGCGGCTCGGGGTAAAGCTCTTTTTCGCTGGGGGCAAAGACGACGTCGCACCCCGCAGCTTCTAAGCGCTCGCAGTCAGACGCCCACGTGCGGGGGTAGGTGTCAAAGTCTTCGTGCGGTAAAAACTGCAGGCGGTTGACGAAGATGCTGGCCACCGTGATGTCACCCAGCGGTTTGGCTTGGCGCACCAAGGCCAGGTGGCCGTCGTGCAGATTGCCCATGGTGGGCACGAAGGAGGCGTGGTTGAAGGGCTTGAGTTGCTGGCGCAGCTCGGCCACCGTGCGGGCAATGTGCATGGGAGAACGCCTTACCAGGCGTGTTGGGCGTTGTCGGGAAACGTGCCGCCTTTGACGGCGGCCACGTAGGCTTGCATGGCTTCTTTGATGCCCGGCGCATCGGCCATGAAGTTGCGCACGAACTTGGGCATTTTGCCCAGGTTCATGCCCAGCATGTCATGCAGCACCAGCACTTGGCCCGCCGTGTCTTTGCCCGCGCCAATGCCGATGGTGGGGCAGTGCAGCAGCTCAGAGGTCAATTCAGCAGACAAGGCGGCGGGCACCATTTCCAGTACCAGCATAGAGGCACCGGCGTCTTGCAGCTCGTGGGCTTGTTGCTTCATGAGCGCGGCGGATTCAATGGTTTTTCCCTGCACTCGGTAGCCGCCCAAGGCATGAACGGTTTGGGGCGTGAGCCCGAGGTGGGCACACACGGGAATGCCGCGTTCCACCAGAAAACGCACCGTCTCGGTGGTCCAGCCGCCGCCTTCGAGTTTGACCATGTGAGCGCCTGCTTCCATCAAAACGACGGCGCTGCGAAGGGCTTGCTCTTTGGACTCGTGGTAGCTGCCAAAAGGCAGGTCGCCCACAATCCAAACCGTGGCCTGCACGCGGCGGGCACCGCGTGTGACGCTTTCAACGTGGTAGCGCATGGTCTCCAACGTCACGCCCACGGTGCTGGACAGGCCTTGGCAGACCATGCCAAGTGAGTCACCGACCAGAATGCAATCGACGCCAGCGGCATCGGCCACGGCGGCAAAGGTGGCGTCGTAGGCGGTCAGCATGGTGATTTTTTCACCCCGAGCGCGCATTTCTTGGAGGCGGGGCAGGCTCACGGGCTTGCGCGCGGTGGGGTTGCTGGTCATGGGCAAGGTGCCGTAAGGCGTGTTGGATGCGGGGGTGGGGCTGTTCATGGCGGTCTCCGAGGTCGATTCAGTGATGGCGGGAGTCTAGTTGATCAAATCTGGCGTTTCGCCCTGCACAAGAGCAACCGACGCACCCCTTAAAAGGTTTTTAGGCGGGGTCGGTTGAAGCACGGTTCAATTTTTTGACGACGATGGGGCGATGAGGCTCAACGAATACCGCTGATTTTGTGGCTTTGCAGGCTGAGGCGCCAAGTGGGGTGCTTCATGCAGGTGTCGATGCAGGTGGCCATGTTGGCGGCTTGAACGGGGCCATCCATGGGCTGCAAAAACCGGTGCTCAAACTCGCCGGTGGTCGCCATGGTGTGCAAGTCAAAACCCGCTTGGGGCCACACCAATTTGAGCTCTTGGCCGCTGGTTTGAATCCACTCGGAGCCCGCCTTGGGGCTCACGCACAACCAGTCAATGCCCGGCGGGGCCCGCATCGTGCCATTGGTTTCCACGGCAATGCGAAAACCGCGCGCATGCAGGGCATCAATCAAGGCGGTGTCGACCTGCATCAGCGGCTCGCCACCGGTCAGCACCGTCAAGCGATGGGCGTGGTCAGTGCGGGGCCATTGGGCTGCAATGCGGTCGGCCAGCGCGTCGGCTTGGGCAAACTTGCCACCCAAGGTGCCGTCGGTGCCGACAAAATCAGTGTCACAAAACCGGCAGATCGCAGTGGCGCGGTCGCTCTCGCGGCCGCTCCACAGGTTGCAGCCCGCAAAGCGGCAAAACACCGCCGGCATACCGGCTTGGCCGCCTTCACCTTGCAAGGTGTAGAAAATTTCTTTGACGCTGTAGGTCATTGGGGATGAAGAAGTTTGTCCAAGTTCAGGTGGTGCTGCGGCAAGTTGCGGGGTGTCAGCACCGTGGGAATGGCTTGCGGCAACAGGTTGGGGTAGTCGCGGCTGAAATGCAGGCCCCGGCTTTCTTTGCGCGCTTGGGCGCTGCGCACAATCAGGTCGGCGACCTGCACCAGGTTGCGCAGTTCCAGCAAATCTCGGGTGACATGAAAGCGCGCGTAAAACTCGTGAATCTCGCTTTGCAGCAGGGTGATTCGGTGCGCGGCCCGGTCCAAGCGTTTGTTGGTGCGCACAATGCCCACGTAATCCCACATGAAGCGGCGCAGCTCGTCCCAGTTGTGGGAAATCACCACAATTTCATCGGGGTCGCTGACGCGGCTTTCATCCCAAGCGGGTAGCTCAGGCAGGGGATCAACCACCGCTTCGTTGATGGCCTTGGCCGTGGCTTGGGCAAACACCATGCACTCCACCAGCGAGTTGCTGGCCAGCCGGTTCGCGCCGTGCAGGCCGCTGCACGCGGTCTCACCAATGGCGTACAGGCCTTGCAAGTCGGTGCGGCCCGACAGGTCGGCCACCACGCCACCGCAGGTGTAGTGGGCCGCGGGCACCACGGGAATGGGTTGCTTGGAAATATCAATGCCCAACTCTAAGCAACGGGCGTAAATGTTGGGGAAATGCTCCCTCAAAAAGCTCAGCGGCTGGTGCGAGATGTCCAGGTACACGCAATCAAAGCCGCCTTTTTTCATCTCAAAGTCAATCGCGCGGGCCACCACATCGCGCGGGGCAAGCTCGGCGCGGGCATCGTGGCTGGGCATGAAGCGGGTGCCGTCGGGCAGCAGCAGGCGACCGCCTTCGCCCCGCACCGCTTCGCTGATGAGGAATGACTTGGCGTGCGGGTGGTAGAGGCAGGTGGGGTGAAACTGGATGAACTCCATGTTTTGCGCCCGGCAACCGGCGCGCCACGCGGCGGCAATACCGTCGCCGGTGGCCGTGTCGGGGTTGGTGGTGTAGAGGTACACCTTGCCTGCGCCGCCGGTGGCCAGAATGGTGTGAGGCGCTTGAAAGGTGAGCACCTCGTCGGTCTCTTCGTCCAGCGCGTACAGACCCAGGCAATGGTTGGCCGCACTGTCGTCGGCCTGGTTGATAGCGGCCAGTTTGTCGGCGGTGATCAAGTCCACCAAGGTGTGGTTTTCAAACAGGGTGATGCTGGGCGTTTGGCGCACGCGCTCAATCAGCGTGCGTTGCACAGCGGCCCCCGTGGCGTCGGTCACGTGCACGATGCGACGGGCACTGTGACCGCCTTCGCGGGTCAGGTGCAGCTGGCCCGCTTCCTCAGAAAAGGGCACGCCCATGGATTGCAACCAGGCAATGGCTTGGGGGGCTTGCTCCACCACAAAGCGGGTGGCGTCCAGGTCACACAGGCCCGCACCTGCCACCAGCGTGTCGTCCACATGGGCCTCAAAACTGTCGTCTTTGCTCCACACAGCGGCAATACCGCCTTGGGCCCAGCCGCTGGAGCCTTCGTGCACGGCCCGTTTGGTGATCACCGCCACGCGGTGCTTGGGGGCCAGCAGCAGGGCAGCGCTCAGACCCGCCAGTCCGCTGCCGACGATCAGCACGTCAAATTGAAGCGGTGCCGGGGGCACGCGAGGGGATGTCACGGAAGGGGGGATCATGCAAACCTTAAACAGGGGTGTAAGCCAGGCGGACGTAAATGGGGGCAAATACCTCGGCCTGGGTGATTTCGATCAGGGTCTCTTTGGCCAGTTCGAGCATCGCAATAAAGGTCACCACCAACACGGGTGTGCCTTGGCTGGGGTCAAACAGGTCTTCAAATTCGACAAAACGCTTGCCTTGCAGTTTCTTGAGCACCATGCTCATGTGCTCCCGCACGGAGAGCTCTTCGCGGGTGATTTTGTGGTGGCGCACCAGTGTCGCGCGTCTCAAAATAGCTTGCCAGGCGTCCTTCAAATCGACCACGCTCACGTCGGGGAATCGGATGTGAAGCGACTGCTCAACGATGACTTGGGGGGTGAGAAAGTCGCGGCCCAGCTGGGGCAGTGCGTTCAGCTTGGCACCGGCCAGCTTCATCTGCTCGTATTCGAGCAGGCGGCGCACCAGTTCGGCACGCGGGTCTTCGGCTTCTTCGCCTTCGGCCACTTTTTTGGGCGGCAGCAGCATGCGAGATTTGATCTCGATCAGCATGGCGGCCATGAGCAGGTACTCGGCGGCCAGTTCCAGGTTGCGGCTGCGGATTTCTTCCACGTACACCAAGTACTGGCGGGTCATGCCCGCCATGGGGATGTCGAGAATATTGAAGTTTTGCTTGCGAATCAAGTACAGCAGCAGGTCCAACGGGCCTTCAAAGGCCTCCAAAAAGACCTCCAGCGCGTCGGGCGGAATGTACAAATCCTTGGGCAGGATAAACAGGGGTTCACCATACAAACGTGCCACCGCCACGTGGTCCACCACGTCAGGCATCACCGAGTGCCCCAGCGCAAGTGCATCGTCTAAGCTTGCGCTCTCACCCATGGCTTTATTTTGCTATTGAAAAAAGAGCTGCTTGCGCTGGATTGGCAAGGGCTGCAGGCCTTTTTTATCAATGTTCTGGGTTGGTTTGGTAA
This sequence comes from Rhodoferax sp., assembly GCA_017997975.1. Taxonomy (GTDB): domain Bacteria; phylum Pseudomonadota; class Gammaproteobacteria; order Burkholderiales; family Burkholderiaceae_C; genus Rhodoferax. Next base: position 23,937 of record JAGODZ010000002.1, read on the forward strand.
ACGTAGGGCTTTTGTTCAATTTCGCCTTCGCGAAAGCCGACCCAGGCGTTGCGGTCCACGTTTTTGTCCCACAGCAAATCGCGCCCTTGGCGTTGCTTGGCCTCTAGGGCCGGGTCTTTGGCTTTGAGCTCGTCGATGAACGACGTGACTTCAGAGCGGTACTTGGGGCGGTAAAAAATATTCATTGGCTAAAACCTCTTTGTTGCATTTTACGGGGCGCGGGTTGGGGCGGCTTGTGGTGTGAGGGCTGCTGCCATAGCGGCTGCGAGATGGGGGTGAATATGGTCCAAGCCAACCGCGTCCAGAAAGCCGCAGCGCTGGCAAATGTCCAGCGGTTGGTGCGTGAGGCCGCACACGCGCAGCTGCACGCCATGCTTGAAGCACGCACGCGCCAAGTCGTTCAGAGCATCGGCACCGGAGGAGTCGATGTAGATCAAATTCTTCAAATCCAGCACCAGCGTCTCGCCCTTCAATTGGTCTTGCAGGTCTTCGATGAGCTTTACCGCACCAAAAAACAAAGCGCCGTACAAGCGGTACGCCGCCACTCGGCCCGCCAACGCTGGATAACTGGGGTAGTCGGCTGCAGACACCTCCACACAGCGCGACAAGCTGGAGATGCGGTAAATAAAGGTGATGCACGCCGCCACCAAGCCCACTTCCACCGCCACCGTGAGGTCAAACACCACGGTCAGGAAAAAAACCGCCAGCAGCGTCAACCGGTACGGCAGGCGGTACTGGCGCAGGTGCACAAACTTGTGCCACTCGCCCATGTTCCAGGCCACAAACATCAGAATGGCCGCCATGGCGGCCAGCGGTATGTCCTGCGCCAGCGGTGCGGCCAGCAGCATCACCAGCAGCAAGGTGAGCGCATGCACCACACCCGCAATGGGCGAGGTGGCACCGCTTTTGACGTTGGTGACGGTGCGCGCAATGGTGCCGGTGGCGGGCATGCCGCCAAAGAAGGGCGTTACAAAATTGGCAATGCCCTGCGCCATCAACTCTTGGTTGGGGTTGTGGCGGTCGTCAATCAGGTTGTCGGCCACGCGGGCGCACAGCAAGGACTCGATGGCACCCAGCAGGGCCAGCGTCAGCGCGGGAATCATTAAAAACCGGGCGCTTTCCCAAGAAAAGTCAGGCCAAACCAAGGCGGGCAGGCCGCTGGGAATGCCCCCAAACTTGCTGCCGATGGTCTCTAGGGGCAGCTCGAAGATCGACACCACCGCGGTGGCCAGCACCAACACCACGACCGACCCCGGTAGCATCGCCAATTGCGCCGTCCAAGGCAGGGAACGGCGCAAGCGCGACAGCCCAAACTGCCAGAACGCCAACAGCACCAGACACGCCATCGCCAGGCCGGCGGCATAGGGGTTGAGCGTGTGCACCGCGCCTTTGAGTGCGTGGACCATGCCAAAGAAACTGGCCGGCATGGCGGCGATGTTCAAGCCGAGAAAGTCTTTCACCTGCGAGAGCGCAATCAACACCGCAATGCCGTTGGTGAAGCCAATGATCACCGCAATGGGGATGAAGCGAATCAAGGTGCCGAGTTTGAAGAAACCAAACGCAAACAGCATCACACCCGACATGGCGGTGGCAATGATGAGGTTGGCCAGCCCATAGCGCTCCACGATGCCGTACACGATCACGATGAACGCCCCCGCCGGGCCGCCAATTTGCACCCGGCTGCCGCCCAGCAGTGAAATCAACAGCCCCGCAATGATGGCCGTGAACAGGCCGGCCTCCGGCTTTAAGCCACTGGCAATGGCAAACGCCATCGCCAAGGGCAGCGCCACCACGCCCACCGTGACGCCCGCCCCCACGTCTTTCAGCAAGCGCTCCCGGTTGTAGCCCTTCAAAGCGTCTAGCAAGCGGGGTCGAAAACCCGTGGGGCGACGAGGCGGTGCGGCAGGTGAGGTCATGGTGTGGTGCGGTGATCAGTCGTCGGCGTCTGGCCGTTGGGGGTCGATCCAATGCCGGGCATCGTTGAGCACCGGACGCCACACCAGCAGAAAAAGCAGCACGGCCAAAGGCACGGTTGAAATAAACCCGATGTACTTGAAGCCCAATGCGCCCATCACGCCCCCGATAAAGAAGCTGGTGATCAGGCTCAGGTGCAAGCGAATCTTTTGGCGGTTGCCCTCGACCAAGTGCTCACGCGTGAAGCGGTTGATGTAGAACAGCTTGCCCAACTCAATGCCGAGGTCGGTCAGCAGGCCGGTGATGTGGGTGGTGCGAATCTCGGCGTGTGAAATTTTAGTAATGACGGCGTTTTGCAAGCCCATGATGAAACACAGCACCAGCACGGTCAGTGGCGCAAAGAGGGGGGCGAAAAAATTGATACCGGTGCCCACCAATCCAAACACCAACAGCAGCGCCGCTTCCAGCAGCAGTGGCCGACCATAGGCGCTTTGCAACTGGCGTCGCAGTCCCCAGTTCACCATCCAGGCGGTGGTCATGGCCCCCAAAGTAAAGGCCAAGAGCGCGGCCAACCCGGCCAAGGCCAAGGTGGCTTGGCCCAGCACCAGCGAGTCCGCCACCGACGACAGCACGCCGGTCATGTGCGAGGTGTACTGGCCCACCGCCAAAAAGCCACCCGCGTTGGTGGCACCCGCGACAAAGCTGAGCGTCACCCCGAGGCGAACATTGTTCGCAGGGGTTCGCTGGACGGCTGTCCAGCCGCGCAGCTGGGGAATCATGGGGCTGTCTGGTTTGGCGAGGTGGCAGGCTTAGCGCACCCGCATGCCGGGCTGAGCACCGGGGGAGGGTTCCAGCACATAAATGCCGGGGTGGGCTTTTTCATCGGCATGGCCAGCGGCCAGCACCATGCCCTCAGACACACCAAACTTCATTTTGCGCGGGGCCAGGTTAGCCACCAGCACGGTGAGTTTGCCCACCAAGTCGTCGGGTTGGTACGCACTGGCGATGCCGCTGAAGACGTTGCGGTGGCGGCCCTCACCGGCGTCCAGCGTCAGGCGCAAGAGTTTGGTAGAGCCGTCGACCGCTTCGCAATTGACGATGTGGGCAATGCGCAGGTCCACCTTGATGAAGTCGTCAATGGTGATGGTGGGGGCAATCGGCTCACCACCGGGCACTATGATTTCAGTAGCTGCTTGCGCAGCTCCCACGGGCGTTTCGGCCTCTTTTGGCTCAAAAAGTGCATCCAGTTGCTTGGGGTCCACGCGCTGCATCAGGTGTTGGTAGGGCGTGATGGCGACCACGTTGGTGCCGACATTCCAGTCGGTCATGGGCGCGTTCACAAAGGTAGCGACCGCGTCGGCCAACGAGGGCAGCACGGGCGCAAGATAGCGTGTGATGACGGCAAAGGTGTTGATCAGCACCGAGCACACTTGGTGGAGGGCCACGTTGTTGGCCGGGTCTTTGGCCAAATCCCACGGTTTGTTCTGGTCCACATAGGCATTCACCTTGTCGGCCAGCAGCATGATCTCGCGCGTGGCTTTGCCAAACTCGCGGGTTTCATACAGTTCGGCCATGCCGTCGGCGGCACCTCGCACCTCGGCCAGCAAGGCCGCACCGGTGTCGCCAAACTCATTGGTGAGTTGGCCTTCAAAGCGCTTGGACAAAAAGCCAGCGGCACGGGACGCGATGTTGACGAACTTGCCAATCAAGTCGCTGTTCACGCGCGCCATGAAGTCGTCGGCGTTGAAGTCAATGTCTTCGTTGCGCGCTGAGAGCTTGGCGGCCAAGTAGTAGCGCAGCCACTCGGGGTTCATGCCCAAGCTCAGGTACTTGAGCGGGTCCAGGCCCGTGCCCCGGCTTTTGCTCATCTTCTCGCCGTTGTTCACGGTCAAAAAGCCATGCACAAAAATGTTGTCCGGCGTTTTTCGGCCGCTGAAGTGCAGGGTGGCAGGCCAAAACAGCGTGTGAAAGGTGACGATGTCTTTGCCAATGAAGTGGTACTGCTCCAGCGCGGGGTTGGCCATGTAGGCGTCAAAGTCTTGGCCGCGTTTTTCCAGCAGGTTCTTGAGCGAGGCCAAGTAGCCAATGGGCGCGTCCAGCCAGACGTAGAAGTACTTGCCCGGCGCGTCGGGAATCTCAATGCCAAAGTAAGGCGCGTCGCGAGAAATGTCCCAGTCGCCCAGGCCTTCGCTCTGCGTGCCGTCGGGGTTGGTGCGCACCGAGAACCATTCTTTGACCTTGTTGGCCACTTCGGGTTGCAGCTTGCCGTCTTGCGTCCACTGCTCCAGAAAGGCCACGCAGCGCGGGTCGGAGAGTTTGAAGAAGAAGTGTTCCGAGCTTTTCAACTCTGGGGTGGCACCCGACAGGGCAGAAAACGGGTTGATGAGGTCGGTGGGGGCGTACACCGCACCGCACACCTCGCAGTTGTCACCGTATTGGTCTTTGGCGTGGCACTTGGGGCACTCGCCTTTGATGAACCGGTCGGGCAAAAACATGTTCTTCTCGGGGTCGAAGAACTGCTCGATGGTTTTGGTCTCAATCAGCGAGCCATCTTTGTTGTCGCGCAGGTCGCGGTAAATTTGGCGTGCCAACGCGTGGTTTTCAGGCGCGTCGGTGCTGTGCCAGTTGTCAAACGCGATGTGAAAACCGTCCAAGTAAGGCTTGCGGCCCGCCGCAATGTTGGCCACAAACTGCTGGGGCGTGAGGCCGGCTTTTTCGGCGGCAATCATGATCGGTGCGCCGTGGGCGTCGTCGGCGCAGACAAAGTTCACCGCGTTGCCCCGCATCTTCTGGTAACGCACCCAAATGTCGGCCTGGATGTACTCCATGATGTGGCCAATGTGGAAGTTGCCGTTGGCGTAAGGCAGGGCGGTGGTAACAAAGAGGTGACGTGACATGAATCGGGCTTTCAGGGAGAGAGTTCGATTTTAGTCGGCGCATTGTCAGCGCAGCCGCAAGGGGTCGCGTCGCCGTTCAGGGGGGGGTGGCGCTGGCACGGGCGCATCGCTGATCCGGGACACATCCCAGCCAAAGAACTGGCAGATCTCACCATGCTGCTTCTGCGCATCGGCATACCCCAGCGCCATCAGGTCGCCGGTGTAGCTGCTCTCAAACAGCAGGTAGCTGGCCAGGGCCGCCCCTTTCACATCGCCGGAACTGGGCGACACGCCCACCGCGCCCAACAGGGTGCGCACCGGGGCGGGCAAGTCGCCCACGTGACGGGCGGCCATGCTGTCCAGCCGCTCAGATGGCGAGATCACCAGCAGCTCTACTGGGCGCAGCGCGCTGCCGCTGCGCGCCTCCGGCGGCACCAGCGCCATGGTTTGGTTGATGCGGCGCACACGCTCAATGTCCACTGCCAAGGCGTCCAGAAAAATGCTGGACAGGGCATGCCCCGCAATTTGCGCCAACGACGGGTAGCTGCCGTTGGGCTGCCGGCCTTCGTCCTTGGGCTCGTGCATGCGCCCCGCGCCAATCACCAAAATGCGTTCGGCCCCGAGGTGAATGGCGGGAGAAATGGGGGCAGATTGGCGCATCGAGCCATCACCAAAGTACTCGGTGCGGCCATGGATGCCCAGCGCGGTGGCCGGAAAGATGAACGGAATGGCCGAGGAGGCCAGCAAGTGGTCCAGCGTGATTTTGTCGCGCACCGCAATGCGCTGACTGCGCAGCCAGTGCTTGAGGCGCTTGTCGCCCTGAAAAAAGGTCACGTGTTCACCACTGCCGTAGCTCGATGCCGTCACGGCCAGCGCTTGAACATCGCCGCTGCGAATCAGGTAGGGCAGGCGCTGCAGCGGCACCAGCTCCTGCAGCAACGCCGCCAAAGGGCTGTTGTCCAGCAACGAGCGAGGTTTCAGGCGTCGCCACTTGGCGATCACCCAGCCCACTGACAGCAAGGTCATCCAGCTCGCGCCAGAGCGCAGCATGCTGACGGCGTCAGCCCGGTACACCTGGCTGACGTTGAAGTGCCGCCACACCTTGGCAATGCTGCGCACCGCTGCATCAAAGTCGTCGGCACCACACGCCAGAGCGGCGGCGTTGATGGCCCCCGCGGAGGTGCCCGTCAAAATGGGAAAAGGGTTGCCGCTGTGAAGTGCACCTGCTGATTTTCGGATGTCGGCAATGGCTTCGAGCACCCCGACTTGGTAGGCGGCGCGGGCACCACCGCCGCTGAGCATCAGCGCCGTGGCGGGTTTGGTATGGGCAGTGTGAGACGGGGTGGGCAGCATTGAAAAAATATTATGGGGCGGCGCGCCTTGTCCACGTGACGAAAAGCGGCATAAAACTTGATTTCAAAGGGTAAACACTGATTTTCCCGCGCGTGACAAGGTCAAGCCGGGGTTGGCTAGACTACAGCCCTCTAGGAGAAAACACCCATGGCCGTGACAGAACAAATGCTGATGGACGCACTCAAGCGTGTGGTCGATCCCAATACCGGACGCGATTTCGTGTCCACCAAATCCATCAAAAACCTGACGATCAAGGGCGGCGACGTGGCCTTTGAGTTGGAGCTGGGCTACCCCGCCAAAAGCCAGATACCGGGCTTTCGCCAAGCGCTCACAGATGCCGCCAAGGGCGTGGCCGGTGTCAACCAGGTAGCTGTGAACGTCAAGGTGAAGATCGTGCCGCACGCGGTGCAGCGCGGCATTCAATTGCTGCCTAACGTGAAAAACATTGTGGCCGTGGCCTCTGGCAAAGGCGGTGTGGGCAAGAGCACCACCGCCGTTAACTTGGCGCTGGCCCTGGCCGCGGAAGGCGCGAGTGTGGGGCTGCTAGACGCCGACATTTATGGCCCGAGCATCCCCATGATGATGGGGGTCAGCGGCAAGCCCGCCAGCCAAGACGGCAAAACCATGGACCCGCTGGAAAACTACGGCGTGCAGGTCATGTCGATTGGCTTCCTGGTCGAGCCCGACCAAGCCATGATCTGGCGCGGCCCCATGGCCACGCAGGCGCTGGACCAGTTGTTGCGCCAAACCAATTGGCGTGATTTGGACTATTTGATCGTCGATATGCCCCCTGGCACCGGCGACATTCAGTTGACGCTGTCCCAAAAAGTGCCCATGACCGGCGCGGTGGTGGTGACGACGCCACAAGACATTGCCTTGTTGGATGCCAAAAAAGGCATCAAGATGTTTGAAAAAGTGGGCGTGCCGATTTTGGGCATTGTGGAAAACATGGCGGTGCACGTGTGCACGAACTGTGGCCACATTGAGCATATTTTTGGTGCCGACGGCGGCAAGACAATGGCCGCTGACTACCAAATGGACTACCTCGGTGCGCTGCCACTGAACATGCAAATTCGCCTGCAAGCCGACAACGGCAAACCCACCGTGGTGTCCGACCCCGACGGCGAAGTGGCCGAGATTTACAAAGCCGTGGCCCGCAAAGTAGCGGTGTCGATTGCCGCCAAAAACAAAGACTTCTCGTCCAAGTTTCCGTCCATCACCATCTCGAAAAACACCTGAGCTTGCTGTCCGTCGATCGGGTGAGCACCAAGGGTGTCACCTGACCGCCTGATGGATCAGACGATCAGCGGTGGAGTTTTCAGAGACTTTTGACCTTCTAACCCTCGTCATACCTGCGCGAGCAGCTCCTGATTAAATAGCAACTTGAGGATGAGCAGCCGTTGAAACATAAGCCTTTTTTATGCAAGCACTCCCAACGACTCGGCCTTTAAGCGCTGAGATTCTGCCCAAGGCCATGGCAGTGGACACCCTCACCGCGACCTATTGATGGCCCCGCTGCCCCGGCTCACTCAGGCCCGCGCACCGCTGGTGCAGCACATTCACGCTGTGAATGAGTTCGGCGCGACGGTGCCGGTGCTGATTCCGTGTGAGCGCGCACTGACGGTGTATGTGGACAAACGAGAGCTGGTGACGCTGATGACGTTGGGCGCGCACCCTGAGTTGCTGGTGTTGGGGTTTTTGAGAAACCAGCGCTTGGTGGCCTCTGTGCATGAGATTGAATCCATCACCGTGGACTGGGAGGTGGGCGCAGCAGCGGTCGCAACGCGCCAAGGCATCTCCAACATTGAAGCGCGCACCCGCAAGCGCGTGGTCACCACTGGCTGCGGTCAAGGCAGTGTGTTTGGCGACATGATGGCCGAGGTCGATCAGCTCGTGCTGCCCCAAGCCAGCTTGAAGCAGTCGCAGCTGTACGCCATCGTCAACACCATACGGCTCCAAGCCAGCACCTACAAAACCTCGGGCTCAGTGCATGGTTGCGCCTTGTTTCGGGGCGAGGAGATGCTGGTGTTTGTGGAAGATGTGGGACGCCACAACGCGGTGGACACCATTGCCGGTTGGATGTGGTTGCAAGACCCGGCTGACATGCTGGGTCAAGACAAAGCCTTCTACACCACGGGCCGCATGACCAGTGAGATGGTCATCAAAACCGCTCAAATGGGCATTCCCTTTGTCATTTCACGCAGCGGCATCACCCAAATGGGCCATGAAGTGGCAGGCCGCATGGGTCTGTGCACCATCGGCCGAGCCACCCACACCCGCTTTCTTTGCTACACCGGCGCCCAACGCGTGGTAATGGATGGGGTTCTGGTGGCGTCACCCAAAGCGGGCGTGGCCTGAGGCGCGTCCCCGCCTGTGAGCGCCGTTGTGGCTCACATCAGGTTGCAGCCGTCTTTGGGCGCATTAAGACGTTGTCTTGGCGTTAAAAGCGGGCACGAAGCGCAAGCGCGATCAGCCCGTGAATGCACCTTGGTGCGATGCCAATGAAGGAGGCACTGACTTTTTACCGAAATTTTCTCAAGCAGGCGACAGAGCGCAGCCCTCATTCGCAAACGCGCCCCACATAGAATGAGGCACACAAACAAGGGTCTAGGGAATGAAACAGCTCAAAGTCATATTAGTCACCGTGATGGTTTTACTGTTGCAAGCCTGTGGCGGCGGCGGCACGCCCCAAGCCGATCCTCGTAATCCGATGGCTTTGTACACCTCGGCACCGAGCGCTATCACCATGTCAGGCGACGCAGCTCCGGCGAGTTTCTTGATTCGCGGCGGTGTGCCGCCCTATGGAGCGAGTACCAGCAACGCTGGAGTGGCAGCCGCCACCGTCAATGGCGCTGAACTGAGTGTGCGCAGCATTGCAAATGGTAGCGCGACGCTACTGGTGTTTGATGCGGTTGGGTCCAAGGTGGACATTTCTGTGGTGGTTGGTGCCGCTAGTGGCAGCGTACCGCTGGCGAGCACGGCTCCCAGTGTCATCAACATGGACATTGGGTCGGTGCTGAACTACAAAGTAAGTGGAGGCAAACCCCCTTACTCCGTCAGAAGCACTGGCAGCTTTGGCGGTGCCAGCGCGAGCCTCTTCGGAACCACGTTGGTGGTGACTGGCGGAAGTAAGGGAACTACATCGATTGTGGTGCTGGATTCGGCAGGCGATGAGGTGCTGATCAGTGTCATCGTGGGCGCAGCAGTGCCTACCCCCTTGTACATGTCAGCACCCTCCACCGTCATCGTAGCCAACGGCGCAGCGCCTGCAACCTACACCATCGGCGGTGGGACACCACCTTATGCCGCCGCCAGCAGTAATTCGGCGGTGCTGACCGCCTCGGTGACGGGTGCCTCGCTCAGTCTGACGGGTCTATCGGCGGGCATGGCCAGCGTGGATGTGACGGACGCTTCGGGGGCTAGGGTTTCAACGGCGGTCACTGTTTCTGCAACGACAGGGGTGGCAGGGGCCGCGCTGAATGTCTTGCCGAGTGGTGCTGCTGGCAATGTGGGTGACACTTTGTCATTCACGCTGCTCGGGGGTTCCCCACCCTATAAACTGGATGTCAGCAACAGCAGCATCGCCTCTGTTTCGTCGACCAGTGTGGCAAGCAGCGGCAGTATTTTTACCGCAAAGTTAAACAACGTGGGTGATACGGTGGTGACGGTATTGGATGCGCAGGGGCAGACGACCTCGTTGGTGTTGTCGGTCGGTTCTGTCTCCAGCCAATTGCGTTTGTCGCCGAGTGTTTTTCTGGTCGGGGAAAACGAAGCGAGTGCCGTGACGCTGAATATCTTTGGCGGCACGGGGCCGTATCGCGCGCTCACCAGCGACCTGGTGAAGTCTTCCGTCTCAATTTCCGGCAGCACCGTGGTGACCGGGGTGGGCACCAGTGGCAACCGTTGTATCAACCCGGTGACCGCAGACCAACCACCGGTCTATATCAACTCGGGCACTTACGACATCACACTGACCGTGATTGACAGCCTGGGTGCCTCGGCCACCAGCATCATGACCCTCAAGGACAACGGTGCGGGAATGAATGCGGGTTGTCCTTAGCGGTTTGGCGGTGGTGGTGAGTGTGCCGCCACCGCCATGACCTGCTTTGCTTTTCGGGCAATCGCAGCCAAGGCCAGAGCATCCAGACGGTATGCCCGTCTGCACGACCAGGCGGCTTGGGCAACATGGCTACCGGCTTTTATCAGTCGTTCAATTTCGCGCTTTCAGCCCTGTTTCATTTGAATCCTAGGAATGAATGAACAACGCAATTCGGGGCGTGACGTGGGCCCTTTTGGCGCTGCGCCGCCTCGGGCGACCTGCTTGGGATAAGGTCGCGCTATGACTATTTCTTTTTGGCGCCTTGGCTGGCGCTCTTTGTGGCGCGATTTGCGCTCGGGCGAGTTGCGTTTGTTGATCGTGGCGGTGACGCTGGCCGTGGCGTCTTTGACGGCGGTGGGCTTCTTTGCGGACCGACTCAAAGGCGGTTTGCAACGCGATGCGCTGCAGTTGCTGGGCGGCGACGCGGTGCTGCGCAGCGACAACCCCACTCCCCCTGTTTTCATTGAAAAAGCCCGCGCCTTGGGGCTGGACGTGGTGCAGACCATGACTTTCCCCACCATGGGGCGCGCTGCCGAAGCACAGGGCGGTGCGACCAAGCTGGTGTCCCTGAAGGTGGTGGAGCCGGGTTACCCCTTGCGCGGTAAATTGCGCTTGGCAGACCGGGTGGGTGGGCCTGAAACCGTGGTGCAGGCTATTCCGGCGCCAGGTGACGCCTGGGTCGATGCCGGGGTGTTGGACGCCATTGGGTTGAAGTTGGGTGACACCTTGCTGCTGGGCGATGCGCAGTTGCGCTTGGCCAAAATCATTGTGAACGAGCCGGACCGAGGGGCGGGTTTCATGAGCTTTTCGCCCCGCATCATGATCAACCGGGTGGATGTGGACGCCACCGGCTTGGTGCAACCGGCCAGCCGCTTGACCTACCGCATGGCCATTGCGGGCACTGACGCACCCGTCAAAAGCTTTGTGACCTGGGCCGAGAAAGAGCTGGAAAACCGCGAGGTGCGCGGCGCGCAGCTGGATTCGCTGCAAGGCGGTCGCCCCGAGTTGGGCAAAACATTGGAGCGGGCAGAGAAATTTCTCAACCTAGTGGCGCTGCTCGCGGCGCTCTTGAGTGCGGTCGCAGTGGCCTTGGCGGCGCGCGGGTTTGCGGCCAACCATTTGGACGACTGCGCCATGTTGCGGGTGCTGGGGGTGGCGCAGCGCACCATTGCGTCGAGTTACGCGTTTGAATTCATTGTGATTGGCTTGATGGCCAGTGGACTCGGGGTGGCGGCGGGCTTCTCGGTGCACTACGTGTTTGTGGCGCTGTTGGCGGGGTTGGTGAACGCTTCCTTGCCCGCCGCCACCGTGTGGCCAGTGGTGTTTGGCTTGGGCATGGGGCTGACGTTATTGTTGGCGTTCGGTTTGCCCCCGGTGCTGCAACTGGCCCAAGTGCCGCCGCTGCGCGTGATTCGGCGCGACGTGGGCGGGCTCAAACCCGCCTCGGTTGGCGTGTTGGGCTTGGGGGTGCTGGGCTTTGCGACCTTGCTGCTGGCGGCCAGCAGTGATTTAAAGCTGGGCTTGATTGCAGTGGGTGGCTTTGCTGGGGCAGTGGTGGTGTTTGCGTCGCTCAGTTGGTTGGCGGTGAAAGCCTTGCGCGCCAGCGTGAACGAGACCACCGCACCGCGTTGGTTGGTGCTGGCCACACGGCAAATCTCGGCGCGCCCGGCCTACACCGTGGTGCAAGTCAGCGCGCTGGCCGTGGGCCTGCTGGCGCTGGTGCTGCTGGTGTTGCTGCGCACCGACCTCATCAGCAGCTGGCGTCAAGCCACGCCGGTCGATGCGCCCAACCGCTTTGTGATCAACGTCATGCCCGATCAAGGCGAGGCGTTTACCCAAGCCCTGCGCGACGGTGGCGTGCAAAAGTTTGATTGGTTTCCCATGATTCGCGGTCGCTTGGTGGCCATCAACGGGCAAGACGTGTTGCCCGAGCAGTACGACGATGACCGCGCCAAGCGACTGATTGACCGCGAGTTCAACCTGTCGAACAGCGCCGTCAAACCCGAACAAAACGAGGTGGTGGCGGGTCGTTGGGTAGAAGAAGAGCAGGGCGCCATCAGTGTGGAAGAGGGCATTGCCGAAACATTGGGCTTACAACTTGGCGACACCCTGAAATTTGACATTGGCGGCGTGCAGCTTGACTCCAAAATTACCTCGCTGCGCAAGGTCGATTGGGGCTCGATGCGGGCCAATTTCTTTGTCATGTACCCGGTGCAGCACCTGCCCGATGTGCCCACCACTTACATGAGTGCCTTCAAAGCGCCCGAAACCGCTGGTTTTGACAACGCGCTGGTGCGTACCTTTCCCAACATCACGTCCGTGGACATGACCGCCACCATTGCCCAAGTGCAGCGGGTGTTGGACCAGGTGATTCGCGCGGTGGAATTTTTGTTTGCCTTCACGCTGGCCGCCGGGCTGGTGGTGCTGTTTGCGGCCGTGACCGCCACGCGGGAGGAGCGCGCGCGCGAGTTCGCCATCATGCGGGCCGTCGGTGCCAAAAGCAGCTTGCTGCGCCAAGTGCAGCGCGCCGAGTTGCTGGGCGTGGGTTTGCTGGCGGGCTTCTTGGCCTCGTTGGTGGCCACCGCCGTGGGCTGGGCGCTGGCCAAGTACGTGTTTGAGTTTGCTTGGACCGTGTCGCTGTGGGTGCCCTTGTTTGGCTCCATCAGCGGTGCCTTGCTGGCGTGGGCGGCCGGCTGGTGGGGGTTGCGCGATATTCTGCGTCGCCCGGTGGTGGACACGCTTCGCCGGGCATCGGCCTGATAGAACCTGCTCAATGCTATTGATTAAATAGCTGCTTGCGCAGGTGGAACGGGGGTTAGAGGCCGATTTGGCATTGAAAACTTTGGCCACTCAACCCCGTGACGCCATCAGCAGCACCACCAACGCGCCGCCGCCGCCATCGGCGGGCTTGGCTTGCACAAAGGCGAGTACCTCGTTCTTTTGCACTAACCAGCTGTGCACCCTGCTTTTCAGCACCGGCGCTTTGCCGGGCGAGCCTAAACCCTTGCCATGCACCACCCGCACGCAGCGAATGCTTTGCCGGTGCGCTTTGCGAATGAAATGACCGAGTGCTTCACGCGCGTCGTCGCGGCGCAGGCCGTGCAGGTCCAATTGACGTTGAATCGACCAGTCTCCCCGGCGCAGCTTGTGCGTCACATCCGTGCCAATGCCGGGGCGGCGAAAACTCAGGTGTTCGTCGGTTTCCAGCAGGGTGCTGACATCAAATTCGTCGCTGAGGGCTTCTTTCAGAACCGCTTTTTCGTCGCGCTGGTATTGCAGGGTGGTCGGTAGTTTTCGCTCTTTTTTCAATAGCGCCGTGCGCTTATCAGGCAAGGGCTTGACGGCTCCTGCGGCTCGGACGAAAAGGTTCGCCTCAGCGTCTTTTTGTTGTTGTAGCAGCCGTTGTTCAGCCGCTAGTTTGGCGCGTTCGGCTGCTTGGGCGGCGATTTCCTGCTTGACGACTTTCAGATCACTGAAGCTGTGGACCTTGATCGGTTTGCGCGTCAAGTCAACCCCTTTTTCAAGGGCGCCGTGCGCTTGTCCGGCAAGGGCTTGACGGCCCCTGCCGCCTTGATGAAGAGGTTGGCATCCGCCTCTTTTTGCTGTTTTAACAGCAGGGCGTCAGCCGCCCGCTGGGCGCGTGCCGTGGCGTCATCGACGATGTCTTGCTTCATCACTTTCAGATCGCTGAAGCTGTTCACTTTGACCGGTTGGCGTGTCATATCAATCCTTTTTCAGCCATCGACAGGGCTTCGCCGGGCGCGACGATCACATGGTCTAACACCCGCACATCAATGAGGGCCAGCGTGGTTTTCAGCGTCTGGGTGAGCGCTTCATCGGCGCGCGAGGGCTGAACCGAGCCACTCGGGTGGTTGTGGGCCAGCACCACGGCGCTGGCTTGGTGGTGCAGGGCGCGCAGCACCACCTCACGGGGGTACACCGAGGTTTGCGTCAGCGTGCCTCTGAACAGCTCTTCCATGGCCAACAAGCGGTTTTGAGCGTCCAAAAACAGCACCGCAAACACCTCATGCGACTTGGCCGCCAAGTGCAGTTGCAGGTAGTGCTTGACGGCGTCGGGGGTGGCGAACACGGTGCGCTCTTTCAGTTGCTGAGACAGCGCGCGGCGTGACAGCTCCAGCACGGCCACAATCTCAGCCCGTTTGGCGGGGCCTAAGCCTTTGATGCGCTTCAAATCGTCCGCCGTGGCGTGCAATAAACCGGCGATGCCATCAAAGCCGTTGCTGTCGTTGGTGCTGGTTTTGAGTTGCAACAGCTCTTGCGCCATTTGCAGCACGCCTTTGCCTTGAATGCCGGTGCGCAGCAGGATGGCCAGCAGCTCCACATCACTCAACGCGCCCGGCCCGCGCGCCAACAGCTTCTCGCGGGGCCGGGCGTCAAGGGGGAGGTCTTTGAGGGGCATGGGTCGGGCTTTTAGAATGGGGGTTCAGTTTATTCGCCAAACCACGGCCACGCTCGGCCCGCTCAGGACTTTTATGACCGCTCCAACGCCCACTGTTCAACCCGGCTCTTTTCTCACGCTGCACTACCGCATGGCGGGGCCTGCGGGCGATGTGATCAACACCTTCGAGGGCAAGCCCGCCACCCTGACGCTGGGCACGGGGGAGTTGGCCCCTGCCGTGGAGGCTCATTTGTTGGGCTTGTCTGAGGGCAGCCGCTCGACTTTTGAGCTGGCCAAAGGTGTCGCGTTTGGCGAGCGCAACCCCGAGATGGTGCAGTGGCTGGCCCGCAAAGAGCTGCTCGACATGGGTGACGCTGCCGCGCAGTACGAGATTGGTGATGTGGTTCAGTTCCCCACGCCCGATGGTTCGGGGCAGTTTGCCGGGGCGATTTGCCAGTTTCGCCAAGATGAACGCGGCGACGCGGTGTTGTTTGACTTCAATCACCCGTTGGCCGGTCAGCCGGTGACGTTTGAAGTGCAAGTGATTGGCATTTTGTGACCTCCACCGTCACCCCCCAAGAGATTTTGCTGGCCGAGCCGCGTGGCTTTTGCGCGGGCGTGGACCGTGCCATCGAGATCGTGGAGCGGGCCCTCACCAAATTTGGCGCGCCGATTTATGTTCGCCACGAGATCGTGCACAACACCTTTGTGGTGAACGACTTGAAAGCCAAAGGCGCGATTTTTATTGAAGAGCTGGCCGATGTGCCGCCGGGTGCAACATTGATTTTTTCTGCCCATGGCGTGAGCCGCGCGGTGCAAGACGAAGCCCGGGCGCGTGGGTTTCAGATTTTTGATGCCACCTGCCCGCTGGTGACCAAGGTGCACGTGGAAGTGGCCAAGCTGGCCAAAGAGGGTTATGAGTTCATCATGATCGGCCACAAAGGCCACCCGGAGGTGGAGGGCACCATGGGGCAGCTAGACCGCGGCATTCACTTGGTGGAAGAGGTGGCCGATGTGGCCAAGGTGCAGCCCAGCCAAACGGCCAAGCTGGCGGTGGTGACGCAAACCACGCTCAGCGTGGACGACGCGGCCGACATTGCGGCCGCCGTCAAAGCGCGTTTTCCAAATGTGCGCCAGCCCAAGCAGCAAGACATTTGCTACGCCACCCAAAACCGCCAAGACGCCATCAAGATCATGAGCCCGCAGGTGGATGTGGTGATTGTGGTCGGCAGCCCCACCAGCTCCAACAGCAACCGTTTGCGTGAACTGGCGCAAAAGCTGGGCACGGACGCCTACATGGTGGACAGCGCCGCCGAGCTGCAGTCGGCTTGGTTTGAAGGCCGCCAGCGCGTGGGCCTGACCGCTGGTGCCTCAGCGCCTGAGATTTTGGTGCGCGAGGTGATTGACCGCATCAAGGCGCTGGGCGCGGTGTCGGTGCGCAAAATGGAGGGCATTGAGGAGACGGTGAAGTTTCCCCTGCCCAAAGGCCTGAAATTGGTCGCCGACGAATGGACCCCCAGCGGGGCTTGATTACTCACTTATTGATAGTGGCTTGCGCAAGTGGTGTATGGGCTAGCGCCCTAAAACGCTTAAAAAATAGACTTCGCAGCCACCCCCTTTTTTGATATAAACGAATGCCATGTTAGACATTACCCTGCTCCGCAAAGACCTCGACTCCGCCGTTGCCCGACTGGAAACCCGCAAGTCACCCCAAGTGTTTTTGAATGTGGACGCCTTTCGCGCGCTGGAAACGGAGCGCAAAACCATCCAAATCCGCACTGAAGAACTGCAAGCCAAGCGCAACAGCCTGAGCAAGCAAATTGGCCATCTCAAATCCAAAGGCCCCGCTGGCAAAGAAGAAGCCGATGCCGTCATGGCCGAAGTCGGTGGCTTAAAGACCGAGCTGGAGAGCTCGGCCACCCGGTTGGACCAGATTCAAGCCGAGCTGCAAACCCTGCTGTTGGCCGTGCCCAATTTGCCGCATGAGAGCGTGCCTGTGGGTGAGGACGAGCAGGGCAACGTGGTGGTGCGCACGTGGGGCGAGCCTAAAGCCTATGACTTCGCCGTGAAAGACCATGTCGATTTGGGCGAGCCGCTGGGGCTGGACTTTGAGATGGGCGTCAAGCTCACCGGGTCGCGCTTCACGGTCATGAAAGGGCCCATCGCCCGCTTACACCGTGCGCTGGCGCAGTTCATGCTGGACGTGCAAACCCTGGAGCATGGCTACACCGAGTGCTACACGCCTTACATCGTCAATGGCGACACGCTGCGCGGTACCGGCCAGTTGCCCAAGTTTGAAGGTGATCTGTTTGCCGCCAAAAAAGGCGGGCAAGAGGGTGAAGCGCAGCCCGACAGCACCGCGCTGTACTTGATTCCCACCAGCGAGGTCACGTTGACCAACTTTGTGCGCGACGAGGTGGTGGCCGAGGCCGACCTGCCGATTCAACTCACCGCCCACACGCCGTGTTTCAGGTCGGAGGCGGGCAGCGCCGGGCGCGACACGCGCGGCCTGATTCGCCAGCACCAGTTTGACAAGGTGGAGATGGTGCAAATCGTGCACCCCGACACCAGTTACGAGGTGCTGGAAACCATGGTGACGCACGCCGAAGCCGTGTTGAAAAAGCTGGAATTGCCTTACCGGGTGATGTCGCTGTGCACGGGCGACATGGGCTTTGGTGCCACCAAAACCTATGACCTAGAAGTCTGGTTACCGGCGCAGAACACCTACCGTGAAATCAGCTCGGTGTCCAACTGCGAAGCGTTTCAAGCGCGTCGCCTGCAAGCCCGGTTCAAGAACGCGCAAGGCAAGAACGAGTTGGTGCACACCCTCAACGGCTCTGGCCTGGCGGTGGGGCGTACACTGGTGGCCATGCTTGAAAACCACCAAAATGCCGATGGTTCCATCACCATCCCGTCCGCGCTGCAGCCCTATTTGGGTGGCATGACGGTCTTGGGCGCGGTGGTGAACAAGGCCCCGGTCAGCTAGCTCGCCATGGCACAGCGTTTTTTCACAGCGCTGTTCCTCGGGTTAGTCTTAATTTTTCCAGCGCGGGCCGAGGAAATATTGCGGGTGCTGGCGTGGCCAGGCTACGCTGAGCCCGCACAGGTCAAAGCGTTTGAAGCCTTGCACCGGGTTCGGGTGCAACTCAGTTTGGTCAGCTCTGATGAGGCCTTGCGACAACAAGTGCAGGCCCATCAAGGGGGAGACTTTGATGTGATTGCGGCCAATACGGTCGAAATCAAAAACTTCATGGCGCAAAAGCTGCTGCGCCCGCTCACCCTGTCCCAGATTCCCCGCGTGGCCAGTCAGTTGCCACGCTTTCGTGAGGTGAAGGGCATTCCCGGCATCAGCTTGGGGGAAGAGGTGTTTGCGGTGCCCTACACCTACGCAGAAATGGGGCTGATTTACGACCGCAAGCAATTCACGCAGCCGCCCACGTCGATCTCGGTGATGTGGGACCCCCGCTACCAGGGCAAGGTGCTGGCGTTCAACGATGCCAACCACAATTTCTCCATCGCCTCACTCTCCCTGGGGGATAAACCCTTTCAAATTGACAATGCGCGCTTTGACCTCGTGGTGGAGCGGCTGATCGCCCTGCGGCGCAACGCGCTGGCTTTCTACACCTTGCCTGAAGAATCGGTTGAATTGTTTCTTCGGCACAAAGCGGCCGTTTTGTTTGCCAACTATGGTCGCCAGCAGCTCAAGCTCTTGCAAGACGCAGGGGCTGACGTGGGCTATGTGATTCCTGAAGAAGGGGCGCTGGCGTGGTTGGACTGTTGGGCCATCACCCGTGGCGCAAACAACCCCTTGCTGGCCCACCAGTGGATTAATTTCATGCTGGACCACGAGGCCAGCGAGGCTTTGGTTCAAGGCCAGGGACTGTCCAACACGGTGAGCGCGCCCGTTGAGGGCGGTGCTACCCAAGCACTCCATTGGCTGGAAACGGTCGAAGACGAGGCGCGCAGAAGCGGTTACTGGGCGCGTATTGCGTCGGGTGACCGACCGGAGCAGTTTTAAGGTATGCGCTACGGTATTGGCTTCAAACTAGCGCTTTTGCTGGCCACCTTTGGCATCGTTTGCATGGGTTTGGTGGGTTACTACTCTCACGTCAGCAGCCGGGCCAGCTTGCTCGACAATGCCCAGCGTAATTTGCTCACCGCCACTCAGGTGCTAGGTCGCAATTTTGAGGTCTCCATTGACGCGGTATCGGGTGATGCCCGCATGTTGGCCCAGTTGCCCGCTGCACTGAGCAGCCTTCAGCACAATGCGAAGACCCAAAAAACGAGTCTGGCGGCGTCCTTCACGGCCCTGATGGCGGTGCGCCCCGAGTACTCTCAGGTGCGCTTGATCAGTGCGAGCCAACACGGGTTGGAGCGGGTTCGGATGGATCGGGATGGCGCCCAGTTGACACCTGTGGACGAGGCCATGCTTCAAGAGAAAGCGCATTTCCCTTATGTGTTCAACACCATTAAATTGGCCTCCGGTGAAGTTAATCTGTCCGACATTCGGCTCAACCATGAGCAGGGCACACATTCAGCCTTTGAGCAACCCACGGTCCGCGTGGCCACCCCCATCGTGGCCGCTGACGGTGTCGTTCAAGGCTTGATCGTGATCAGCCTGGATTTGAATACGGTGTTTGGCCGACTCAAACGGGATTTGCCGGCTGCTTACCACGTCTACTTCAGCAACCACTGGGGGGACTATCTGATTCACCCCGATGCGTCGCAGACCTTTGGTTTTGAGTCGGGGCGTCGAATTCTGATTCAGGACGATTTCCCCTTGGTGGCGGATCTCATTAGCGAGAAAAAAACCAGTGCTGTGGCCAACTTTGAAGGTCCCAATTCGGAGGCTGGCAGCTTGGTGGGTGCCTTTGTTCGCTTGCCGTTTGGTCACCCTTCGGCGGAGCGTTTTGTAATTCTTGGCCTGTCTCTGCCTCTGCAAGAGGTGGTGCAAACGAACCAACAGATGGGGTGGAATACCCTCCAAATCATGGGGCTGTTGGCGACACTGGCGCTGGTATTGGCCGCCTTGGTGTCGCGGATGGTCACGAATCCACTGAAGTTGATGGTGACAGCGGTGGGCAACTTCTCGCGCTCGCAAACCATCAGTGTGCTGCCCTCCCAGCGCCAAGATGAAATCGGTTTGCTGGCCCGCAGCCTCAATGAGATGCAAACCACCTTGGTGGACAACCTGCGTGAGCTGAATGAAAGCCGACAGACGCTCAAACACCAGTCCCAACACGATGCCTTGACAGGCTTACCGAACCGGGTCTTGGTGAACGATCGGATGACGCAGGCCATGACGCAGGCGCGCCGCAACGTCGGTCGCATGGCGCTGCTGTTTGTGGACTTGGATGGTTTCAAAGCCATCAATGACAACCACGGCCATCACACCGGGGATTGGCTGCTGAGCCGTGTGGCAGAACGCATGATCGGCTGTGTTCGCGCCGCAGACACCATTGGCCGGGTGGGGGGTGACGAGTTTGTGGTGCTGCTGGCGTTCGTTGAAGAGGTGCAAGATGCGGTGTTGGTCGCAGAAAAAATTCGAGCTGCTTTGAAAAAATCCTTTGAAGGTGAGGGCTTGACTTTGCACATCTCAGCCAGCGTGGGGGTGGCTATTTACCCCGACCACGGCAACAACGACACCACTTTGTCACGCAGCGCAGACCAAGCCATGTACCAAGCCAAAGCGCGCGGGGGCGATTGTGTGGTGGTGGCCCCCGATGAGGTTTAAGCAAGGGCGTACCGCACACAGGCTTTTCATCTGGCAACTACAATCACGACCTCACCGGGGGTGTCTGCTGAAAAGCGGACTGAGAAATACCCCTCTCACCTGATCTGGGTCATGCCAGCGTAGGGAGCGTGAAACAAGGTCCGCTGTCATCGACACGTCCCCTTTTTTTGACGCCTCCTTTGCGGGCGCAACAAAAGGGAAATCGATGAACAAGCGGATTTTTTTAGGGGGCACCGTTGCCCTCGCAGCCTGGACCTTGGCCGCCCCGGCCCGTGCGGCTGACAACGAGTTGCGCGTGATGGTGCACAGCTCTTTCTCTCTGCCGAAACCGCTGCTGGCCCAGTTTGAGACCCAAAGCGGTCTCAAACTCAGCATCATCAAAGGCGGTGACGCTGGCGAAATGCTCAATAAATTGATTCTGACCCGTGCCCAGCCCGTGGCTGACGTGGTGTTTGGCATCGACAACGCGCTGATCGCCAAAGCGCAAGCCGCCAACGTGCTTGAAGCCCATGGCTTGCCCCCACTGGCCGGCACTGTGGCAGGCGCAGAAAAACAACTCGGTGCTTTGGTGGTGCCGGTGGACTACGGCTATGTCACGCTCAATTACGACAAAGCCGCTGTCGCCAAAAGCGGCAAAGCCCTGCCTAAAACATTGGACGATTTAACCCAGCCCGCCTACCGCAACTGGTTGGTGGTGCAAAACCCGGCCACGTCCAGCCCCGGTTATGCCTTCATGCTGGCCACCCTTGCCGGCATGGGTGAGGAAAAAGCCTTCGATTGGTGGGCCAAGATGCGTGCCAATGGCGTCAAGGTGGCCAAAGGGTGGAGCGAGGCGTACTACACCGAGTTCAGCCGCAACGGCGGTGCGTATCCGGTGGTGGTGAGCTACGCCAGCAGCCCGGCAGCCGAAGTGTTTTACAGCAAAGAAAAAATCACCGAGGCACCTACCGCATCGCTCAATTTGACCGGCGGCGTGTTCCAGCAAGTGGAGGGCGTGGCACTGGTCAAAGGCGGTGCCCAACGTGAAGCGGGGTTGAAATTTATCAACTTCATGCGCTCGTCCCCCGTGCAAGAAGCCTTGCAAACCACGATGTGGATGTTCCCGGCCCAAACGACGACGCCCCGTGCTGAGGTGATGCGCCATGGCCCCGAACCGACCCGCTTCGAGACCTTGGGCACTGACACCATTGCCGAAAAAGGCAGCCAGTGGGTGAGCCGCTGGACCCAGGTGGTGTTGAAGTAAACCCATGATGCCCGGTGCAATGACCACGCGGTTGCGGCTTGGGCGTGCGGCGTTGGCCGCGCTTCCCTTGTTGGCATTGGGCCTGATGTTGGTTGCACCACTGGCCCGCCTGGCGTGGCAGGGCTGGAGTGGTGAGCCTGAATTCGGCCCCACCGGGGATGTTTCGTTGTGGTCGGTTTGGCAAGACGATTACTTGCGTTGGCGCGTGTTTTGGTCGCTGGCGCAGGCCGGGGGCACTTGTGTTCTGGCGTTGGTCTTGGGCTTGCCGGTGGCGTGGGTGCTGGCGCGGTTTGAATTTCCACTGCGCCGTTTGGTGCTGCGCCTGCTGATGCTGCCCTTTGTCGTGCCCACATTGGTGGCGGCGTTGGGCGTGCTGGCTTTGTGGGGGCCGCATGGCGTGTTCAGCGGCTGGTTGGGCCTCTCTTTGCAAAACACGCCTTGGTTGTTGCTCTATGGCAACCTGTTTTTTAATTTGTGTTTGGTGGTGCGGGCGGGTGTGGACGCGTTGAATCAGGTCAGCGCCCGCCAAGTCGCTGCCGCCCGCTCGCTCGGTGCCACGCCTTGGCGTGCGTTTTGGCGCGTTGAGTGGCCCGCCATTGCCCCTTGGCTTGCGTCCAGCCTGTGTTTGGTGTTTTTGTATTGCTTTGCTGGGTTTGGCTTGGCCCTGGTACTGGGCGGTCAACGCTACGCCATGGTCGAGGTCGAAATCTATTCCCTGGTCGCCCATGAGCTGAAACTGGCCGAGGCCAGTGTGCTGGCGCTGTGGATGATT
>JAGODZ010000210.1 GCA_017997975.1 Rhodoferax sp.
TGGTGTCGCCCCTGAGCGCACCTTGATGATCGGAGACACCACGCATGACCTGCAGATGGCGTTGAATGCGGGTTGTCCCAGTGTGGGGGTGAGCTACGGTGCCCATGAGTCAGAGGACTTTCATGCCTTGTCACCACTGTTTGTGGCTCATTCTGTGACTGAATTGCACGACTGGCTTCTTCATAACGCCTAATTGGACACTGTGGGCATGACGGAGCGTATTCTTCTGTGTCAATCGGCGGACTTGGTCGACAGCGCCGACGCGGTTGCTTTTGAGGTGATCTATTTCGGGCAATCCTGCGCTGCGTTTGCCATTCGTTATCAAGGGCAGGTGTATGCGTATTTGAATCGCTGTAGCCATGTGCCCATGGAGATGGATTACCAGCCCAATCGGTTTTTTGACATGACCGGCCACTGGCTGATGTGCGCCACACACGGTGCGATGTACTCGCCTCAAACCGGACAGTGCCGCATGGGGCCATGTCGGGGTGGCTTGATCAAGATTGAGATTTCGGAATTTGACGACCTTGTCCACTGGCATACTGCCTCTCATCTTCAATCTGCAGAATTTAAATGACCGATCCAGCTGCGCCATCCAACAGACCCCCCGACTTGGTGGGTGAACCGATGACAAACAGTGACTTAAACCCCATGGAAGAAGCCAGTGGCGCTATGAAAAATGAATCGAATAACGACAATTCAAATGATCCCAGCTGGGAACGAAAAACCATGGAAAAATTGGTTTTTGCGTCTCTGACTGAATACCGAGCCGCCCGACGATGGCGGACGTTTGTTCGACTGGCATGGCTGGCATTTTTTGGATTTTTGGTGTGGTTGTGGGTGACGCAAAGCCAATCCACGGCGGATGCCTCAACGCCGCACACTGCGGTTGTGGAAATCAAAGGTGAGATTGCCTCTGGTGCCGAGGCGAGTGCGGATTTGATCATTGCCGCGATGCGAAGCGCATTTGAGGACAGCGGCGCGCAAGCGGTGGTTCTATTGATCAACTCCCCTGGAGGGAGCCCTGTTCAGGCGGGCATCATTAACGACGAGATTCGGCGGTTAAAGCTGATTCACAACAAGCCTGTGTATGCCGTGGTTGAAGAGTCTTGCGCGTCTGCTGCTTACTATATTGCTGTTGCGGCCGATCAAATTTATGTCGATAAAGCCAGTATCGTGGGCAGCATCGGCGTGCTCATGGATGGATTCGGTTTTACCGGGTTGATGGAGAAGCTCGGAATTGAGCGCCGACTGATGACGGCGGGTGAAAACAAAGGGTTTTTGGATCCCTTCAGTCCTCAAACTGATAAGCAACGCGTTTATGCCCAAGCCATGCTGAATCAAATCCACCAGCAGTTCATTGATGTCGTGAAGGCAGGTCGAGGGGATCGTTTGAAAGAAACGCCAGAGACCTTCAGTGGACTGTTTTGGAGTGGCCAGCAAGCCATTGAATTGGGCTTGGCCGATCACTTGGGCAGTTTGGATTACGTGGCACGCGAGGTGGTCAAGTCAGAGGACATCATTGATTACACCCGGCGAGACAACGTTGCAGAACGTCTGTTCAAGCGTTTTGGGGTGGCCGTGGGGGAAGGCGCAGCCCACGCCCTGCCTTTTAAACCAGCGTTTCGTTGAGTCGAATTTCTTGAGTTGAGGCTGACAGCACCGTCAGCGTCCCAGTGCAAACACCGCAGGCGTTGAATTGTCTGCGACGGCTGGTTGATGTCGCCAGTTTTGAATAGTCTCACTGCGGCACACGCCTCTCGTCAGCGTTAATCCGCTACAGACAGCCAACCGGGTATTCGGCTGCAAGGTCTGCACCAGGGATTGCATCATGGCCGCATTGCGATAAGGGGTTTCTATAAAAAGCTGGGTCTGTCCTGTTTTCAGCGCCAAAGACTCTAGTTCTCGGATGCGTTTTGCGCGCTCAGCAGGCTCCTGCGGCAAATAGCCCACAAACGCAAAACTCTGGCCATTGAGGCCACTGGCCGCCAGCGCCAGCAACAAAGATACCGGTCCGGTCAGTGGAATGACTTCAATTCCCAAATCGTGAGCGGCCCGAACCACAGAAGAGCCCGGGTCGGCGACCGCTGGCATACCGGCCTCGCTACCCAAGCCCATGTCATGCCCTTCAAGTGCAGCCTTCAAAAGGGGGCGTGCATCGAAGTTGCCCGTGTGATCCCCTTTTTTATGCACTTCCCGAGGAAGTTCTGTGATGTTCAGTGCTTGAAGGGGTTGGCAGAGGGCCACCACGTCGTTGACGCGTTTCAAGTAAGCGCGGGTTGTTTTTGCGTTTTCAGTAATCCAGTGGTGCAAGCCGGCTGCCACCTCTAAGGTGCCCAATGGCATGGTTTTTTGGAGTGCAATAGGGTCATTGCAACCGAAGTCCAAAGGTGCGGGCACGAGGTAGAGTTTCCCAAAAGGGGTTTTTGAATGATGAGTTGCGGGTGCCATGGGATTACAGAAGTTGAATGCCCGCTGCTTCCAGCATTTGGCAGGTCCGTATCAGTGGCAGGCCAACCAGTGCGGTGGGGTCATCATTCTCAATCGAGGCCAGCAGAGCGATGCCAAGCCCTTCGCTTTTGGCGCTTCCAGCGCAGTCGTAAGGAGTCTCAGCCCGCAAATAAGCCTCAATTTGAGCATCGCTGAGATCGCGGAAGGTGACTTTGACTTGTGCTAGTTCTAATTGTTCAAACCCACTCTGTTGGCAGACGACCGCGACTGCCGTTTGAAATACAACAACCTTCCCCCGCATGGTTTGCAATTGAGCAAGCGCGCGTGTGTGATTCCCAGGTTTGCCGAGGGCCTGGCCTTCTAAATCCGCCACCTGGTCGGAGCCGATGACAACGCAGTCAGGAAACTTCGCGGCTACGGCCCGTGCTTTGCTCATGGCCAGTCGGGAGGCTATTTGTTGAGGCGTTTCTAGCGGCAGCGGCGTTTCATCGACGTGAGGTGCTTCCACCGTAAATGGAATGCGCAATCTCTCAAGCAGCTCGCGGCGATAGGGTGAGGTCGAACCTAAGATGAGTTTTCGGGGGGTAATTTCTAGCATAGAGCGATTCTCTTACACTCAAGGCATGAATAAAGAGTCTCTGGCCCCCCGTCTCGATGTTAAAAACTTTGCTCAATCGGCGCGTGAAATATCAGGCCACGATCTGTTGTCAAACTACGAGCGGCTTTTGGTTGAAACCCACGGCGTGGGCGCAGACCGCTACCTGAATTGGTCTGCCCAAGGCGAGCTCAAGCTGGGGGACGCGGGGGTGGATCAGATCTGGCTGCATGTGCAAGCCGATGTCACTTTGCCCCTCACTTGTCAGCGCTGTTTGGGGCCCGTGGACTGCTTGGTGAGTGTGAATCGTTCTTTTAGATTCGTGGCATCAGAGGACGATGCCGAGCAGCAGGATGATGATTGTGAAGAAGATGTGCTTGCACTGCACCCGGAATTCAAACTCTCAGAACTCATTGAAGATGAAGTCTTAATGGAGTTGCCACTGGTGCCACGGCATGACGAATGTCCTCGTGAAGTGGTCATGGCGGCAGAAGACGCGAATTTTGAAGCGGCGTCTGCCGAGAAGCGCAATCCTTTCGCGGTTCTTGCTCAACTTCAGGATACCAAGCCCAAGTGATACGGTGGCTTAGGCTATAATTTAAGGCTTCGCACGGCACCAGTGGTCGTGTATTTCACTCATCCCAGATGTTGCGGGCGTCGCAACACAGACGTAAGGAGCCACCATGGCCGTCCAGCAGAATAAAAAATCACCTTCCAAGCGCGGTATGCACCGTTCGCACAACGCTCTGGTTGTTCCAGGTATTGCAGTTGAGTCCACCACAGGTGAAGTTCACTTGCGTCACCATATCAGTGCCACCGGGTTTTACCGGGGTCGCAAGGTTTTGAAGACCAAAGCTGAAGCCTGATTTTCATAGTCATGCGAAGGCCTGGGGCTGCTCATAGGGTAGCCCCAGGCCTTTCTTTTTGACGTGTCCGAAACCCGGTTCGTGTTGGCCGTGGTGTACTAGATTTTCATCATGATCACTATTGCTGTCGACTGCATGGGGGGCGATCATGGCACGTCTGTCACGCTTCCTGCTTGCCTTGCATTTCTCAATCATCACCCTGATGCCCGGTTGATTCTCGTCGGATTGCCAGAGGCGATTTCCTCTTTCTCACACCCACGCGGTAGCGCGGTGTTCGCCAGCGAAGTCGTGGAAATGGATGATCCCTTGGAGCTTGCGTTGCGGCGCAAGAAGGACTCCTCTATGCGTGTGGCGATTCAACAAGTGAAGGAGGGCGCTGCACAAGCTGCCGTTTCAGCCGGCAACACGGCTGCCTTGATGGCGATTTCTCGCTATGTTCTTAAAACATTAGACGGGATTGATCGCCCGGCCATTGCAGGTCAAATCCCCAACGCCAAGGGTCATGGCACCACAGTGCTTGACATGGGGGCGAATGTTGACTGTTCTGCGGAGCACTTGCTTCAGTTTGCGGTCATGGGTGCAGCCTTGGTGTCGGCACTCGACAACCGGGAAAATCCCACTGTCGGTTTGCTCAATATTGGTGAAGAAGCCATCAAAGGCAACGAAGTCATCAAGAAGGCGGGCGAACTTTTGCGCGCTGCCTCCAAAGCGGGTGACCTGAACTTCTACGGCAATGTGGAAGGCAATGACATTTTCAAAGGCACGGCCGATATTGTGGTGTGTGACGGCTTTGTTGGCAATGTCGCTTTGAAAGCCAGTGAGGGCCTAGCAACCATGATTGTCAACTTCTTGAAAATTGAATTTTCTCGCAATATTTTGACCAAAATGGCCGCAATTGCTGCTTATCCCATCATATCGGCGCTTAAAAAACGAATGGACCATCGACGCTACAACGGCGGCGCCTTGCTGGGCTTGCGGGGACTGGTGTTCAAGAGTCATGGTTCGGCCGATGCGGTGGCTTTCGAATTCGCTTTGGCGCGCGCGTATGATGCAGCCCGAAACAACTTGCTTGACCGTGTGCAAGCCCGCATTGCTCATGCTGCGCCCTTGTTGGCAGCGGCGGAGGGGTCGGTGCTCTCCCGTGCGGTCGCATCAGCCTGAACTATGAGACTCTATTCACGCATTACTGGCACGGGCAGTTATTTGCCCCCTCGGCGGCTTACCAATGCCGATTTGGTGGCTGAATTAAGTGCCAAAGGTGTCGAAACTTCGGACCAATGGATCGTTGAGCGCACGGGAATCAAGGCGCGGCATTTTGCAGCGCCCGATGTGTGCAGCAGCGACTTGGCACTGGAGGCCGCGCGTCGCGCGCTGGACGCGGCAGGGTTATCCGCTCAGGATATCGATCTGATCATCGTTGCCACGTCCACGCCGGACATGGTTTTTCCGTCAACCGCCTGCATACTTCAACATAAACTGGGTGCCAACGGTGGTGCGGCTTTTGATGTTCAGGCTGTTTGCAGCGGTTTTGTGTACGCTCTGACGGTGGCTGACGCCCTGATCAAGACCGGCACAGCCACCAAGGCCTTGGTGATCGGTGCCGAGGTTTTTTCACGCATTTTGGACTTCACCGATCGCACGACCTGTGTCTTGTTTGGCGATGGGGCAGGCGCGGTCGTATTGGAAGCCTCTGATACCCCCGGCATTTTGGCCAGCGATTTGCACGCCGATGGCAAGCACGTGGGCATACTGTGTGTGCCCGGCCAGGTTTCAGGTGGTCAAGTAATAGGTGATCCGCTGTTGAAGATGGATGGGCAGGCGGTGTTCAAGCTGGCCGTCGGCTTGCTTGAGCAAGCCGCGCGCGCCACCTTAAAAAAGGCCGGTAAGACGGAGGCGGACATTGATTGGCTCGTTC
>JAGODZ010000039.1 GCA_017997975.1 Rhodoferax sp.
CCGGCCACCGTGTCGCTGCTGCTGATTCACTTGAAGAAAAGCAAGTTCAAGGGGTTCGTGTTCGAAAAAGGAAACGCAGAGGCGCAACCCTCAGAAGCGGGTGTGCTTTGATGCGGCCCCTCGAAACCGAACTCCGCCAAGGCCTGCTGGCGCTCGATTTGGCGTTGACAGATGCCCAAGTGGGCCAGCTGTTGGACTACATGGCGTTGATTCAGAAGTGGACCAAGGTCTACAACCTGACCGCTGTGCGCAACCCGGTGGAAATGCTGACGCACCATTTGCTGGACAGTTTGGCAGTGATCAAACCGCTGCGCCAACAGTTGGCGGCTACGGGCATTCAAGCGCGTACCGAGGCATCGGGGAAGCCCTTGCGTTGGCTGGATGTGGGCTCGGGTGCCGGTCTGCCCGGCGCGGTGATCGCCATTTGCTGCCCCGACATGGCGGTGGATTGTGTGGACACGGTGGCCAAGAAAGCGGCCTTCATTCAGCAGGTGGCGCTGGGATTGAAGCTGCCCAACCTGCGCGGTGTGCACGCCCGGGTGGAAAACCTGACTGACAAATACGCGGTGGTCAGCTCGCGTGCCTTTGCCTCACTCGTTGACTTCACCCAGTGGTCGGTGGCGGCTTTGGCGGAGGAGGGCATTTGGATGGGCATGAAGGGCAAGCATCCCGCCGATGAGATAGCGGCTTTGCCAGTGACCGTGACTGTGTTTCACGTGGAACAACTGACCGTGCCCGGTCTGGATGCCGAGCGCTGCATCATCTGGATGCGCTTGGCTGAATCGGCTTAGAAGGCCTTGCGGAAATAGGTTGCAGAAGTTTTTAAGCCTTGTTCATTCCCCCCCTCTCCCCAACCCTCTCCACCCCCGCCGGGGCGGAAAGGGAGCTCAACAGCCGTATGTGGCCAACGCTTTGTGCGGGGTTGAGTTCAATCTAAAACGCCAACATTCAAACTCGCCGGGAACCATGTTGCCGTGTTCAAGTGGATGCTGCCCTAATCACTTTGAAGGTTGGCAAAGCACTATGCACCCCCCACCTTCAAACCCATTGCCAAATACGGCTGTTAAACGCCACTTTGAAGGTTGGCCGCCCACGTTGAACTCGCCCCCTTAAAACACGCGGCCACATAAGGCTGTTGGCCCCCCTCTCTCGCCCGGCGGGGCGAGAGAGGGGTTGGGGGTGAGAGTGGGGGTTGTAACGCAAGAATGACTACATTTTCAGTAGCAGCTCGCGCAGCCCAGACAAGGGCCAGCGACCCAAAACCCACTCAAAGGCCTTCCGAAACGAGATACGGCTGTTAAAGGCCCCTTTGAATGTTGGCCGCCCACGTTGAACTCGCCCCCTTAAAACACCCGGCCAAATACGGCTGTTGGCCCCCCTCTCTCGCCCGGCGGGGCGAGAGAGGGGTTGGGGGGTGAGAGTGGGGGCTGTAACGCAAGAATGACTACATTTTCAGTAGCAGCTTGCGCAGTCCCGACAAGGGCTAGAACCTCAAAAGTCATTCAAGGCCTTGCGGGACCAGGTGGCAGAAGTTGCAGCGCAAAAATCGCTGCACCAACCATTAGAACCTGCGCTTGATGAACAAAGCCCCAGCGAGTGGATGGCTGGGATCTGAAAAACCGCCAGCGCGTAAACTCGCGCATTCCATTTGAAAGACTTCACCCATGTTCGGCATTGCAGACTACGGCGCATTCGTGATCGCCATCATTGTGTTCTTGATGATTCCCGGGCCGGGCAACCTGGCCTTGATCACCTCGACCAGCAAGGGCGCTGTACGTGGTGGGTTGGCGGCCACCTTGGGCGTCATTGTGGGAGATCAGGTGTTGTTGTGGATGGCGGTGGCGGGTGTGGCGACTTTACTGGCCACTTACCCCACAGCATTCCAAGCGGTGCAGTGGCTGGGCGCGGCCTACCTGGCCTGGCTGGGTGCCAAGATGCTGTTGGCTCAACCCGGTGCCGGGCCAATATTGCACATCAAGCCACACCATTACTTGCGCCAAGCCATGATGATCACGCTGCTCAACCCCAAAGCCATCGTGTTCTACATGGCCTTCTTTCCTTTGTTTGTGGACCCGGCGCGTCACCAGGGTTTACTGACCTTTGGCGTCATGGCGGTGACGATTGCCGGGTTGACCTTGGCCTATGGACTGACCGTGGTGCTGCTGACGCACTACTTGGCGGAACGCTTGCGCGCCAATCCGACGGTCTCAAGCACTTTACAGAAGCTGGCAGGTTTGTTTTTGATTGGCTTTGGCGTGAAATTGGCCCTGTCACGCTAAGCGCTTGAACCTACACTCTCAGGGTGTTTCACGTGAAACACACGCACTTCGCCCCTGACATCTGACACTCTCTTTCAAATACCTATCTCATGGCCAAAATATTCTGCGTTGCGAATCAAAAAGGTGGTGTTGGCAAAACCACCACCACGCTCAACCTTGCGGCCAGTTTGGCCAAAATTGGGCAGCGGGTGCTGATGGTGGACCTCGACCCCCAGGGCAACGCCACCATGGGGTCGGGGGTAGACAAGCGCAAGTTGGAGCTCACCATTTACGATGTGCTGCTGGAGTCTGCCACCGTGGCCGAAGCCCGGGTCAAGAGCGAGAAGCTCATAGCAGCGGGGTGCAGCTATGACATTTTGGGCGCCAACCGAGAGTTGGCCGGTGCCGAGATCGAAATGGTCGGGTTGGAGCGGCGCGAAAACCGCATGAAAACCGCGCTGGCCACGGTGGCCGATGACTATGACTTCATCCTGATTGATTGCCCGCCCAGCCTGTCTTTGCTCACGCTGAATGGCTTGTGCAGCGCCAATGGCGTGATTGTGCCCATGCAGTGTGAGTACTTTGCCCTTGAAGGGTTGACCGATTTGGTCAACACCATCAAGCAGGTGCACGCCAATTTGAACAAGGAGCTGGTCATCATCGGCTTGCTGCGCGTGATGTTTGACCCGCGCATCACCCTGCAAAGTCAGGTCAGCGAGCAACTCAAGACCCACTTTGGCGGCAAGGTGTTTGACACCGTCATTCCCCGCAACGTGCGATTGGCCGAGGCCCCCAGCTATGGCGTGCCGGGGGTGGTGTTTGACCCCTCTAGCAAGGGCGCGCAGGCGTTTATTGCTTTTGCCAATGAGATGGTCGAACGCGGTAAACAATCAGCATGAAATGGGCCTCTGGCCCAAGTGGCATCTGCGCCAGTAACTCTTAAAACCATAGCAAATGAAATCGTCCAACATTTTGATTCTGCCGGGGTGGCAAAACTCCGGCCCCGAGCACTGGCAAAGCCTGTGGGAGCGGGACTTGGGTTACCAGCGGGTCGAGCAACACGACTGGATGCGCCCGCTGCGCGGCGACTGGATTTCGCGCTTGGAAGACGTGCTCTTGTCGTGCGATGAGTCTGCCGTGCTGGTGGCGCACAGCTTGGGCTGCCTGCTGGTGGCGGCGTGGGCCTCACACTCGCGCAACACGCACCGGGTCAAGGCGGCGTTGCTGGTCGGTCCCGGTGACCCGGAGCGTGAACATTTGCGCCCTGTGCTCACCAGCTGGTCGCCCGTGCCGTTGCAAACGCTGCCCTTTCCCTCCGTGTTGGTGGGCAGCCAGAACGACCCGTATTGCTCTTTTGAGCGCGCCCAACTGTTTGCCAGCGCTTGGGGCAGTACCTTTGTTGACGCGGGTGAGCAGGGCCACCTCAATGCCGAATCGGGCCTAGGCCACTGGCCAACAGGCCAGGCGTTGCTGGCACCCTTGCTCTCCTTACCGACCCCTCAACCCGACTGAGACACCGATTCATGGCCACGAAAAAACCAAAAGGCTTAGGCCTCGGACTCGAAGCCCTGTTGGGCCCCAAGGTGGCCGACGGCGCCTCGCTGGACGACACCCACTCGGGTGGCGCTACACCGGCTTTGCCATCCACGCTGATGCTCACTGAGCTGGTGGCGGGCATGTACCAGCCGCGCACGCGCATGGACGAGGGCGCGCTGTACGAGCTGGCCGAGTCGATCAAAGCGCAAGGCATCATGCAGCCGATTTTGGTGCGCCAACTCAAAGACGGTGACAACCAGGGCAAGTACGAAATCATTGCCGGTGAGCGCCGGTTCCGCGCCGCCAAACTCGCGGGACTGGACAGCGTGCCCGTGCTGGTGCGTGATGTGCCCAACGAGTCCGCGGCCGCCATGGCGCTGATCGAAAACATGCAGCGCGAAGACCTCAACCCTTTGGAAGAGGCACAAGGCTTGCAGCGGCTGGTGAAAGAGTTTGGCCTCACGCATGAGCAGGCGGCGCAAGCGGTGGGGCGCTCACGCAGTGCGGCCAGCAACCTGCTGCGCCTGCTGAACCTGACCGAGCCGGTGCAGACCATGCTGATGGCGGGCGACATTGACATGGGTCACGCCCGCGCTTTGCTGATGCTGGAGCATGGCGCGCAGGTCACCGCGGCCAGCCAAATTGCGGCCAAAAAAATGTCGGTGCGCGAAGCCGAAGGTTTGGTGAAAAAACTCAGCACCGAGTTCTCGCTGACCTCCACCCCGCCCAAAAAAGAAAAGTCCCGTGACATGAAACGGGTGGAAGAGGCCTTGTCTGACCTGCTGATGGCCGAAGTCGAAATCCGCGTCAAAAAGCGCGTCAAGCGGGCAGGGCGCATGGAAGAGCAAGGTGAGCTCAGCATTCAGTTTGGCTCGCTCGACGAGTTGAATGGTTTGTTGGACAAGCTCAACCGCGCCGCCACCCGCTAACCCACACGCTAATCCACACGCTCTGTTCGTGGTCTTGGCTCGCCGCCCATCGCTGATGTGGCCTTTGCCTGCTGTACTGGCTTGGGCATTGGCGTGGGGCGTTTTTGCGGGCCTGCAACGCTGGGGGGCGGCTGCTGTCGTGGCGCTGGCGTTGGCCTGTGCCGTGGGCGTCGCCCTGAGCTTGCTGGGCCCGACTTGGTGGCGACGTCTCATGATTGGCTTGGGCTTTCCCCTGTCATTGGCCTTGTCGGGGGCCGTTAGCTTGCCCGCGTGGGCATGGCTGCTGCCGCTGGCCTTGCTGCTGCTGATTTACCCCTTGAACGCGTGGCGCGATGCCCCCCTGTTTCCCACGCCTCCGAATGCGCTGCGTGAACTGGCGGCGCAGGCCCCGTTGCCCCACGCCGCCTTGGTGTTGGATGCGGGCTGTGGCTTGGGCGACGGACTCAAGGCCTTGCGCCAAGCCTACCCTCAGGCACAGCTTCAGGGCTTGGAATACGCGTGGCCGCTGCGCGCTTGGTGTGCCCTGCGCTGCCCCTGGGCGCGGGTACGCCAAGGTGACCTTTGGCGCAGCAGCTGGCGGCCCTATGCCATGGTGTACCTGTTTCAGCGGCCCGAGAGCATGCCCCGCGCCATGGCCAAAGCGCAGGCTGAGTTGGTCAGCGGCGCGTGGCTGGTGAGCTTAGAGTTTGAGGCGCTGGACTGGGTGCCCACAGCCCGCCTGCCGTGCCCTGATGGCCGGCCCCTGTGGCTTTATCAAATGCCCTTGATCGCCCGCTTGCACTGAGCCGTGAGGTGGCCATAATGGCGAAGTAACTTTTGTCCTTCTCCCGGTGGTTGAACTGTCAGGACCGGGAATGATCACTACCTAGGAATTGCATGGTCAACCCCCTCCACCCGACCCTTGAGCGCCGTCGTGCTGACCCCACGCGTTCCGCCATGGCGGTCGGTCTCTTCGCCATGGCGTCATTGATTGAAACCCGTGATTCGGACTCGGACAAGCACATTCTTCGGGTTCAAAACTACCTCCAGGTACTGGCGCAACGCCTGAGCACCCATCCCCCGTTCACAGACCGTCTGACTGAGGACTACACGAACGATCTGATTCGTTTTGCCCCGTTGTATGACATGGGCACCATTGGCATTCCTGATCGGATTTTGCTCAAGCCCGGTCGCCTGACGCCGCGCGAGTATGAAATCATGCAGACCCACACCACGCTGGCCTTTGATGCGATTGAGCGAGCCGAGCAGACCCTGGGCCTGCACGCCGAGCAATTGCAGCTGTTGAAAGAACTGGTGCATTGCCACCAAGAGAAATGGGATGGCAGTGGTTATCCGCGCGGCTTGGTGGGCAATGAGATTCCCTTGTCCGCGCGCTTGTTGGCTGTGGCGGATGTGTACGATGCGCTGATTTCAGACAAAGTCTATAAATCAGGGGTCAGCCACGACAAGGCGGTGGGCATTATCTTTCAAGGGCGAGAAAGCCATTTTGACCCCGACGTGGTGGATGCCTTCATGGACATACAAGACCAGTTCGACGCCATCGCCCAAAAGCATGCCGATACCGCGCAGGACATGCAACAGAAGATTGACTACTTGGCCAACGCCATCGCTGAAGACGCTGAGATGTAAACACGGCGCTGGGTTGGAGGGCTTGGAGACTGTTGGCGGATCGCTGCTCAGGTCGGCGTTGTATGACAAATCTACCTCTGGCCCTTGCCCCACGTGCGCAAGAAGCTATCAAAATCAGAGCATGAAAATCTTGCCGGGGTTCAAGATGTTCTTGGGGTCCAGCGCTTGTTTGAGGGTGCGCATCATGGCCACAGCACCCGGCCCGGCCTCGCTCACCAGAAAATCCATTTTGTGCAGCCCAATGCCGTGCTCCCCGCTGCAAGTGCCTTCCATGCTCAGGGCGCGGTTGACCAACGCGTGGTTCAAGCGCTCGGCGGTCTCGCGCTCTTCAGGCAGATCAGGGTCGATCAGGTAACCAAAGTGAAAGTTGCCGTCGCCCACGTGGCCCACCAAAAAGTAGGGAATGCCCGTCGCGTCGGCTTCGGTGATCGACGCCAGCAGGCAATCGGCCAGTCGGGAAATCGGCACGCAGGTGTCGGTGGAAATGGCACGGCAACCCGGTTTAGACTGAATGGCGGCAAAGTAGGCGTTGTGCCGGGCGGTCCACAAGCGGGTGCGTTCTTCGGGCGTGGTGGCCCATTCAAACGCACCGCTGTCGGTGGCCACGCCATGCTCGGCGGCAATCTCCTGCACCAACAGCGCTTGCTCTTTGACACCGGTGGGTGAGCCGTGAAACTCCATCAGCAGCAGCGGTTCCTCCCGCAGGCCCAACTTGGCATAGGCGTTGACCATGCGCACCGTGTTGGCGTCAATCAGCTCCACCCGGGCAATCGGAATACCCATTTGAATGATTTGAATGGTGGTGCGCACCGCCGCTTCAATGCTGGGAAAAGAGCAAATCGCCGCTGAAATGGCCTCGGGCAGCGGGTACAGCTTGACCGTGATTTGAGTGATCACGCCCAGCGTGCCTTCCGAGCCCACCATGAGCCGCGTCAGGTCGTAGCCTGCGCTGCTCTTTTTGGCACGGGTACCCGTGCGAATGATCTCGCCGCTGGCGGTCACCACTTCGAGGGCCAGCACGTTTTCCCGCATGGTGCCGTAGCGCACGGCATTGGTGCCACTGGCGCGGGTGGCCGCCATGCCACCCAGGCTGGCGTCAGCGCCGGGGTCAATCGGAAAGAACAGGCCGGTGGACTTAACCGCTTCGTTGAGTTGCTTGCGGGTGACCCCTGGCTGCACGGTCACGGTCAGGTCTTCGGCGTTGATGGACAGCACCGCGTTCATGCGGCTTACATCCAAACTGATGCCGCCTTGCACCGCCAGCAAATGCCCTTCCAGCGACGAGCCCACGCCAAAGGCAATCACCGGCACGCTGTACTGGCTGGCCAGCGCCACCGTGTCCGCCACGTCTTGCGTGCGCTCTGCAAACACCACGGCGGCGGGCGGCGGCACGGTGGTGAAGGCCGACTCGTCGCGCCCATGCTGCTCGCGCACCACCAGGGCGGTGGAGCACTGCGTGCCAAAGCGGGCTTTCAGTGCGTTCAGCATCGCCTCCGGCACCTCGTGGGTGTGAACTTCGGGCAGCACATGGCTGAGGGGGGTGGGTGCGTTCATGGTGTTGTCTCCAATGCAGTGAAGAGTCCATTTTGAGGCAAAGGCTGCCCAGTAACTGAGTACGGCGGTTCAGCCGGCAACCCGTGTCCAATCCAAGTCAAACTTCAAAAGGTATTTGCGCAGACGGTCTGCATCGTTGACCACACTGCGCTGAGTTCGAGATACGTTGAACAGTTCACGCCCGGCGTCGCTCAAGGACGAGTGACGGCGACAAACAGCAATCACAGACTGCAATTGCAAACTGTCAAAGTGATCCAACTGAGCCGCTTTGTCTCCCAACAAGGCGTGCAGGTCGGGCGCGTCTGCGCTTGGAGGCGTCGCTTCACTCAAGTCGCTCCATTGCCAGCGCAAACGTTGAATTTCCGCATTCACTAGGCTGATGCCCACGCGCCCGTGGTCTGCCAACGTGGCCAAGCGAGTGATAGAACCACTCAAGTCGCGGAAGTTGCCATTCCATGGTGCTTCGCGGGACATGGCAAAACGCAGATAGGCGGCGCGCGCCTCAGCGGTCAGCCGCACTTGCTTGCCCAGCTCTTGCGACGCATTGCGAAGCTGGTGGTCCACATTCGGCTCAATGTCTTCGCGCCGCTGTGCCAAGCCCGGCAGGGTGTAAGTCCATAAGTTGATGCGGGCAAACAAGTCTTCGCGGAAGCGACCGGCGCGAATCTCTGCGCGCAAATCGCGGTTGGTTCCGGCAATGAGCTGAAAGTCGCTTTGCACTTCCTTGTCGGAACCCATGGGGAAAAAGCGCTTTTCTTCCACGGCCTTGAGGAGCATGGCTTGCTCATCTAAGCCTAACTCTCCAATCTCATCTAGAAACAGCAGGCCTTGGTGGGCTGCACGCAGTAGACCGGGACGGTCTGTCGCCGCGCCTGTAAAAGCGCCTTTTTTGTGGCCGAACAAAGTGGAGCCGGCACCATCGCCGCGCAGCGTGGCGCAGTTGATTTCGATAAATTGACCGTCCAACTGATGGCGCGCTTTCTTCAGCTCAAACACGCGCCGCGCCAGCATGGATTTTCCCGCCCCAGTGGGGCCCGTCAACAGCATGGGTGCCTTGCTTTGCGCGGCAACCCGTTCTACTTCTTCAATGAGTGCATTGAATTTGGCGTTGCGCGTGGCAATGCCACTTTTGAGGAAGCTCAGCGCGTCTTGTTGTGCGCTGTGCAAGCGCTGGTTGATGGCGTCATAGCGCGACAGGTCCAGGTCAATCACCTCGTGACTGCCTGGGCCTCGCCCTTGCCGGCCCCGGGGCGGAGCGCTTTGCAACAACACGCCGGGAATGAAGCGCGCCTCTACCAGCAGGAACAAGCAGATTTGCGCCACGTGCGTGCCAGTGGTGATGTGGGCTTGGTAGTCCTCTGTGGCCGTGTCGAAGGGGTAGCTTGCAGACCAGTCATACAGGGCGGAATACACCTCGCCAAAGTCCCACGGGTTGACCAGGTTCATCTCGACCAAGCGCACCTCGGTGGTGGGGGAAAGTTGCGCGTAGTCGCTTTGCACTTGCTTGGCCAGTGTGCTGCTGCGCACGTCATGAAACAACTCCAAGCGGTCCACCACCAAGTCGTCATGCTGCGCCAACGACACCGTGGGCCGCCATTTCTCCCAACGTACGGGACTCAGGCCTGCATCGAGTTGAGTGCCCAAAAATCCGATCACAACGAGTTTTTTCATTGAGCTAGTTTACTAGCTATAAAGCTAGTTATTAGAAATGTATATCGAGGGTTATGCGCTTTGAATCAGGTTGATTAATAAAATAACCAATTAATTCAATGACTTACGAGAATTCTGAATGAAATGAGGAAGTTGGCATGCCCCGTGCAATACAGATAGAGCCACACGCAGAAGGTGTTCGCTGACAAGTAGGGGTTTGCCGGAAACGGCGCCCCGCTGGTGCAGAGAAGTTGGGTTGATTCCAGATTCTTTGTATGCCGCGACCTGGAAACGTGAGGCAAAGGCAGAGGGTCACGGAGGGCTTGCTTCAACGAGTTTTCCCGCTGGGTTCGACTCCCAGATGCCAACGTTCTGTAGCTCAGTTTGGTAGAGCAACGCATTCATAACGCGTCTGTCGCGGGTTCGATTCCCGCCGAACGCCGGTCGTCAAACAACCGGCTTACTTGGAAGTAAAGCAAATAGAGAGAGAGAAGCAAGTGCCGCCTGTGGGTCGTCAAAACACCCACCCGCAGCAGTCGCCAGTGCAAAGGAACTGCGGCATCCAGCGGCGGTGAGTTGAAACCCAGGGCAGGGATGTCCCGGAATTTCAAACCACCGGCAAACGATGCGTGCACCCGGCGTCCGCGCCTGCTGCGGCAGCGGCCCTTTCGTGGATAGAGACAAAGAAAAGAAGAAGAGGAAATAAAAATGTTTGGTTTGAAACGCATCATCATCAAGAAAAACGAACGCGGCCTGCTGCTGCGCAATGGCGACTTCGAGCATGTTTTGCGACCCGGTGAACACTGGGTCGGCACGTGGGGGGCGTCGGTGCGCATCGAGACTTTTGCCATCGAGCAAACCGCGTTCACCCACGGTTTGGCGGATTACTTCATGGCCAAAGAGCCCGGCGTTGTGGCGCAAGAATTTGTGCAAGCCAAGCTCACCGATGCCCAAGTGGGCTTGCGCTATGAGAATGATCTGTTGGTTGAGATCTTGGCACCCGCCACCCGCAAGCTGTACTGGAAAGGCTTGAACGACGTGCGCATCGATGTGGTGGATATTGCCGCAAGTGAAAAGCTGCCTGCGGGTCTGTTGGTCACGTTGAACCAGACCCAGTTGCGCCAGCGCCCGGTGGCCGGTTTAGCGGGCGTGTTGCTGGTGCAGGTGTCCGATTACCACGTTGGCTTGTTGACGGTAGACGGCAAATTGCAAGAGCTATTAGGTGCCGGTACTTACGGGTTCTGGCGCTACAACCGCCAGGTGCAAGTGGAATGTGTGGACTTGCGTTCACAGGCGCTAGAGATCAGTGGGCAGGAGATATTGACCAAGGACAAAGTGGGTTTGCGCTTGAACTTATCTGCCACTTGGCGCTATGACGATGTGCAAAAAGCCTTTGCCACCGTCGCGAAACCCGCAGAACAGGTGTACCGCGAACTGCAGTTGGGTCTGCGCGCTGCAGTGGGCACCCGCACGCTGGATGAATTGCTGGAAGACAAGGCGACGATTGACGCCATCGTGAAGGACTTTGCGGCGCAGAAGCTGAAGGATGCGGGCATCACGCTGGAAGGCGTCGGTGTGAAGGACATCATTTTGCCCGGCGAGATGAAGATCATCCTGGCCCAGGTGGTAGAAGCCGAGAAATCGGCCCAAGCCAACGTGATCCGCCGCCGCGAAGAAACCGCCGCCACGCGTTCACTGTTGAACACCGCCAAGCTGATGGAGGGCAACCCCATCGCCTTGCGTATGAAAGAGCTGGAGACTTTGGAGCGAGTGGCTGAACGCATCGACAAAATTTCGGTGTTCGGCGGTTTGGACAGTGTGCTCAATGGGCTGGTGAAGTTGCGTTGAGAACCCATCAAATTGTGAGAGGAATGAAAAAAATGACTTACCAACAACTGAATGTAGAAGGCGGCGTGCCCGTCAAGATGTGGACTAACGGCGTGCCGGTGGAAGCGCAGGCCCAGCGCCAGTTGGAAAATGCCGCCAAGCTGCCCATCGTGTTCAGCCACGTCGCGGTGATGCCCGATGTGCACTACGGCATTGGCGCCACCATTGGCAGCGTGATCCCAACGCTCAAAGCCATCATCCCCGCTGCGGTGGGGGTGGATATTGGGTGCGGAATGATTGCCTGCAAGACCACGCTGATGGCCAGCGATTTGCCCGATAACTTGGGGCCGCTGCGCAGCGAGATTGAAAAGGCCGTGCCGCACGGTATGTCGCCCAAGCAGTACCGCCGCGAAGGGAGTAACCGCGACAAGGGTTCGTGGGAAAACACGCCTGCAGCCGCAGATACCGCATGGACACAACTGGTGACCGAGTTTGACGCACTGTGCGTGGACTACCCGCGCTTGAAGAACACCAACAACCACCGCCATATGGGAACGCTGGGCGGGGGGAATCACTTTGTGGAAATCTGCTTGGATGAAGCGGGCAGCGTGTGGATCATGTTGCACAGCGGGTCACGTGGTGTGGGTAACGCCATTGGGACGCACTTTATAGAGCTGGCCAAGAAAGACGCCGAACTGCACCAGCGCAACCTGCCCGACCAAGATCTGGCTTACTTTGAAGAAGGGGCCCAGTATTTTGGTGACTACGTGCGGGGTGTCGGTTGGGCACAAAAGTTTGCACGCCTGAACCGCGAGGTGATGATGCAAGCCACGATTGGTGCGCTGCGCAAAGTGATCAGCAAGCCGTTCGAGACGCACTTGGAGGCGGTGAACTGCCACCACAACTATGTGCAGAAAGAAACGCACTTTGGGCACGAGGTGTATGTGACCCGCAAGGGGGCGGTGAGCGCCAAGGCGGGTGAGCTGGGCATTATTCCCGGCAGCATGGGCGCCAAGAGCTTCATCGTGCGCGGCAAAGGCAACCCGGAGAGCTTTAACAGTTGCAGCCACGGTGCCGGTCGCACCATGAGTCGCACCAAGGCCAAGAAGCTGTTCACGGTGGATGACCAGATTCGTGCGACCGAGGGCGTGGAGTGCCGCAAAGACGCCGACGTGATTGATGAAATCCCGATGGCCTACAAAGACATTGACGCCGTGATGGCGGCGCAGAGCGACTTGGTGGACTTGGTCTACACCCTGAAGCAAATCGTCTGCGTGAAAGGATAGAGGCGGTGAAACATGATTGAAATTGACGGTTCTCAAGGCGAAGGTGGTGGCCAAATTCTGCGCACCGCGCTGGCGCTGAGTCTGGTAACGCAACAGCCTTTTACGCTGACCCATATTCGAGCCAAACGGCCGAAACCCGGCTTGATGCGCCAGCACTTGGCCTGCGTGCAAGCCGCAGTGGCGGTAGGCGGTGGCGACGCAACATGCAAGGCGTTTGCGCAAAACGGCGAGCCGGTGACATTGGGTGCGAGCCACCTGGTGTTTTACCCCGGCCCTGTGCAGGGCGGAAATTTTGAATTTGCGGTGGGTTCGGCAGGCAGTTGCATGCTGGTTTTGCAAACGGTCTTGTGGCCTCTGGTGATGGCGACCCAACCCTCCGCTTTGACGCTCAAAGGTGGCACGCACAACCCGATGGCACCCTCGTTCACGTTTCTGCAGCACATGGCACCCTACTTCTCAGGCGGTGGTGCTGCACTCTTTGAGATGGAGCTCCACCGCCACGGCTTCTACCCGGCCGGCGGTGGAGAGGTGCGCGTGCGCATTCAGCCACCTCAGGGTGGCCTGGCACCTATCCAGTTGATGGTGCGCGGCGCGCCCGTCAGCGCCTGGGCAGAATGTCTGCATGCGGGTATTCCCAAAGGTGTTTCTGAACGTGAGCTGGGTGTGTTGCAGCGGGCATTGGGTTGGCATGACGACCAATTGAAAGACCGGGGCTTGCGCAGCAATGAAGGTCCGGGCAATGTTTTGCAAGTGGTTTTGCACTATGAGCACGTCACCGAAGTGCTGACGGCTTACGGTGACAAAGGTGTCAGTGCAGAAACCGTGGCACGAAAAGTGGTGGATGAAACCAGAGACTATTTGGCGCACTGTGCGCCCGTGGGTGAACACCTGGCCGACCAACTGATGTTGCCGATGGCCTTGGCGGCGGTGCAGGGCAAAGTGGGTCAATACTGGGCAACCACGTTGTCGGCGCATGCGCGTACCAATGCCCGAATTATTGAAGCATTCTTGCCCGTTACTTTTGCGTTGGAAACACGAGGT
This sequence comes from Rhodoferax sp., assembly GCA_017997975.1. GTDB lineage: Bacteria > Pseudomonadota > Gammaproteobacteria > Burkholderiales > Burkholderiaceae_C > Rhodoferax. The sequence goes on from JAGODZ010000039.1 coordinate 13,711, forward strand.
TCTGGCTACCGAGTCAGCGCTGTCCCGAATTAACGGTCACCTGACTGGGGCCCGTACACGGTTTACGATAGGCCTCTTTACTTTCCTACAGGACTAAACAATGGGAAAACGACTCACACAAATCGCCACCCGCACCGGGGACAACGGCACCACGGGCCTGGGGGACAACACCCGGCTGTCTAAAAATAGCCTGCGCGTGCACGCCATGGGCGACGTGGACGAGCTTAATTCCAACCTCGGTGTGCTGTTGTGTGAAGACATGCCTGCCGGCGTTCGCACCTTGCTGGTGGAGATTCAGCACCAGTTGTTCAACCTGGGCGGCGAGCTGTCAATTCCGGGTTTTGAGCTGCTCAAGGCCGAGGCGGTGTTGGCGTTGGACGAGGCGCTGGCTGAGCACAACGAACACCTGCCGCGTTTGCAGGAGTTCATTCTGCCCGCCGGCACCCGCGCTGCGTCACTGGCCCATGTGTGCCGCACGGTGGCGCGCCGGGCGGAGCGGGCGGTGGTGGCGTTGGAGGGGCAAGATGTTTTGAAAGACACGCCCCGCCAGTACCTGAACCGCTTGTCCGATCTGATGTTTGTGCTGGCCCGCGTCCTCAACCGCTACCGGACTGACGGCACGGTGGGCGACGATGTGTATTGGAAAAGCGAGCGTTTGAAGGCCGCTGAAGCCGAATAAGCGCCGTCAGCGAAGACGCGCTAGCGCAGGTACTTGCCATCGGCGTTGATGATGGAGATATCGGCAAAGTCCAGTCCCGAGTGGTTGGTCGCGCTGTAGCTCACCGAAATACCGCCCAGGTTGTAACGCTCCATGCCCTCTAGGGCATCGCGCAAACTTTGCCGGGTGGGCTGCGGGCCGGCACGGCGCAAGCCTTCTACCAACACCTTGGCGGCGGCAAACCCTTCCAGCATGGCGGGTGTCACACCGTCCATGCCCTTCGCTTTGGCCAAATCCCGGGCTTCGCGAATCATGGCGAATTTGATGGAGCGTTCGTAGGGAAAGACTTGGGTGACGACGACGCCACGCGCATGGGGGCCCAGCAATTTGATGAAGCCGTCAGAGGCGTTGTTGGACAGGGTCACCACCTGGGCGTTGGAGCCTGCGGCGCGAAGGGCCGCCACGGCCTCGGCGGTGTTGCCGGCAGAGGCAATGATGACCACCGCCTGGGCATTAGACGCCACCACCTTGGGCGCAATGCCACTGAAGTCTGGCTTTTCGCGGGGGAATTTTTCCATCAACACCGGTGTCTGCTTGACTTTGGCAAACCCGGTTTGCGTGCCTGCCGCGCCGTCAGCGCCAAAGGTGTCGTCGGTTGACAGCACGGCCGTTCGGGTGATGCCAAGGCGGGCCAAATGCTCAATGGCTTCCGAGGCTTCGCGCTGGTAGGTGGCGCGCACATTGAAGATCCACGGGTTGACCGGGTTGTGCAGCACCATGGCCCCTGAGCTGGGCCCAATCAAGGGAATTTTGTACTCGGCCAGCAGCGGCATCAAGGCCTGGGAGTGCGGTGTGCCCCGGTTCAGAAACAAAGCGAGCACCCGGTCTTCAGTGATGAGTTGGCGGGCCAGCTCCACGGTGCGCTGGGGGGCGAACTGGTCATCGACGGAAATCAGCTCTACCTTCTGTCCAAGAACCCCACCCCGAGCATTGACGGCGTCAAAGTAAAGCTGGGCACCCAGCGTGTTCTCTTTCACGCCCGCTGAAATCGTTCCGGTGAAGCCGGACGGTTGGCCAATGCGCAGTTGGGCCAGCGCGGGCAGAGACAGCGAAAGTGAACCCACCAGGGCCAGCGCGACCCAAGTGCGGGGCCGAAAACGAAAGGGAGTCATATCCATCCTTGAGAAGCAATAAAAAAGCCGGACGCCCTGGGAGCAGGGGTCCGGCTGAGAGGGTTGTAAGCCTGGGCGGTACTTACGCTTTGCCAAACATCAGGTCAGGCAAGCCTGTGCTGATGATGGGCACGTAGGTGATGATGACCAAGAAGACCAGCAGCACCGTGAGCCATGGCAGTGCCGCCTTGGTCACTTGCACCAGGTTCATGCCCGTGACCCCCGCCGTGACAAAGAGGTTCAGCCCCACCGGTGGCGTCACCATGCCAATCTCCATGTTCACCACCATGATCACGCCGAGGTGAATCGGGTCAATGCCCAACTGCGTGGCAATGGGGAACAGAATAGGTGCCAAAATCAAAATGATGCCGGTGGGCTCCATGAAGTTGCCTGCAATCAGCAAGATCACGTTCACCACGGCCAAGAACATCCACGGTGTCATGCCCATGGCCAAGATGTTTTCAGCAATCACTTGCGGAATGCGCTCTGTGGTCAGCACATGGGCGAACAGCAAAGCGTTGGCCACAATGAACATCAGCATCACCGTGGTTTTGGCCGACTCCAAGAACACCTCAGGCAGGTCCTTCAAGCCGAGGTCTTTGTACACAAACACCGCAATCACCAGCGCATACACAGCAGAAACTGCGGCCGCTTCTGTGGGGGTAAAAATACCACCGTAAATACCGCCCATGATGATGACCAGCAGCGCCAGTCCCCACATGGATTCCCGCAGTGCGCGCAGCAACTCGGTTGTCGAGGCTTTGGGAGGCGGCTTGATTTTGAGCTTGCCCGCCCTCCAGTAAACCGCCAACATGAGCATCAGGCCGAGCAATAGACCCGGAATGACGCCGGCCATGAACAGGCGACCTACAGACACCTCGGTGACGGCGGCATACACCACCATCACGATGGACGGTGGAATCAAAATGCCCAGCGTACCGGCGTTACAAATGACGCCTGCAGCAAACTCTTTGGGGTAACCGTTTTTCACCATACCGGCGATCACGATCGAGCCAATGGCCACCACCGTGGCGGGGCTGGAGCCCGACACGGCGGCAAACAACATACACGCCAAAATGGACGCAATCGCCAGACCGCCGCGCAGGTGGCCAACCGCCGCAATGGCGAAGACCACCATGCGCTTGGCCACACCGCCCGTGGACATTAAATTGCCCGCCAGCACGAAGAACGGAATCGCCATCAGGGTGTAGTGCTCGCTGGTCTCAAACAGCTTGATCGACATCGACGCCAGTGAGTCTTGCGAGAAAAAGAAGATGGTCAGCAAACTGGACAGGCCCAGGCTGATGGCAATCGGCATGCCAATTGCCATGAACAGAAACAAGCACGAAAAGAGAAGCAGCGTGTTCATTCGAGGGCCTCTTTGGCTTTCAGTTTCATCGCGTCAGCCGCTTCATCTGCCAAGTGCAGGCTGTCGGTTTTGCCGGTGATGAGGTTGTAGAAAATTTGCAAAAAGCGAAAGCCGACCAAGACATAGCCAATCGGCATGACGGCAAGCACGGTCCATTTGGGAATCGGCAAGTCGTCCATTTCGATGCCAATGTCCATGATCTTGCTGACATACACCGAGGCGCCATACAGCACAAAACCGACGTACACCAAGCATAAAAACACAGCCGCGATGGACACCACGCGGCGCTTGGACGGTGACAACAGATTGACCAGCGCATCCACCCCAATGTGAGACCCGACGCGCACGCCGTAAGAGATGCCGACAAAAATCATGATGCCGAAAAAGACGGTGGTGAGCTCCAGATTCCAGGAGTAGCCAGTATTAAAAACATAGCGGCGCACCACCTGCATAAAAGACAGCGCCGTCATGCCAAACAGCATGAGTGAAATGATCCACTCTTCAAGATAGTCAAGAATTTTCATGAGTTGTTCCAAAAAAACCCCGGACTGGCCGGGGTATGGGGTGATGCGCTTGCTGACCCGTTTTACTTGTTGGCTTTTTGAGCGGCTTGAATCAGGTCGGCCCCAATTTCGCCTTCAAATTTCTTCCACACCGGTTGCATGGCGGTGCGCCAAGCGGCCAGGTGCTCTTTGCTCATGGGCAGCACTTTGGCTTTGTTTTCAGCAATCACTTTGGAGCGGAAGGCCACGTCTTCGTCAAACGCCACTTTGTTACCAAACTTGATGGACTCTTGCATGGCGTCGTTCAGGCCTTTGCGCACCTCAGGGGACAGCTTGTTCCACCAGCTGGCGTTGGCAATGACCATGTAGTCCAGCACACCGTGGTTGCTGTCCATGATGTACTTTTGCACTTCGTGGAATTTCTTGCTGTAAATGTTGGACCAAGGGTTCTCGGTGCCATCCACCACGCCGGTTTGCAGGGCTTGGTACACCTCAGCAAAAGCCAGTTTTTGCGGGTTGCCGCCAACGGCCTTGAACTGGGCTTCCAGCACGTCAGAGCTCTGAATGCGGAACTTCATGCCTTTGGCGTCTGTGGGGCTGCCCAACGGTGCGTTGGCGGACAACTGCTTCATGCCGTTGTGCAGGTAGCCCAAGCCGATGATGCCTTTTTTCTCCATCGAGGTCAGCAGGGACTGGCCTTCTTTGCTGGCTTGGAAGCGATCGACGGCTGCCAAATCGGTGAACAGGAAAGGCAGGTCAAAAATCTGTAACTTGGGGGTGTACTTGCTGAACTTGGCCAGCGACGGGGCAATGATTTGCACGTCACCCAGCACCAGCGCTTCCATCTCTTTGCCGTCGCCAAACAACTGGCTGTTGGAGAACACTTGCACTTCCACTTGGCCTGGCAGTTTTTTCTCAGCCAGCTCCTTGAACTTCAGCGC